>CAZORN010000016.1:0-31974 GCA_964581935.1 uncultured Victivallales bacterium
CTTCCCATGTTGACTATTCAGGCAAGAAGGCCCTCGTCGTCGAAAACGACAAGAAGGCGCTCGCCATCCTGAAAGAGCACCTTGAAAGTCTCAAATTCGAGGTTGCGACGGCCGCTTCCCAGGCGGAGGCCGAAGCCGTCATCCAGAACAAGACCTTCGACCTCGCCGTCACGGAACTCATCCTTGAGTTCACCGACAGCGGGTTCCTTTTCTGCTACAAGCTCAAAAAGGCGCAGCCCGACTGCAAGGCGATCATTCTCACCAATGCCGCCGCCAAGGTCGGTCTTCACTTTGAGCTTTCCTCCCCGGACGCTCGCGAATGGATCAAAGCCGATTCCATCCTCGAAAAAAGCATCCGCGCCGAACAGCTCGACCGTGAAATCGCCCGGATCATGAGCCGGTAATTCAAGTCGCCGTGCTCCGTGCGGATTCACCTCCCGCGGAGCACGCGCCTTTTCATCTCAGGAATATTTCAATCATGGACAAAATTCACATCGTCGGACTCGAAATCGATGCCCTGATCGGGACCCTGCCTCAGGAACGCACCGCGAAACAGCCGCTCGTGTTCGAGCTTCATCTCGGCTGCGATGCTTCAAAAGCCGGAAAAACGGATGCACTCGCCGACGCCGTCAATTACCGGGAAGTGGAGGAAACGCTCATCGGCATGGTTGAAAACTCTTCCTTCCTCCTTCTCGAAGCGCTGGCCGAATCCGCGGCTCAGCTCTGTCTTTCCATTCCGGGCGTCCGCTCCGTGAATGTACGCATCGCGAAACCCCGCGCGGCCCTGCGCCGGGAGTCCATTTCCGTGGAGATCGAACGTCCCTGAAATTCGGGTGCGCATCCATTTTCCGTGCCTGGCACGCCGGGAAGGCTGTTGCCGGAAGGCATCCGGAGTCCGTGTGTTATTTCAGATGCTTTTTCAGGTCGGAATCGCTTTTCTTCAGCTCGTCGACGATGATTTTCGCTACCATCTTCGCTCCGGCCTTGTTGGTGTGTGCCGGATCGAGCTTCATGTTCTGCGACGGAATACGGCGGTACAGCTTGCGTCCTTCCGAATATCCGATTTTTTCAAGTGCGCGGGAGTGTGCCTTTGAAAGTTCCAGACAGGGCTTCCCCAGCTTTGCGGCCACCGCGCGCATCGTTTTGTTGTACAGTTTCCGGTCCGGACGTTCGACCTTGCCTGTCTCATCGAAGGTCAGGGTCTGGTTGAGGGTGACGAAAATGATTTCGGCGCCGACCGCTTTGGCGTCGCGGGCGAAACGCAACAGGTTTTCACGGTAGGTCGTTTCGGGATCGGTGTGTCTCTCTCCGCCGGGTCTCGCATCGTTGACCCCGAGAGTCATGAAGATGTAGTCGGGGTTCGAGGCCAGCACTTTTTCCCACTGTCCCTTTTCGATAAACAGTTTCGTGCTGAATCCGCTGATGGCGAAATTCCTGATTTCCACATCGGAATCGAAATGTTCTCCGATGACTTCACCCCATCCCCAGATCAGGTTCGGGTCGGTGTTGCCGAAGCTCTCGCAGGCGGAACTTCCGGCCAGCGCCACTACGACCGGCTTGTCCGCGGGTTCTTCACAATAGGTCGGGAATGCCAGGAGGATTGCCCCGGCAGCCAGAACACTTCTAAACATTTTTTTCCTTTCAGTTTTCCGACTCCCCAAGTCAATGACAATACACTATATACGTTTGTTGCATATTTTTCCAGTGTTTTTAAAATATTTGGATTATGTTCAAGGAAAAAAAGCAGGATCTGCCCGGAATCAGGCCGCGTTGCAGGCTTCACGGGACAATTCGCATTCGCCTTTCGCTGCGTCACGCAGACGCTGAAGCTCGCGCTTCATCAGGAAAAACGCAACGAAAAACGCCATCGTGTCGCCGACGGGGCCCGAGAAAAGGACTCCCGAATAACCGAAGAACTGAGGCAGAATCAGCACCAGCGGAATCTGGAAAGCGATCTGGCGCGTCATCGCGATGAACAGCGACACCGGAGCGCGTCCGATGCTCTGGAAATATTGCGATACCAGGATACTCCCCGTGGCAATCGGAAACAGCAGCATGTAACAGCGCATCGAGTAGACCCCGATCTCGACAAGTTCAGTCTCGTTCGGAGGAACGAAAAGCTGGAAAATCGGACGCGCGAAAATCTGAATGCAGAGATAAGGCAGAATGGTGAAAAGCGCCGTGAGAAATACCGTGAAACGGAAGGCGCTCAGCACCCGGGTGTATTTTCCCGCCCCGTAATTGTAGCCGATCATCGGCTGCATCCCCATGCAGACTCCGAAAATCAGCCCCATCAGCAGCTGGTTGATCGTCAGGATCACCCCGAAGGCGGACATCGCCAGCAGACTCCCGTAACGGAGAAGCATGTGGTTCTGGATCGTCCAGATCAGGCTTCCCGCTATGTTGATCGCGAAGGGGGAACATCCATTGTAAAGGATTCTCCACAGATAATCCGGACCGTAGAACCGGAAGGTTCGCCAGTCGAGCTTCGAAATGCTCCGCCGGGACCGGAAATACCACATCACCCACAGGGTCGACGCTCCCTGCGCGATGACGGTCGCCCACGCCGCGCCCGCCATTCCCCAGCCGAATCCCATCATGAACAGTGCGTCGAGTCCGACATTCAGGACGGCTCCGATCACCTGCGTGAACATGGCCAGCCCCGAATATCCTTCTCCCCGGATCAGGTTATTCTGGAATCCCAGCATGACAAAGATGGTTCCGAGCAGGGAAATCGCCAGGTATTCCCGTCCAAGATGCAGCGCCTCCTCCGGTATCCCGAAAAGATACAGAAGAGGATCGAGAAAAAGCAGTCCTCCGACCGTGATCATTGCCGCCGCCGTCAGATAAAGAAACATGGACATGCCGAACAGTCTCTGCGCCTCGGCGTAATTCTTTTTACCGAGCTCGATCGAGTACAGGACAGCAGTCCCGCGTCCGATCAGGATCGATATTGCGAAAATGATCATCGTGATCGGCATCGCCGCGTTCATTGCGGCAAGGCCTGTCGCTCCGATGACCTTTCCGACAAACATCCTGTCGACAACCACATACAGGTTGCCGATGATCAGCCCTGCCATGGACGGCAAAGCCAGCTTCAGCAACAGCGGCAGGATCGGATCCGTGCCGAGCTTTTCGGTGTGTTCTCGCATGATATATCTCTTTTCCCGGAACAAATACGGAAGAGATGCCGTTTCTTTTTTGTAACGGGAACCTCATAATATAACACCTGTCGCCGCAAAAATCCTGTGAGGATTCCTCTTTTATGCGTTTTTGCCGAAAAATGAGCTGAAAATTTTACACGGCGCTTATCGTGTCCGGATTACGGCGCGGATGCCGTCCAGCTGTTTCTGGCTATTGTTCTGTCCGTTGTCCCGCCCTGATTATTCCTGTCCGGAATGCGGTCAAGATATTTCAGAACAAGTGAGGACGCCTATCTCGAAAATACGTGTTCTTCATAATAAATCACGCCCTCACCGCGGAACTGTCCCGGAATGGCACCCGTCAGGAATTCTTGCAGTTGCAGCCGGGATTTTCAAGCTCCATCGGAAGTTCGATGAAAAAAGAAGTTTCTTTCTCTTCCGTCGAGGTGAAATAGGCCTTTCCCTGAAGGTATTTTTCCGTCAGCAGTTTGGTGCTGTAGGTGCCGAGGCCGCGTCCGCATCCTTTGGTGGAGAAAAAGCGGTTGAAAATCTGGAGCTGGATTTCCGGGCGGATATATCCGTTGTTGTGAACTTCGAAAACCATTTTCCCGTTGGCGGAAAAAGCGTTCAGGTAGATGGATTCCCCAGCGGGAGTGGCTTCCAGCGCATTTTTTCCCATATTGATGAGAATTCTCTTGAGGAAACGCGGGTCCGTCTTGAAACTGATGTCCTCGGAGGTTTTCAGGATGAAGACTTTTTTGTCTGTAGCCGCCTGAAGGCTGCCAAGCACGGCAGCGACGAACTTCAGGATGTCCGCGCTGGAGACGATGTCCGGCGCAACGCAGATGGAGCCGTCCTCGGCGGCGAGGAGATCTTTCTGCGAGTTGATCTGTTCGAGGAGTTCTTCGGTCAGGCCGACGAGGAGTTTGTAATTTTCGTGATAGTCTTCGGGGCTGTCCTTGACGATGGAGAGAAGGCCGTAGAGGCCGGAAATGATGTTGATGACGTCATGGAAGAAAATCCGTTCCATGGAACTGCGGTAGACTTCGTCGGCGATGTCACGGAGGACAAGCAGCGTGAAGTAATTGCCCCGGCAGACAAAGGGGCTGGTCCAGACCCGGAAATTGTGGGCTTTGTCCGAAGAGGAGATGATGCTGCATTCTTCCGTGGCGTCCTTGTGAAATGTGATGGTGTGGAGAATTGCATTGACTGCGCCGCAGACTCTGCAGAATTCCGTTGTTCCGCAACCGCCCGAATCGTTTTTGGCGTGGACGCATCCGAGAAGTTCTCCCGGACGCAGACCAAGGATGGAGGCGTCGTCCTTCAATGAGCTCGCGTTCAACAGGGCTTTGTTGGCGAAAACGATCTGGCGTTTGTCATTCAGCACGAGGATCGGTTCCGGCAGCACATCCAGCACGGAACAGCGAACGAGTTCTCCTTTGAGCTGTTCCGATTCTTCCCTGACCATGTACGGACATTTTCTGTCGGCCGGAGCGAAAGCGCTTGGTTTTGTCGGTTCCGAAAAACTCATGGTTGGTATTCCTTTCATCCCGCGATTTTCTATTTTTCATGTCTCCGCGGAATTCATATCTTTTTGAAGAGATCACGATTCCATTTTCCCTTTCGAACAAAACCAGAATAAGAGATTCATCTGAAAGGCCTTTGTCATACTATAATTCGGACGATGCGGAATGCAAGGGGGCGAACAAGGCTGAAAAGGTGATTTTTGATATTTGCATTTTTCCGCGCGGAAATCCGCCGGAAACAGCCGGTTCCGATTTCCGCAAACGGTTTCCCTCAAGAAGGGCGGGGAACCGTTTGCGGTGAAAACGGCATCATTCGGAAAAACGACTTGTCCATTCCGGGTTTTCGGGTCCGAAATGTTTCAGCATGACGATGGGGTCCGAATCGGACGCGTTGGCGATCCGGACGCCTTCCCGCGCCGCCGTTTCCGAGACGAAATATTCGTCATGGGTGACCTGTCCGTAACGGATCATGGCCGGAGTTTCGAGCGGCATTCCATTGACTGTGCCGTGTCCCTGCATCATGATCAATCCGTAGGCCGCTTCATCGCGGATGAGGACGGAGCGGCCCGGGAGGACCGTCAATTCCTTGGCGGAGACTTCTTTTGACCGGTAACAGATCCAGCGGTCGAGATAACCTTCCTCGCGCATTTCGGCCTCCTCTTTGGCGAAAAGCGGACGCATGAAGCGGTGTTTCATGAATTCCGGGTCCACGTTGAGTTCCCAGTCTATCACTTCCATCAGATAATCGAAATCGCCGCGCTTTTCCGGGGGACAATCCTTCCAGAGGAGTTCTTCGGAGACGATCCGGTCGTCCACCAGACTCTGATACATCGCATAGACGTCGCTTGACTGCTGCGGTTCATATGTGCAGAAGCTGCCCGGCGCGTGGAGTACGCCCGGCGGGACGTCCCAGCCGGTACCGGGCTCGAGACGGTATGCGCGGGAAAGATTCGTGATTTTGTTGTCGCCTTTCGTGAATTTGACGAGGCATTCCCGGACCTGTTCCCGGGTGGTGCCCGGTTCAAATCCGAAAAAGGTGAAAGCGAAATGTCCATCATGGTTGTTCAACTGGGACGGGAAATAATAACTTTCGCTTTTGCCGCGCCGTCCTACTTTTCTCGCATGTTTTTCCCTGTGGTGAATGTGGTGGGGCAGGGGGCCGAGGTTGTCGAAGAATTTGGAGTAGACCGGCCACTCTCCGTATTTTTTCCAGAGCCGTTCGCCGAGGAGTTCCGCGCCGAGTTCCGCCACGGCCTCGGTCAAAGGGATCAGTCTTCCTTCCGGGGTCACGAGATGGCTGATTCCTTCATTCGGCGAGGTCAGGGGGCCGTTGTCCGCGGGGGTGGTGCTGCCCAGCCAGCGTTCGTCGATTCCCCCGCGCTGACCACCCATCGCGTAATAGTCGTCCGGGTGAAGTTTGATTCTGCGGCCCGGGATGCAGAAGGAGCGCGGAACCCAGTTCGGAGCCAGACGGAAAATTCCTTTTCCCGCCTCGAAGGCATGGTGAATGGCTTTTGTGTCGGACATGATGACTTCCTATATATGTTGGGGGTGAAAACGGAAAAAGAGCGGACTCATTCCGCTGATTTCTTCAGTTCGAAGAACTCTGCGTATCGGATAAGGGGAACGGAAAAAGCGAGCCGGTTCCCCGTCTGGCGGAATGGGTGGGGCTTTCCATCCGAGACCCGGACAAGCGCTCCGACAGAGAAACCATCCGGAAGACGAAGGACAAGCGCGATGTCATGCAGCGGGACCGGAGGCGTTTCCGTCTGCGAGTTCACTATCGTGAAAACGAGGGTGTTGTCATCCGCGCTTTCCAGCAGGGTGACTTCCGCGGAACCGGGAAGACTTTCCGAGGTTTCCAGAAAGACCGGAAGGTATTTCCGGAAGAGTTCTTCGCCGAAAGTCCGCTGGGAGTGGAAACGGCGTCCGAAAAGTCCCGAAAAAAGGTAGACGCAGAGCCCTTTGCCGAAGGAGTGTTCCGTCAGGCCGGCAAAGACGGTTTCCCTGCCCGGCGGGTTCGAGTGGATGGAGGCATACCGCACTGGATCGTTGACCGGGAAGTCCGGCAGGACGACTTTCCCGAGGATTTTCGTGCGGCTTCCGGCAATGGCGAGCGGGGCCTTGTCTTCCGAGGAAATCAGGCAATTTCCGAAAGAGAGATAATTTGTTCCATCGCTTCGCTGTCCGGAACAGGATATGCCGAAGACGTCCGCCAGAGCAAATTCCTTTCCGCCTCCTCCGTCCGGGTCGAAGAGGGAGGTCCGCCCGGTCGCAAGCAGGGTTCCTCCGTTCCTGACGAACTCGCGGAGACGTCCGCATTCCGTTTCGGAGAGATAAGCGGCATTGTTCACGATGACCGCCTTCAGCGGATGAAAATCGCCGGTCCGGTCCGTAACGATCCGATACGGGATATGACAGCGGGTCAGCACCTCGGCGGTTCCGAGAATTTCGTCGAGGACGGCGTTTTCTCGGCGCGCCATGTTTCCGCGGGAATCGCTCAACTCACGGAGATTCCGGTGATTCAGGGACTCATCGACGCAGGAATTCATGGAAAAATAAACCCCGACTTCTGCCCGGAGGGTCGCCTGAAGAGATTGGATCCGCTTTTCAAAGGGCTTCAGTTTTGACGAAATGGCTGCAAGTCGATCATAGAATGTCTTTTCCAGCGTGCCGTCCGGGTTGATCGCATCGATGAAAAAATAGGCGCCTCCGTTTGCGAGAGTCGTCAGCGCGTGAAGGAAAAGGTCGTCGTCCGACTTCGTGGAGGTATGGTCGTAAAGGGTTTCGCAGCGGGAAGTCATGAACTCAAAGGGCTTCCGCGTGGAATACGCGTCGAAGACCTTGACTCCGAGGCGCTGCTGAAGGACGCCTCCGTAGAAGTCGCCCGAGGCATAGTCGGACGCTCCCGCAATCCCGGAGGACTGTCCCAGATGCCATCCGTGGAGGACCGGCGAGAACTGGTGCGTCACGGTGACGTCCGGGCGCTGTTTTCTGACGAACGCACTGAGCCGTTCCGCAAAAGCCGTCATCGAACGTTCTCGGAAACGCTGAAATCGGACCCATTCCGGATTTTCCCAGTCGATGGTTTCCGGGATTTCCCCGCCGGTTTCCTTCCGGTATTTCGTCCGGCAGGCGTCGCAGCAGCAGACCATCGGCCAGAAAGTCATGTCGATGAAGATTCCCTCCACCGGATACGCCAGAATTTCCCCGATCTGGCGCTCATAGAATTCGACCGCCCGTTCCGCATTCGGACAGCAGTAATGATAACGTCCGTCATGGTCCCTGCCGAGGATGTCGCGCATCCGGCATTCCGGAAAACGGAACGCGGAGTCGTTGTGATAGATGGCCGTGTAATACGCCACCGGAACGATTCCGGCGTCTTTCAGCCCTGACACCGTTTCCCCGAAGAGATCATGTCCGTGAAGATTGCCGTGCATGTGTCCGACTTTCGTGAGGTAATAGCAATTGCCGTTATGGTCGCACGCATAGATCATGGAGGCTTCCGCGCCGGAAAGTCGGACCATCCGGACATATTCCTCCGGATCGAATTTTGCCATGAAACGCGGCAGAATATCCGTAATATGATTGTCGATCAGAAGCCTCGAATAGCATTTTTTTATCCATTTCATCCTGTTTTCTCCTTTGTATTCCAGTTTCCATGCTGTATATTTATTTACTATAAAACAAATACAAAAATCGGCAAGAATCGGAAACACTCATTCATAGCACAAATTATGCATTTCGATTATCTTCAGACATTGGACCCCGGGCACGGCCCCCGCTGGCACGGGAGCTGGAAGAAAGGCATGATCGAGCGCAATCGCCGGATCTATGACTTCGAGCTGGTCTATTTTTCCGAAGGAACCGGACGGGTGGTCACAGAGCAGGAGACTTTTTTCTGTTCGCGGGGAAGCGTTGTCATCATTCCTCCGAACCGGATTCACTGCACGATCGCCGATTCCGCCGTGGAACGCTGGTGCATTCACTTCGACTGGAAGAAAGACTGTCCGGCTCATGGACGCAAGGAAATGATTTTTGTATTCGAGGACAGCCGGAACCCTTTCGATCTGTCACTGTGCGCATCCGTCCCGGCGGAACTTCCCGTTTCATTTCCTTTCTTCGCGGAAAAAGTATCCCCGGAGATTCTTCCGCTGCTTCGGGAATTTTTCATCTTCTATCCGGATTCCCTGCCGGCCGAACTCAAATACCAGTCCCTGTTTCTGCGGATACTGTCGCTGGCTCTTGACCGCAAAAAAACAGAGGAACGAAAGACCGTCAAAGGGAGGATCCGCTCCTTTTTCATGGCGAAAAACTTCATCGATTCCCGTTATGCGGACCCGGAACTGGATTTGTCCTCGATTGCGGAAACGGTTCCCGTCACGGCGAATCATCTGGAAAAACTTTTCCGGAAGGAGTTGGGAATGTCGATCAACAAATACCTTCTGCACCGGCGTCTGGCGCAGGCGTCGCTTCTGCTGACTTCTTCGGGCATGACGGTCCGCGAAGCCGCTTTTGCATCGGGATTCAACAGTCCGAATTACTTTACCCGGATTTTCCGGAAAACGCACGGAATCACGCCCACGGCCTACATCGCCGCGCATCTCCCTTGATCTGCGGCCCCGCCTCCCTGGAATATCGGATCGAATGACTTCACCCGCATCAGGGAAAAATTCGACACGGTCCATTTAAAAATGCGATTTTTTCAAAAGGAGACTTGTTTTTTTTACAGGGTGGATTATAATTAAAAAAGGAAGTGATATATAACGGTTTGAAAAGCGATATATAAGGCGGTTTATGAAAGCCAAGTCAGACAAGCCGAAATACCTCCGGGCCAAGGAACAGCTCATCGGAGAAATCCATGACGGAGTCTACTCGGAGGGCGAGCGTTTCCCGAGCAGCCGCCAGCTGGCGGCGCTGATGGACATCAGTTACGTGACTTCCAACAATGTGATCGGCGCGCTCGAACAGGAAGGTTACGTGCGGCGCGTTCCCGGAGTCGGGACGTTTGTCTGCAAGGCGGATTCGCGAAAGAAAAAGGACGACATTTCCCGCGTCGGCTATTTTGTGGACGTGAACACAAGCATTTTCGGGCGATTCTTCTCGTCCGTTTTGGCACAGACCAGCGGAAAGCCGTTTTACAATATTCCGCTCCGGCTTCTGCCCCAGACGGAGAACGTCACCATGGAAGAGCATGAGGCATGGCTTCAGGAAATTTTCCGGACCCAATGGGATTCCATCGTGATTTTCGGAGACCGTCATTTTCCGTTCAAACAGCTCAAGAAATATGAGCTCATGGCAGGCCAGGTCAACTTCGTGTTTTATGACGATACGGAGGTTCCTTTCGATGATGCAAACAGGATTCTGGTGGACACGGATAAGGTCGGTGTTTCCGTTGCCCGCCATTTTCTGGAGAAGGGTGAAAATCGGATCTGCGTGCTGTCCCTCCGGCATCTGGATGAAGTTTACCGCCGGCGCATGGGCGTTGCCAACAATGACCACGGCACGGGCATCCTGAACGGCATCGAGAAAACGTATGCCGAAGCCGGAGTCGATTTCTACTCCAGCGTGAAGATCGTTCCGCGCGTGCTGGATTTGCCCAAAGAGGCGATTGCCGATGTGATCCGTGGCGGGATTCGGTCCTTCTTTTCGATGGGGGACGCCTGGGTGACGACCATTTACGAAGCGGCCGCGGATCTCGGGCTGAAGGTCGGCTCGGACATCGAAATCATCGGCATGAACAATATTCCGATTGCGAAAATGCTGGTGCCGCCGCTGTCCTCCGTGTCTCTGAACGAGGAGAAGGTCGGCGAAGCTCTTTCCCGGGCGATTCTGGGAAAATGGAGCGGACGCGAGGTCCGCGTCGAGCCGGAATTGATCATACGAGAATCGTGAAGACGTTGAACATACCGGCTGAAAGGGCGGTCTGTATACTTAATGATGATAAGAATTTTTTACATGGAAGCATAACATCGGATCATTCAAGAGGAGGATGAAATGAAAAAGAACGGAAGAATCTGCGGAAAGACGGGTTGCCGGAAAACAACGGCCTTCTGGAAGACTTTCACATTGATAGAATTGCTGGTCGTGATTGCGATCATCGCGATTCTGGCGGGAATGCTCCTCCCGGCGCTGAACAATGCGAGGAACACGGCGCGGAAAGTCGCCTGCGTCAACAACCTCAAGCAGATCGGAACGGCGCTCCACATGTATATCTCCGATTTCGCCGACTACGTTCCTGGATACTATACTGCCAAGGGAAACACCACCACGACCAGCCGCTGGGTCGGCGTGCTGGTCCCTTATACGAGAACGGCGGTGCCGTGGGTGTGTCCCGCTTCGAAGGACTACAGCAAGAAGGAATTCACCGAGCTGAAGACGCGCAAAGATCCGTCCGGGACGGAGATGTATTCCTCACTGGCCGGCTGTCAGACGATCGGAATCAACAGCTATAACGGAGTGACCAGCGACCGCGCTTTCGCCTATACGAACTACAAGATCGCGAAGATTCCAAATGCCTCCAGCCTGATTTACGCAGGTGACGCAACCGGCAGCGATTCCACCATCTACGGGACGCAGAACAATCCGAACGGACAGCTTTTCTTACTTGCGTATATCTGGCCCGATTCCGGCACCTCCTACTATCCGCACCACAACGGAAGCATCAATCTTCTTTATCTGGGCGGCAACGTGGATTCCGTCAAGTCACAGACGGTGAAGTTCTGGACGGTTCCGACCAACAACGGGATCAAGAACAATCTGAGCATGCACTTCCGCGCGGACATGTAAGCGCGCGGGAAAGCTCCCTCGGTTTTTCCTCATACGCCAACTCAAAAACTAACAAAAGGATACTGTCATGAAATCTTTCCTCCTTCTGTCGCTTATCGCGGCTGGAACCCTTTCCGCCAACGATATGATACTGGAATCCGGCCCCTACAAGGTGGTCTTCTCCGAAAAGGAATTCTATTGCAGCGCCCAATATTTTTATGAAGGCGTCGAGATCGGAGGCCGGACCGGGTTTTACGGAACCATCCTTTCCACCACGGGTCCGAACCAGTTCATCGGAGCCGGCCATAAGGAAGGGGGCGTCGAAAAGATCGTCTCCCTGAAACTGACCGTGGACAACGCGGAAAAGAAGGTGGAGAACATTCCGATCAAGGCGGAGAAAATCGTTTTCGACAAGGTTACGATGCTGGGCAACCTCAAGCTGAACGTGAATTTTACGCTTACTCCGGAAGGAATCGTGATCCGGAAACAGTATGAGGCGGTCGAGGCACAGCCGATCTATTCCTTCTACATTTTTCAGTATTGCTGGTCGAAGGAGAACGATCAGTGGATGATCGGAAGGCCCGACGGCACGTTCCGGGACGGTCGTTTCAACAGCGACGAAGGCTGGTTCCTTTGCCGTCAGGACAAGGAACCGGAACTTCTCTGGTTCGCCGAGTTCAACAGCGGCGAAAAGAAGGGCATTCTCGGCTATTTCAACCAGTATTTCCCGGGGCAGGGGACGTATATGTTCTGGGACCGGAAAGTGTATCACAAGTTTTATTTCAGCGCAAAAACGCCGAAGGTTGCGGAAAAAGGATACCGTTCGCCCGAGTATGCAATGGTCCTCAAGGGATTCTCCTCGACTCCGGACGCTTGGCAGTCGAAGGCAAAAGAAATTGCCGGAGGATTGAAGGCGCAGTTCCCGCCGCCTCCGCCGCCGAAGGTCATCGAGCCGGAAGAGGCGAAGGACCTGACGCTTGCCGGTAACGGAAAATTCCTCTGCCGCAAGCTGGAAGTCGACCTGATGCCCGGAAAGGAATATGAGATCTCCTTCCGGATCGCCAAGGGGAAGGATGTGAGTGCAAAGGCTTCCGACAACAGCGTCCTCATGGGGCAATATACCCGCGACCGTTCCAAATTCATGATTTTCGGTTCGTTCGCCTCCGGAACGCCTAAGAACGGCGAATTCCACGAAGTCACCGGCACGTTCAAAACTCCGGCCGAACTGAATACGCCCGCCGTCTACATCTATAACAGCAATACCGCCGATGTTCTGAAGATCCAGAATCTCCGGCTCGTCAGAAAGGATTGACAATGAAACAGGTCGAAAGGATGGCGGTTCTCATGAGCGTGATTCTGCCCGCCTGCGGGGCGATGGGCGCGGAACGTGTCGTTCCGTTCGAAGCGGAAACATTGACCGGATGCTATGTGGAAAAGGGCGTCATCAAGCTGCACCGCGAACTCCCGACTCAGGAAGGGGACAAAAACCTGATTCTCTCCTGCGCAAAACCGATGAATATTTTCTTTCAGGAGGATGTGTTCGCAAGAAAGGCCGGGGCGAAATCGGACGAACTCATCCAGATCAAGAAAAGCGCGAGCGAATACACTCCGCAATCCGACGATCCGGAAGCCTCCTGCGGCTATATCGACTACACGAAACTGGCCACATACCAATATCAGATCAGCACGCCCGGCAACTATAACGTCTGGTTCCGCGTCTGGGCGCCCAGCAAGGCCAACTGGGAGTTCCGTGTGATGGACGACAAGGGCGGGAAGTTCCCGGTCAACCTTCTTTCCTCCATTCCCGCGCCCCATCAATGGTTCTGGAAAAAAGGCTACTCCGCCGAACTCGGAAAAGGCAACCACCAGCTCCAGATCGCCGACGCCTTGAACGGGAAACGGATTTCCGCCATTCTCTTCACACGCGATCCCTCCTTTGTTCCGGAAGGCGACCTGAAACCGACTCCGCTCCACGCAATTTCAGAAGGCAGCGTGCTGTTCCGGACCACCCGTCCGGTCGGACTCCGCCAATGGGGAAAACTGCAATTCGAGGAGAAGGGGAAAGGCGGACAATATGCCTTCTCCGTTTCCTCCGACGCAGGACGGACCTTCAGCGCGGTGAAAGAGAACAACCTCGCCGCCTTCGGAGCCGAGTCGCTGACCGTCCGATTGGAACTGGTGCGGGTGAACGGAACGGCTCCTGAAATCTCCCATGCATCCGCTTCCTACACGTTCGATTCCGCCCAGTTCGCCGAAATCGTTTCCGGAACGACGCTCCTATCATTCTCGCGGAAAACGGGCTCGCTGTCCGGGATGGTCAATACGGAAACCGGAACCTCTCTGCAGCCCGCCGGATACGACGGCAATATGTTCGAGCTCCTGCTGAAGTCGCCGGGCAAGGAAGACCGCCGTCACCTGAGCATGAAGGAGGCGAAACTCGCCTGGATCCGGACCCCCTCCAAGGACAAGCTCGGCATCCGCTGGGAATTCCCCGCGGAACGGATCGGCGTTGAATTCGCCGTCACGGCGAAAGACGGCGTTTTCGAGTGGGATGTCACGGTGGACAACCGTCATCCGTCCTCCGACGTGATCGAGGTCGAAGCTCCGATCCTTTCCGAGCTCAAGGCGGCGGACAACGCTTCCGACGATACTCTGATCTGGCCTTTCTCGGCGGGCGAATTCATCCCGTTCCCGGCGGAAAAAGGCGAATTCTCCATCACCTATCCGGATCATGCCGGACTGCCCTTCACTTTCCTCGGAAGCGGCAGGGAAGGCGTCTATTTCGGCTGTCACGACAAAAAACTGCTGATCACGCGCTTCACCTCCCGCGCCAACGCCTCCTCGACCGCCATCGAATTGAGCGCCACGCGCAAACACCGGATCGCCTCCGGAAGCTCCCGCACGGACACCTTTGTCGTCGCGGCCTTCACCGGCACGTGGCACAAGGGCGCCGACCTCTACCGCAAGTTCTTCTATTCGGTCTATCCCGTGAACCAATACCGTCCGTGGCTCCGCAACAGCGACGGCTGGCTTCAGGGCGGTGCGGCGGGCCATGCCGGTCTCATGAAGCAGTATGAGAGCTACTCCGAATTCCAGCGCGACTTCAAGCGCGCCGCCTTCCTCTCGATCGACTATATCCAGATGTGGGGCTCCATTTTCAACGGAGCCTGCCCGTCCTACTATTTGCCGCGCCTCGACAAGGGCGGCGAAAAGCTCTTCGCCTCGGAAATGAAATACTGGCGCGATCACGGCGGTTTCATCGGACACTATTACTTCGCCAACGGGATCTCTCCGTATTACCTGCTGACCGATGTATATTTCGGCGTGCCGTGGTCGGAGTATCCCGCCGAATACCGGCCGCCTTCTTTCGACTGGTATGTCAAAAACCGCGAATACATCTCCGACAGCGCAAAGATCGACGAGGCCGATCTTCGGGAGAAAACAGCCCGGATCAACGAAGTCCACCGCAAGAAACAGATCGTCAAGGGCAACTACGAGGAAAGCCTGACCGGCTATATGCCGATGTCGTGGCGGAACGGCTCCTTCGCCGATTTTCTCCGCAAGTGGATCGCCGTCTATGTGGAGAAATACAACTGCAACACGGCCTATCTCGACACCTTCGCGTTCCGCAACGACCTTGCCGACTTCAACCCTTACATGAAGCTCAACGGCGAGGGCGACAAGCCTGTCTTCAAGATGGCTTTCCTGGATGAACTCTTTCCCGCCATGCGCAAGAAGGAACCCGAGTTCTGTGCGCTCACGGAAGGCATTGCGGACGTCTTCGGCACGCACCTCTATTTCCTGCTTTCCGGATTTGCGCGCGATCCGAACATCTTCCGTTACACGATTCCGGACCAGATCATTTTCCAGGGAAGCTGCAACGGTCTCTGGAGCAAGCCTCTGACCCGGAAAAGCATCCTTCAGGCCTTCCTGTGCGGAAACCGTTTCGACCTCGTTCTCCTCTATCCGGAAACCTATTACATGCTGCGCCTCCGCCAGCGGATCAGCCCCTTCCTGAACCGTGCCGTGTTCGACGACGTGCGCGGAATCGAAGTCTCCGATCCCGGCGTTCAGGCGTTCGCCCACCGGATGCTTCCCGAAACGGATGCCGTCATCTCCAACGGCGGAACGAAGGCCGTCACGCTCACCATCGGCAACCCCGACCTGAAGAAAGCGACCCTTTCCTACAAGCTCCCGGACTCCTTCCGGCTGAAAAAGGCAATCCTCTGCGAACTTTACAAGGACCCCGTTCCGCTCAAGTTCACGCAGAAGGACGGCGCGATCACCTTCGACGTCCCGGCAATCGACGCCTCCGCGGTCATCCTGATCGACGAGGTCAGGGACATTCACCAGTTCACCGCCGTGGCCGAACAGACCGCGACGGACTCCTTCGCCGTGGAGATTTTCAACTTCTCTCCGAAAGAAACCGAGTTCACCGTCGAGGCAGGGAAGGAGACGAAAAAAATCCGGATACAGCCGTATGAGGAAAAGTCCGTCACCTTCACCGATCCGGGGCAGGGGAGGAAGTTCGGCGTGGTTCCGGTCACGGTTTCCTCCAAAGGAATGCCCGCTTTCCGCCGTATCATTTCCATCGGCGACACCGGCAGCCGGATTCCCATGCCGGAACTCCCGGCAAAGGAAATCTCGAAAGCCGCCCCGCTGGTGATCGACTTCGAGGAATCGGTCTACTCGGACAGGGCGGCCGCCTCCGGACAACGCGGTCTTCTTCTGCCCGGCAACGGAAAAACGCAGATGTACAAGATTCCGCTGAATCTGGCGCCGAACGCCCATTATGAAATGACGCTCGCCCTGCGGAAGTCCAAAGAGGTTTCCCCCAAACCCGGCGACTGCTACGTCATGGTCGCCAACTACACCAAGGACAAGAAACTGGAACGCTACGTTTTCCTGGGCGGAAATGTCGCGGCCGACGGCGAATTTCACAACCTCAAGGCGGAATTCGACACCAATGACGAAGTCCTCAGCGCAGGACTCTATCTCTACAACAACAATTCGCAGGGCGAGCTTTCCGTCGACGACGTGAAGATCGTCGAGATCAGCCGCGCCGCACCTCCCGTCAGGAAAGCCGAACCGGAGAAAAAAACGGTTCAGAGCCAGTCACTGGAAACCCCTGTCCGCATCGACCTCGGGGAGACGGTCGCCGATGACTCCGACGCGCTGGAAAACAAAGCGGTGGTCCGCGTGACCGGAAACGGAAAATACCTTCAGCGGAAAATTCCCCTGACCCTTGAACCCAACCAGACCTACCGCCTGTCCTTTTCCATCCGGAAAGGCTTCAATGTGAGCAAAGTCATGCATGAAAACATGGTGGCGGTCTGCAACTACACGAAAGACCGCAAGTTGGAAACCTATCTGGTTCTGGCTTCTTCCATCGAAGGAGACGGCAAATACCACCGCTGTCAGGGAACGTTCAAGACTTCAGACAAGCTGAATTCCTGCGGTCTTTACATCTACAACAGAAACAGCACGGACACCGTTTCGGTCGGCGACATCAAGCTGGTGAAAATCTCCAATCAGGCGGAACCGAGGTAGGTTCGTGACTCCGTCGTGAACTGAGGGGGCTTTTCAGTTCGCCGGGGGACTGCAGAACCTACCACGAACGAGGATTTTTTGAACAATCGTTCACTTTTTTGCGGATGTTCCCAAACGGTCCAACACCCGGTTTTCCACCAGTTTCCGGAAAACCGGGCGGATGTCGGCGCCATATACGTCTTTCGCCGGATCGGCCATGTGGGCGGCATAATAGACAACGGTTCCGTCGGGGAAGGTCAGGAATCCGGCCAGTCTGCCTTCCAGATGTTTCGTTTCCGGGTTGCGCCCGGTCCCGGTCTTGCCGTAGAATCCGACTTTCCCGATCGGCTCATAGCGCATCAGCTCCTTGAGAAGCGCGACATGTTCCGGGCGGAAGCCGGATTTTCCGCTGAGGATCTTTTCCAGAACCAGGACCTGTTCCGCCGGTGAGATCCGGAGACATGATTCAAGCCAGAAGCCGTTGTGTCCCTTTTCATTCCAGACGGAAATATCGCAATTTCCGTATCCAAGGCGGTCCAGCGTTTTCTGCACGTAATCCTTCGTCAGACGGTCGGTCAGCTTTTTGTAGTACCAGACGCAGGACACATGGAATGCCTCATCCAACGTGACGTCATGGTTCCAATCCTTGAAATCGTATCGGGTGCCGTCGTAGCCGAGCCGGGTTTCCTTCCCTTTCAGAACCCCGGTGTCCAGCCCCATCAGCGTGGAGACGATCTTGAAGGTGGAACAGGGCGAAATCCGTGTTTCGGCGTCGGCGAGGCTATAGACGAGCGTCTCCTTTTTTGCCGGACAGAAAAACACCGCGCTTGCGGACGCGTTTCCGAAATAGGGTTTCAGATCGACCGGAACGGGTTCGGACGCGGCGCAGAAACCGAATCCGCCAAGAAGGGCGAAAAGAAGCATGATGCGTTTGAAACAATTCATTTTCGACTCGTTTTCTATCAGCTGACTATATTGATCGGTTTGCCCGAGAGAAAGGCGCGGACGTTTTCCGTGCTCGCGGCGATCAGACGTTTTCTCGCCTCGTAGGTCGCCCAGGCGATATGCGGGGTGATGAGGCAGTTTTTCGCATGAAGCAGAACGTTGTCCGGGGCGGGCGGTTCCGTGCTCAGGACGTCCAGCGCGGCGCCGGCGATCCGGCCTTCGTTCAACGCTTCGGCAAGGGCTTCCTCGTCGATCAGAGCCCCTCGCGCCGTGTTGACCAGCAGGGCCGTTTTCTTCATCCTGGCAAGGTGCTCTCGGTTGACCATCTTCTTCGTGTCATCCGTCAGCGGACAGTGCAAGCTGAGGATGTCGCTGCGCTCGAAAAGGGCGTCCATCGAGACGAATTCCGCGATGGCGGATTTTTTCGGAGTGCGGGAAGAAACAAGCACTTTCATCCCGAACGCGTGTGCCACCGCCGCCGCGGCCTGACCGATGTTTCCGAAGCCGACGATTCCGAAAGTCAGCCCCTGAAGTTCGTGCGTGGGGATGACATAAAAAGTGAAGTCCTTTGCCTTGGGCCATTCGCCTTTTTTCACGGCCTCGCTGTGCGGCGCGACGGCGGAAAAGAGTTCCAGAATGAGCGCGAAAGTATGCTGGACCACCGAGCCGGTGCTGTAGGCGGGAACGTTGCTGACGACGATTCCGCGGTCGCGCGCGGCGACGACATCCACCACATTGTATCCGGTCGCCTGCACGGCGATGAACCGGAGTTCCGGGAGCTGTTCCATGACTTTGCGCGTGATCTGCGGCTTGTTGATGAGGAGGATTTCCGCCCCTCTCGCGTGGGCGAGAAGCTCGGCCTCCGACTGGCAATGCTCATATACGGTCAAGTCTCCGAATTCCTTCAGGGCGTCCCAGGAAAGGTCGCCCGGATTGGCCGGATAGCTGTCCAGAATGACGATTTTCGGTTTCTTCATGTATGTTTCCTTCGGTTGGATCAGGCTTTTCGGGTCAGGAGCGCGCCGAATGCGCCGTCGTTCACGGCGGAAGGCATCAGCCTCTGCTGTTTTTCCAGCTGGAACGCGGGATTCGCGGCAAGGAACCTTTCGACGGGCAGTTCGTCTTCCTCCCGCTCGATGCTGCAGGTGGAATAGAGAAGGCGTCCGCCGGGCTTGACGAGACGCGCCAGCGAGGAAAGGATTTCCGCCTGGAGCGCGGACAGGTCCTCAAGCTGCTTTTCGCGGAAACGCCACGGGGCGTCGCAGCGACGGCGGATCACGCCGCTGTTGCCGCAGGGGACGTCCGCCAGAATGAGGTCGAACGCGGCATCGGGGAAGGGGTTCTCCTGCGCCGAGGCCTGAACTGCTTTGGCCCGGACTCCGGCCCGGACGAGATTGCTTTTCAGGGTCGCCAGCCGTTGGGGGGAACGGTCCGCGACGGTCAGTTTCAGATGGTCCCGGTCCGCCATGTCCCAGAGCAGAATCGACTTTCCGCCGGGTGCGGCGCAGGCGTCGAGCACAGAGCCGGACACCGGTTTTTCCAGCAGGGAAAGCGCCCAGACGGTCGCCGGGTCCTGCACGTAGACGAGTCCCTGCTCCAGCCACGGAAGGGCGAAGAATCTGGCGGGCTTGAGGATTTCAAAGAAGCGGAAGCCGTCGGCGAACGGGGGCAGGGCGAGCGCGCGGAAAAGGTCCGGTTCGTCGACCGGCGGGAGTTCGCCGCGCAGACGGAAGACCGGCGGCGGATTCGAGGCGTAGCAGACCAGCATGTCCGCGGCCGTCTGTTCGCCGAAGACGCGAATCCAGCGTTCCCGCAGGAATTCCGGGAACGAGAAGGGCGGCGGATTTTTGGTTTCCCCGGAGGCGAGCGTCGCCCGGAGCATGGCATTGACGAAGGCGCCGGGTCCCTGTCCGAAACGCCGCTTGGCGCAATCGACCGCCACATTGACCGCGGACTGCGCGGCAATGCCGGTCTGGAAGATCGCCTGGGTCAGGGCGCAGGCCAGCAATCCGCGGAGTTCCGGCTTCACATTTCCTTTGCGGGCGCGGGAAAGGATGAGGTCGTCGACGAACTTCTTGTGTCGGAAATATTCGAAGAGGAGCGAAGCGGCGGCCGACTGCCCCGGTAAGCCTTCTTCGCGGATCGCGTCGAGACAGTCGTCGAGGGTGGCGTTGGACTTTTCCCACTCCGCGAGCGCGCGGGTGGCCGTCATGATTATTTTTTCGGAGATGCGGTCATTTTTCATTCTGTGCGGTTCCTTATCCCGGTAAAATAACGCATTTTTTCGATTTTTCATCTTTTTTCGGTAACAAATCCGGAAATAATGGTTATATTATCCGGAAATGCATCAGAACCATCCATTATCGGGAGTTTGAATATGAAAGGGAAAATCGCATTCATCGGAGCCGGAAAAATGGCGACCGCCATCGGGAAAGGACTGCTTGCGGTCCGGGAAAATTCCGCCGGTCTGAAACTGTCCGCCTTCGATCCCTCGGAGGCCGCCGCAAAAGCCTTCACGGAAAAAACCTCCATCCCTTGCGAAGCAACCCTGAAAAAGGCTCTTGCGAACGCCGACATCGTGATTCTCGCGGTCAAGCCGCAGTATATCAAGGAGGCGCTCAAGGATGTTGCCCCGCAGATCAAGGACGCTCTGCTCGTTTCCATCGTGGCGGGTGTGTCGCTGGACAATCTTTCCGCACTTTCCGGCATTCGCCGGGTGGTCCGCGTAATGCCCAACACCCCGGCTCTGGCGGGAGAGGGCATGAGCTGTTTCGCTCCGGCGAAGGACGTCTCCTCCGACGATGCGGAAACCGTGCGTGAAATTCTGTCCTCCTTCGGACGCTGCCGTCAGATACCGGAATCGCTGATGGACGCCGTGACCGGCCTGAGCGGAAGTGGTCCGGCGTATGTGTTCGAGTTCATCATGGCGCTGGCGGACGGCGGCGTGTTCGCCGGACTACCCCGCGATATGGCGGTGGAGCTTGCCGCCCAGACGGTTTACGGAAGCGCGAAGATGGTGCTTGCCGGCGAGGATTCTCCGGCGGCTCTGCGCGATGCCGTGATCTCCCCCGGCGGAACCACCGCGCGCGGCGTCGCCAAGCTCGATGAAGGCGCGTTCCGGAGCACGGTCCTCAAGGCGGTCGTCGCCTCCGCGGAACGCTCCGCCGAATTGAACAAGCTGAAGTAACGGCTTTCCTCCCCGATGAACCATTCCCTGCCGTATGCGGACGCGCCGCGGGTCAAGGCGGTCCGGCTTCTGCCGAAAGGCCTCCAGTCGGTGCGCCGCCGTCATCCGTGGGTTTTCGAGGATTCCATCGTGAAACCGCCGGAAGACCTCCGCGCCGGCGACATCGCCGTATTGTTTGACGACCGTAAAAAAACGGGTGCGGGAATCTTCGATCCCTTTTCCGACATCCGCATCCGGGTTCTCGCCTGGGGCGCGACCGCGCCGGACATCGGCCCGGTTCTCTTCCGGGAACTGGCGGAAAAGGCGGCCCGCCGCCGGGAGGGGCTTTTCGGACCCGAAACCAACGCGTGGCGATTGGTCAACGGCGAGTCGGACGGTTTTTCCGGTCTGGCGGCCGACCGCTACGGCGACGTGCTTTCCATGAAAGTGTATGCGGCGGCATGGATTCCGTATCTGGGGGATGTCGCGGACGCCTTGTGCGCGGTTACCCCCGGCTTGAACCGCCTTGCCCTCCGCTTTTCGCGGGAAGTCTCCGCGCTCTCCCCGGAAATCCGTCATCATCTGGAAGACGGAATGCTGTTCGGGGAACCGGGATGGGACGGACGGGTCGAATTCCTTGAAAACTCCCTGAAATTCGAGGCCGACGTGAAGGAGGGCCAGAAGACCGGGTTCTTCCTGGATCAGCGGGAGAACCGCGCCCGCGTCGGCGAACTGTCCGCCGGATTGAAGAAGGTCCTCAACGTGTTTTCCTATTCCGGCGGCTTTTCGCTGTATGCCGCCCGGAACGGCGCGGAAGAGGTGACGGATGTCGATTTCAGCAAACAGGCGATTGCCGCTTCCGAACGCAATTTCGATCTCAACAGGAACTTTCCGGGCGTTGCTTCCTGCCGTCACAGGGGCATTGCCGACGACGCGTTCCACGCAATGAAGACGCTGGAAGAGAAGGGCGAGCGTTTCGATCTTGTGATCGTGGATCCGCCTTCCTTCGCCAAGTCGTCCGCCGAACGGACCACCGCCCTGAATTCCTATTCCCGCCTTGCGACGCTTGCCGTGCGGCTCCTTCGCAAAAACGGCATTCTGGTGTTCGCCTCCTGTTCCAGCCGGGTCGGAGCGGACGAACTTTTCGAGGAAGTCCATCGCGCGGCGCGGAACGCGGGGCGTCCTCTTCAGGAGTTCGACCGTCGTTCGGAAGCCCCGGACCATCCCGCCGATTTCAGAGAGTCGCACTACCTGAAATGCCTCTACGCCCGCGCATAAGCTGGCGAAACGCAAGATTATGAATTCAAACATGTTGCATGTTTTTTCATAAATAATCGATGTTTTTTTTGCTTCCCCCCTTGACATCCTCATTTTATTAGACTAATGTAGTAAAAGGCGAAAGGACATCAGGAGAGGATGTCCGGGATTTACGGAACAGGAAACCGGGAGGTCAGTAATATGGATTCCACCGATGCCGCACTCAGAAAACGGGTCTTGTTCACCTTGATCGAATTAATGCTCGTGACATCCGTGATCCTGATTCTCGGGACTCTGTCCATTTCCTCCGTCGTCAATTCCAGACGGCAGGCGCGTCAGGCATTCTGCACGAACAATCTGCGGCAGATTGCCCTTGCATTTCAAATGTATCAGCAGGATTACAGGAAACTTCCCGTTACGGAACGTTTCCTGGATGATTTCCGGCCGGTGTATTCTTACGCGAAATCGCTGAACGTGTTCACCTGTCCCGGCAATCCGAATACCGTAAGTAAAATTATGGCGCAATCCGCGCTTTCGGGCGGAACGGACTATGTTTTCTGGAGCGGCGAGCTCACGACGGAGCTGCCGGAGTCGGCTTCCACGGATGTATCCGGTTCAGATTCCTCTTCCGGAACGGAACCCAGGGACTGCAACTGCAACAGTAATGTGTGCACATGCGACCGGGGCAACGGCAAGGGCAACAACGGCGGCAACGGGAACGGCAATGGAAAAGGCAACGGCAAAGGAAATAATAACGGAAACGGGAACAGCAGCGGAAGCGGGAGTTCCACTTCCACCGGAACAACGGGAAGTTCCACGTTTTTCGCATACGGCGCGGATATTTCCGATTCCAAGTTCCAGCGGACGCTGGCGGACAAGCTGACGCGTCCCGTCCTTTACGACAAATGCGGTCCGGCGCACGGCAACTACATCAATCTCTGCGATCTGCGGGACGCCAGCGTCTCTTCCCGCCGAGACATGTGCGACCTGTGGGTCCTCAACTCTTCCAAGGAACTGATCGTGGATTCTGCCGATCCGTTCCCGAAATGACATTCCCCCCTTCAGCCTTTCAGGCGAATGACTCCCGGAACCGATCTGTTCCGGGATTTTTTTCTCCGCGAAATCTCGTTTTCCCGGTTTACTTTCAGAGGGCGGCGTGCTATTGTACCGGGTTTGAAAGACAACCCATTTTTGATGAAAGGAACGGACAGCATGTATATCGGCAGAATCGTGGCGGCGGGAATGACCCGGAACGGAAAAATCGCGGCGGCTTACAGGGTATCCTCCCGCTCGTTTCCCAACCGCTCCGCTCGCCTGACCGGTGAAACCGTTTCCATCATGCCCCGCGCCGGTTTCGAGGGCGACCTTGCGAAGAATCCTTATATCGCCTACAACTGTCTGCGCCTCTGCGGGAAGACCGCGCTGGTGACCAACGGCTCGCAGACCGATCCGATCATTGAGAAGATCATCGCGGGAATGAACCTCCGCGACGCCTTCGCGCTTCCCCTGCTTGCCATGGACTATGAAAAAGACTCCCTCAATACGCCCCGGATCGCGGCCGCCGTCGATGCGGAAAAGAAGGTCTGCATGATTGGCATCGTCCGTCACGACGCATTGCTGGTCCGCGAATTTCCGCTGGTCCCCGGAAAAATCTACTACATCTCCACGTATGAGAAGAATGTTCCGTGCAGGAACCATTGCGACGACTCTTTCGAGGCCGCGACCGCCGCGGAAGTCTGTGCCTATATGATCTCCGGCGGGGAATTCGCCTCCTTCGAAAAACCGGTCACCGCCGCTTCCGCGCTCTGGAACGGCTCCTCCTACGAGCTGGCCGTGAGCGACGCCGAAGTCAAGGCGTAAGGAAGCGGTCCGCATGTCTTCTCCGATCGCTTCCCTGAATCCTCAGCAGAGAGAGGCCGCGACCACCATCGAAGGCCCTGTCCTCGTCCTGGCCGGCGCCGGCACCGGAAAAACCAAGGTCATCACCTGTCGCATCGCCTACATGATCGAGCAGGGGATTCCTCCCGCGTCCATTCTCGGCGTGACCTTCACCAACAAGGCCGCGCGGGAAATGCGGGAACGTCTGGACCGCATGGTCGAATCCGAGCTTTCCAAACAGGTGACGCTCGGAACCTTCCACTCCTTTTGCGCGCGCGTCCTCCATAAGTATATCCAACTGGCCGGGCACTACAACGCCTCGTTCAGCATCGCGGACGAATCCGACCAGAGCAGTCTGGTGCGTCAGGCCGCCGCCGAACTCGGATACTCCAAGGACGAGATCGACACCCGTTCCGCGCTGGCTTACATCAGCCGGAAAAAGAATATGCTCCAATGGCCGCAGGACGCCCTCGCGGAGGACGGGAACAGCTATTCGGACGATGCCCATTTCGCACGGATCTATGAACGCTACCAGCAGATGCTTGAGCTCCAGAATACGCTTGACTTCGACGATATGCTCCTGATCACGCTCAAACTGCTGGAGGAGCATTCCGAGGTCCTCGAATACTGCCGCAACACCTACCGCTATCTGCTGGTCGATGAATATCAGGACACCAATCAGGCGCAGTTCCGGATCATTCAGCTGATCGCCGGGGAAAACATGAACCTCTGCGTGGTCGGCGACGACGACCAGAGCATCTATTCCTGGCGCGGCGCCGTGGTCTCCAACATCCTCGACTTCCCGAAACATTTCCCGGGCGCGAAACAGATCAAGCTCGAGCAGAACTACCGTTCCACGAATGCCATTCTCGACACGGCCAACGCCGTCATCGCCGAAAACTCCACGCGCTACGACAAGAATCTATGGTCCGCGAAAGGGCAGGGGGAGAAGGTCAAGGTGTTCCGGCTTCAGGACGGCGAGGCGGAAGCCCGTTTCGTGGCGGACGTGATTTCCAAAATCATCGCGAACGACCCGGAACGGCTCTGGTCCGATTTCGCCATCCTCTTCCGCTCGAACCATCTTTCGCTCGCCTTCGAGCAGGAATTTCGCTCCCGCGGCATCACGCCCAAAATCATCGGCGGTCAGGCCTTCTTCCAGCGCAAGGAAGTCAAGGACGCCGCCGCTTACCTCAAACTGCTGGTCAACAAGCGCGACGACCAGAGCCTGCTCCGCATTCTTTCGGTGCCGCCAAGGGGTCTCGGCGACAAGGCGATCCTGACCCTGCGCGAACTCCAGAAGACCATGCACAAGCCGCTCGTGGAAATCCTCGGTTCGGAAGAATACCACTCCCAGCTCACGAAAGGAGCCGCGTCCGCCGCCGCGTCCATGGCCGGGTGCATCTCCCAGTATGCGGCCGACTTCAAACAGCCGGGGCGTCTGGCCGACCGCATCCGCGACTATCTGAACGACATCGGCTATCTTCACGGTCTGCAGAAAATCTACAAGAACGCCGAAGAGGCCGAGAAGCGTCAGGACAATATCCTCGAGTTCATCAACTATATCGGCATTTTCGAAATGCGCCAGCAGAAGGAATGCTCGCTCGGCGAATTCATGGAAACCTACTCGCTCATGGACGAAGGCGACCGCACCGACGACGACAAATCCGAAGGCCCCATCCTCTCCACCGTCCACGCGTCCAAGGGGCTGGAGTTCCCGATTGTCTTTGTCGTGGGACTGGAGCACGGAACCTTCCCGCACGAAAGAGCCCTCAAGGAAAACGGCGAGGAAGAGGAACGGCGTCTCTTCTATGTGGCCGTCACGCGGGCGCGCGAACAGCTCTTCATCACCTGTGCCGCGGCGCGGTTCAAGTATCATGAATACGTCCGGCAGATCCCGTCCGGATTTCTCCGGAACCTCCCGGACAGCTGTGTGGAGAAACCTCCGCTGGAATCGTTCATCCAGCCCGAGGCGGATGTGACGGAAAACGAGCTCAGGAACGCGTTTGCCGATATTCTCAAGACACTCCGCAAATAATCCTTGAAGTCACTTCAGGATATACGGACTGAAACGGAAGGTCCGGCATCCCCTGACGAAGATGTCGGCCATCAGGCGGGGGAATGATCCGTTCACGGTGAAGCCCCCCGGCTGAAACGCTTTGGCGGTCCAGAGATACGCGGGCGGTTCGGCGGAAACTTTCAGGGTGATCGGCGGAAGGATTTCCCATATTTTTTTCGTAGGCTGGAAGACCGGCTTGTATTCGGAACGCGGATATTTCGACACGCCGTCCATCAGCGACGGAAAGACGCAGGACGCGTCGCCAGCCGCCTGTCCGCAGTAAAAGCCGAGGGATGCCCCCTGAATTTTTCCGGAGACCATCCCGCCGGATTCATCCGCATCCTCGTCGTCGGCGTCGTATGGAAAGACGGGAGCGGCGGAACCCAGAAAGCGGCGTGCCGAAAACGGCTTTTGTTTTTCGGGGAAGAAAACCCATCCGAGCATGAGGCAAATCCTTTCATTGATCATCAGACAAATGTAGCCCGCATGAGGCGATTTTCAAGGGATGACGGTAAAAAATAATTTTCTCCGTGCGGGACTCCCTTTTTTTTATTTCGGAGCATACTTGAAAAATAACAGAAAACGGATACTGTTAGTGAAAGAGGGACCACCCGCAAGAGAAAGGAGTGTCGCCATGTTGAACGTCTACGCCTGGAATGTCTGCCCGCACTGCCGGAAAACGGTCGAATTTCTGCAATCCCGCAAGGTTCCGTTCCAGTATCTGGAGATCGAGGAACAGCCGGAAGCGGTCATAAAAAAGGTGATCGACGTGAATGGCGGCGACGACTGGGTGGTTCCCACACTGGAATATAACGGACAGTGGCGTCCGGGACAGGTCTTCAACGCGGAGAAGCTCGAGCGCGACCTCAAAAAATGGGGTCTTCTGAAAGACTGAACCGGCGTTCAGCGTCTCACCGAACGCGGAGAAAACCCGTAAAAGTTCCGGAATTGCCGGGAGAAATAATTGCTGTCCGGGAACCCGCACTTTTCGGCGACTTCGGAAATCGTCAGTTCGGAACCGTGCAGGTAGGAAAGCGCCTTTGTCAGACGCAAATTCAACAGATAGCGGATCGGCGAAATTCCCGTCAGAAGCTTGAACTGCTGGCGAAGTGCGCTTTCGGACATGCTGGTGAAGCGCGCCATGTCCGAAAGCGTCCACGAATCCTTTAGGCGTACATTGAGTTCGGCCAGCAGCCGGCTGATGCGGTAGGCGTTGGAGATTCCCATTTCACGTGAAACGGGAGCGCAATGACGGCAGAGATGAAGCAGGATTTTCAGGAAATTCGCCAGGATCGCCGTCTTCGCGCCGGGTTCCATCCGGTTCTGTTCCCGGATGATGTCGTCCAGCATCTGGATGATCTCGGGAAAAAATGAATTTTCCAGCTTGAGGATCCGTTCCCCGGCATCCGGCGTCCGGGCGAACCCGAACAGCAGCTGATAGTTCGGAAGACTCTGCATGTCATTGTGGAAATGCTTCAGGAAACTGGGCGCGAAAAGGATGTTGTAGATTTCCAGGCTGTTGGCTTCCTCGTAATAGTGCACCTCCCCGGGATTGATCAGGAACACGCTGCCGGTGGAGATTTTGCGCCGATGCTGTCCCGTTACATGGAAGGCGCTTCCGGAACGCACGAACACGAGCTCGTAGAAATCGTCGTGACGGTGCTTCATGTTGGCGCCGTACTCTTTTCCATGGCAGAAGAAAAGCACGGAAAACTTGAAGTTGTTCCAGATCAGATGAGGTTTCAGGACGTTCCGCATGATGAAATCTTCTTTCCCGTTCGGATACTATACATGACTTTCCGGAAAAAGAAAAGGCTCCGGGAAACTTTCTTCTGTCTGAAAAAGAAACGGGGAGGGGGAAAATCCTTCCTCACGGACTGATTTCCCTCTCCGTCCGGCAACACGGCGCGGAGAATTATTCCTCCTCTTCCACCGGGTCGGCATAATGATCCAGCCATTCGGACATGAAGTGCTGATTCTGCGCCATGGATTTGTCGCCGACCGTTTCCTGGAGAGTGTGGGCCATGGCATGACCGTCGACAAAAAGGTAGTTCGCCCGGTTCGTGTGCCTCTTGACGTCCAGCTTTTTGGTCCAGTTGTCCGGTTCGGTCATTGCGTGATAGCACTGGTGGTCGAGCGGCGTGGTACCGTCCGCTTCGAACCCTCTTTCGGAGAGATAAATCCTCGCCGAAGGAGTCCGGAGGCTGGTCACGGGGATGCCGAACGTGAGCATCGCGTTGACCATATAGCTCTGAATGGCTTTGTCCTTGTCATAGCCTTTGTCAGAAGGACACTTCAGGTATTTCAGGTCATATTTGTAGTCCGAGACCAGAATGGTGTACCATTGCGGTTCCGGGTCCATTTCCACGAGCTTATCGAAAGTTCCGCCGTGAACCACGGGCAGGGAGTCCTTGTAGTCTCCCCGGTAAAAGTTCGTGGCGAGCGAGGCTTGTTTCATGTTGCTCAAGCAGGAAATTCCATGTGCTTTCGCCCGCGCATTGTTGAGCGCCGGGAGCAGCAATCCCGCCAGAATGGCGATGATCGTTATCACAACGAGGAGTTCTATCAAAGTAAAAAGGCGTTTCATATCGCAGTCCTTGTTTTTGAAAAAAAGTGTTTTCCCGTACAGGCAATGCCATACGGAGAGAGTCCGGATCGGATTATGGAAAATCCGCCGGACATAAAAGAGGAATACAGAAAAATCAGGACAGCGGCGGGGCGCGGGATTGAGGGAGTCGGCAGTCACTGAAGGCGACCGGAGAATCCGGCGCGGCCTGGAATGTCTCCGCGGTGAATATCCGGAAGATTCCGGAAAATTCAGCGGGCGTTACAAAATTGAAGAGTCCGGCGCATATCGGACAGATGATTTCGACTGTATGGATGGAATCGGACGCATGCGACTTTTGGAGTATTGCCGTCTGGCCTTTTTCAGGGGGTCCCGCGACGGATGAGATTTCCACATTCTCGCAGGAACATTGTCCGCAGGAGTGAATGATCGAGTGCATGAAGCCGCTGCCGAGCAGTATCAGGCTCAGCACAACGGACAGTATTTTTGCAGCAATCCCGGTTTTCATCTCTGTCGCTCCATCAGGGCGATAATATAGTTCTTTCCGGAAAATATACAAGATTCTTCGCCGAAAGGTTGAAAAAACAATGCGGTATAGATATAGTTTGTATGAAAAAGTTCGATGTGGATTCCAAATAACTCAATTATCGGGAGAAAAAAGATGTTGTCCGGAAAACCTGGGAAGCATTTCGCTGCTTTGATGTTTTTATTGTGTTCGTTCACCGTTCCGCTCGGCGCCCAGACAGCCGCGCCCACGGCTCCGCCCGCGCCGTCCCGCGAAGTCCAGGAGGGAATGGTGGCCGCCATGACGGAAAACAAGGAATACGCTGCCGTCAAGGCTCGGGCCGATTCCATCCGCCAGAAGCTGGAAGCCCTTCAGGCAAAGATCGTTTCACAGAATCCTGAAGTCAACAAGTTTCTGGCGGAACGCCAGAAACTCCAGCAAAACATTCTCGAGGCGGCCCGGGGAGGAAAATCCGAAACCGAAATCGCGTCATACCGGAACCGCATCCGGGAAGTGACGTGGCAGCTGGAAAAGATTTTCGCCGCCTCTCCCGAATATGTCAGCCTCACCTTGAAACTCAGTGCGGCTCTCGCGGAAATGAACTGGACTTTTCAGAAAGTCCTCGCGACCTCCACGGATCCGCGCGTGTTGAAATTCATCGACGCCATGGAGAAGACGGTAGGCGATTACATCGCATATTCCGTGCGGAATCTGCCGAAAGCGGATGTCAAGGGATCCGATGAATTCAAGGCGGCCGTCAAAGGAATCGAAAAATTCAGGGAGGACCCTGTCCGTTACAGAATGGCGATGGAGCAGCACGGCGCTCCGCTCCGCCAGAAAATGGAATGGCGCGCAGGCAAGGAGCCCGCCATCCGTGAATTGAACCGGAAACTTTCCCTGACCAGAACGGAGCTTTATTGGAAAAGAGCTCTTGTCGAAGAAAAAAATCCCGATCTGACATGGAAGGTGAAAACGTTCTCGGCGTCACCCGACTCCATGACTCCGGATGGCATCAGGAAATTCGATGCGATGAACGCGGAACTGATCAAAGCCGTTCAGGCCGATCCCGATTGCGCGAAACTGGATAAGAAAGAACAGGAATTCCGGAAAGCGCATAAAAAAGCGCTGGATGATTTCACCGCCAAGAGCATGTCTCCTGAAGCGGTCGAATTCCGCAAGGCCAAGGCTCTCGTGGAAGAAGCGAACAAAACATCTTCCGCCAAGAAGCAATAACCGTTTCCGGCGCAATCGTATCGAATGAGTTTCAGGGGAGGACGGGGGGAGGGAAATGTCGCCTATAAAATATGGTAAACGCTTTTTCCCTTTGATGCTTGCCTTGTTGCTGATTCCATTCTGTGTTCAGGCATGGACAGAGCCGTCGCTGGGACGAGAATTGGAAGATGGATTTCAGAAAGTCTTGGAGGAGAATCCGGAATATGTATCCGTTTCAGCGGAAAACGCTTCCGTCCGAAAACAGATGGACGAACTTCAGAAGAAGCTGGCTGACCGGGATCCGGAACTCAAAAAGCTTCTGAAGGAACGGGAAAAACTACAGCAGGCAATTTTTACGGTAAAAACAGATGGGCAGGAGAGTGAAGAAATTCGCCGTCATAGAGAACAGTCCTCTGCCGTAAACAAAGCGTTGAATGCAAGACTCTCAAAATTCCGGGAATACGCACTGCTTTCTTTTCATTGTCGCACCCTTTTTGAGAAAGAATTTCTTATCAAAAAAAGAATACTTTTCACCTCCCCTGACAAACGGGTTCTGAATTATAGGGAAGCGAGGGAAAAGAAATCTTCCAGAACGTACACGAATCCGGCGAAAAACTTGCCGAGAGCGGATGTCGAAGGTTCCGACGAATATAGAATCGCAATTTATCTGGTGGAAGCTCGGAAGAGATATCCTCGTATGGGGGTGTTTCCTATGGAAACGGGATGTTTTATGCTTCGTTGCAAAGTGGACAGCATCGCAGAGAATGAAGCTCATATCAGGAAATTGAAACATAATATTTCTTTAAAATACAGCGAACTGAATTTGAAATATTGTCTGCTGCAGGAAAAGAATCCGGAACTTGCATGGAAGTTGTATACCGCCCGTAAATACGCAGAAGAACAAAATCCGGAAACAATCCGTGTTTGCATAGCGCTTGAGGAAGAGATGCTGAAACTCTTTCGCACAGATCCCGAATATGCCGTAATTGAAAAGGAAAAACAGAAGCTTCAGGAAGAATATCAGAAAGCTTTGGATGACTTCGCGGCGAAGAGCGACACTCGAGAGGCGGTCGAATACCGCAAGGTCAAGGCATTGCTGGACGAGCTTGACAAAACAGTCTCGGACAGCGGAAAATAACAGGGGCCACTTCAATCATTGATATGGGAGGGAAAAGAAAATGAAATCTGGAAGAATCATGATCGCCGCGACCGTGGGATTTGCGCTTTTCGGGGGGAGGAAGTCTGTGGACGAGTGGATTCTATGCGAACACAGTGAGCGAATATGCGAATGCAGAAGGCATTCAGCAATATATAGCGAACCAAGGCGCTTATAAAAAAATCCTTGTTCAACAACTTATCTTTGACTTGTAACATGAGTTGCTATCTTCGATACCCCGTATGCTCTGCATCGGGGTAGTTCATT
>CAZORN010000017.1:0-31687 GCA_964581935.1 uncultured Victivallales bacterium
TGACGGGAGCCCAGGCATGTTCCGTCATCGCTTCGATGCCGATGTACCAGTTGTCTTTGTCATAGAGGACCTTCGCTCTGGTTTCTTCGACAGGCGTGCTGGGTTTGTTGTTTTCCGCACTGGTCAGAAAACCCGTGATGAGCTCGGCCTTGCGCCAGTCTTCCTCATCGAGTTTGCCGTCGACGACGATTTTTCCGCTGACTTCCTGAGCGGGAATGTTGTTCTGACCAGCCATGACCTTCTTGAGTTCCTGCGCTTCCTTGACCCAGTAGTTTTCCAGATAGTTGCGTTCCGCGTTGATCCGGCGTTTGAGCACGGCGTCATTGCCGGCAAGCTTGTCGGCTTCGGCAAGGAAGTCCTTCAGGCGTTTTTCGGCGCCGGGGACGGTCAGGCAGTAGGCCATGCGCTTCGGGCCGCCGTAGAGGGCATGGCCGGGAGCGCCTTCCCACAGTTCGCGGCGGTAAGCCTGGTATTTTTTCATGGGTTCGCTTGCCGCGCCGTAGTAGATGCCGTAAGCCTCGTCCAGCAGCTTGTCCACATCGAGAGAGGTGTCCCAAGTCATCTTGGAAGCGACATAGTAGAACGGCCAGTTGCTGGAAAGGATCGGGAGATCCTTGTTGGTGCAGTCCTCGAACCACTGGTCAAGGTTGTATTTCTTATACAGCTTGAGGTCGTGGGCAAGGGTGTATTCCATCGGCGAATAGGGCGAATTGGAATAGGAATAGAAGTCGAAAAGTTCCATGTTCGGGCAGATTTTCTTCCAGTCGAGGAAGAGTTTGTAGAGCTTTGCGTTATAGTCGCATTTCGGATCGTCGAAATTGTGAACGTAGCAGCGCTGGTGCGGACAATAGCGCCCGAGGACGCGCTTGTCATAGTGGATGGAGGGGTCGGTCGGCAGATCGCGGAACTCACTGTAGATTTCCACCGAGATATGCGCATCGGGGAAGGCTTTCAGGATCTCGTTCGCGACTTCGCTGGTGAAACGGTGCGCAAGGTTGGAAATCTGGAATTTGCCATTGTAGGTTCCCATCTTGATGCATTCCGGACACTGGCACCATGCGCCGCGGAGATAGGTGGAGTCATTGAAGCTGACCATATATTCAGGCGTGTAGGGAAGCACCTTCATGGCATAGTCGAGCAAAAGCTTCCGGACCTCGGGATTGGCCAGACAGCGCTGGGAGCGATCTTCGCAGACTCTTTTGCCGTCGACCAGCGGGAAATATTCCGGATGGTCTTTGAAAAGATATTTCGGGACGGCGTTTTCAAAGGTCATGTGCCCGCCGCCTCCGCTGAGCGGTTTGTTGCCCCATGCGTAGAAGTCAAGCATGGATTCCTGGGGATTCGGCGTCACGTTCACCGCATACTGAACTTTATTGCGGGCCGACCATACACGGGCTTCATCCATGGTCCAGGGCTTGACGGACATTTCCCAGTAGCTGATGGTGCGGACGGGAATATCCGGTTCCTGGAAATCATCGATGTCGGCCACTTTCAGGTCGGCGGCTTTGGGGATATATTCTCCGTCTGGACCGGGATGGAACCAGCGGACACCGAGATATTTTTCCAGAAACGTGTAAGTGCCGTAGAGAACGCCGATCGGGTTTTTGCCGATGATGATGATTTTCTTGCCGGCCGGATCGGTCTTGATGTAGAAAGCATCATTGCTTTTGGCTTTTTCGAGTTTGCTGAAGACTTCTTTCGGAATCAGGGTCTTTCCGTTCTCCAGTGTGGCGAGAAGGATTTCAGTGTAGTCCGAGGCGCCTCTGTTCATCCGGAAGAAAACCGTCGGGGTGGCCGCCCGCTGGATATCCTTCGCCCCTGTGATTTTTCCGAGATAGCTTTGCAGTTCGGCAACAGCCCTCATTTCGGGACGGCTCGCTTTTGCATCGAAATGAATCAGCGCATTGGATTTTCCGTTGATTGCCAGAGGATATTCCGCGGCATGGCACCATGAAAACATGCCGAGTGCGACGACCGGCAGCAACATTTTTTTCAAGCTTGTCCTCATTGTTCATCCTTTCATTGCGATTTGAGGGCATACAATCCTATCCGGAAAGTCGCGAATTATTTTTTCTCAGCGGATGCAGGGGCTGCTTCCGCAGCGTATTTCACAACGATTCTGTCGATGTCGACCCCTTCCGAGGAATTGACGAAAAGAGCGAGGTATTCATTGGTGTTGCCGTCATACTGATAGGTTTCGCTGAAGTCGACCCATTCTTTCGAGCTCAACTTCACGGCGGCTCCAATCTGCGGAGTCTTCATGTATTTGCCGGTTTCCTTGTTGTAGCATAAACGGTAAATCCCGATGGTTCCGCTGCCGCGCAGTTTCATGGAAACCTGAATGGCTCCCGGAGCGTTGAGGGCGATTTTCTGCATGATGATCGCATTGGCCCCCTTGTCGCTTTTGATTCGGAGGAAACGGCTTCCGGAGGCGGCGTCTCCTTTGCCGAGGAGAACGGTTCCGACCTGGTTGTGGAATTCCCAGAACTGCGGACCTTCTTCCGTCTCGAATGTCCAGGGGGACATCTGGCGGCATTCCGCCGGATCGACGACAATCTCAAAATCTCCGTTCTTGATCAGTCCGCTGTCTGTTGCAGCGGCGGCCGGAGCGGCGGGCGCCTGAGCCATTGCGAGGGATCCGGACAGAAGGATTGCGAAGACGGGCAGAATGCGTTTCATGGTGGTGTTCATCATTGCTTTCTTTCTCCATTGCGTTGATGATTAGTATTTATAGAAGTCAAGTCAGACCGTTTGATTATTCCTTCCAGCCCCAGGGCCAGTAGCCTTCGGCATTGCTGTTGGGCGGATTGAAGATCATGAGCTTGGAAGCCTTGATGCTCTCCACATGTCCGTCGCAGAAACCGAAAACTCCGGAATTCATGTGACGGTATGTCGGAACGCCATCGCGTCCATAGGAGGCATAGGAGACGTAATTTGCGTTCATGCAGTCAGAAGTCATGGCCACGCCGGAGGCTCTCTTCACCGAGGAAGGAATGAAATAGCGGGCACTGTCATCGGAAGCCTTCCAATATTTCCAGATCCACGGATTTGCGCGGTAGACAGGGTATCCAAGATGCTGGAAAATACCGATGTTGATCGGTTCCGTGGCATTCGCCTGTTCTCTTTCACCGGGACAGCGGAAGACTCCCCACGCCATCTTGGAGGATCTCTTGGCGTCGTTCGTGTTCCAGCTCAGATAATTCAGCGAATAGGTGTCGCCTTTGCCAAGACGCGTAGCCCAGGGGGTTGCCCACGGGCCGCCGACTTTGAACGAGCCGTAGCCGAGTGACCAGTCCTTGTTGTCCAGACTGTAGGTGATGAGCGCTGCGACGATGGACTTCTGGTTTCCCATGCAGACGGTCCGGTGTCCCGCCTGTCTTGCCTGGTTCAGCGCGGGCAGAAGCATGGATGCCAGAATCGCGATGATTGCAATCACGACCAGGAGTTCGATGAGTGTGAAAGAGCGTGGACGGCGTCTGAGAATTCTCGTGTTTTCTGTCTTCATACTGGTTTTCTCCTTAAGATTCTTATGATTGGTATTCAAACTTGAAAAGCTCATTCCGGTGTGCTCTGTAAAAAGGGGGGCGTCTGTTACGGTGTCTTCCATTTCCTGCGGATCGGCGAATCTTGAATTCCGCTTCTGCCGTCCGGCGATTTCCACCGTGGAATCCTCCTGCGGATCTGATATCCGGGCATTTCCGTTTTTCTGTTTCATCGAATTCCCGTTTTTTCCCGCGCGACATCTGTCAGTATAGCCGAAACAGATGATCCCAACTTTTCCGGTGGTCATGATCCAGCCCTTTTTTATTAGCGCAGTTCATATAAGTATACATATATTATAATCCATTGCCCGATTTAGTCAATAGGCATATCAAATAAATCCGAAAAAAAGTTTTAACAGTTTTTTTTCCCTTTTTCCGGGAATCCCCTTGACATTTTTTCGGAAAAGGCATATAATATATGAAGTATATACTTATATGAACTATGATGAAAAAATTAAGAGAGAAGCCCTGGATCATGGCAATACAGTCGGACGGCACCCCGGAAATTCTGGATCAGCTCAACAAAAACGAGCTGATGCCGCTGTATTATCAGATCGGCAACCAGCTCAGGGAACAGATTCTGTCCGGAAGATTGACGCCGGGCTCGAAACTGCCTGCCGAAGACACGCTGGCGCGTCAGTTCGGTGTGGCGAAGCTGACCTTGCGCAACGCCCTCGGAAAACTGGCGCAGGAAGGCCTCATCAAACGCTTCAAGGGCAAGGGCACCTTCATTGCCGATGAAATCTGCGGGAAGGAAAAAACCGTTTCAGTCATCTTCGACTTCCATGATCAGGTCATGCCCTCCACCATCGCCAAGATTCTTTCCGGTATCATCATGCGCCTGAATCAGGAAAAAAATTTCCGCATCCGAGTGGACGGCATCGGGGATATGTCCCGGATCATCGCCCAGCACAAGGCCGGTGAAATCCGGATCGACGGCGCGATCACCCTGCGTCTGAATGAAAAAATATCGGAAATCGTGCCTCTCCTGATCGATGCAGACATTCCGTTCGTTTCCGAAGGAATCACTACCGGGCCTTACAACAGTGTGGAAATCGACAACCGGGAAAGCATGAAAATCGCCTTCCGCTACTTGCGGGGACTGGGGCACCGCGAGATCGGCATCGGAACTCTTGTGAACTACAGAAACGAACATCTTCTCCAGCGCGAGGAGATCGTCCGGGAACTCCTGAAAAAGGAATTCGGCGGGATTCATGAAGAATATTGCTTCAACCTGAAAATAGACGATCCGCGGGAAACGATGGACAGGCAGGCTTTTGTCTATCTACGACGCAAAACGAGGCCGACGGCGTTGCTGTGCACTTGCGACACCGCGGCTCTTCCCCTCATCGCGCAGGCGCCTTTCGCCGGGGTCCGGATTCCCGAAGAATTTTCCGTGGTCGGGTTCGACGACATGGAGGCGTGCCAGTTCGTGTATCCGAAACTGACGACCATCCGGCAGGATTACTTCCAGCATGGATGCATGGCGGCCGAACTCCTGATCGGCAAAATGAACGACTGCAACCACCGCCTGACGCGCCGCAAGATTGTTCCGGAACTGATCGTCCGCGGTTCCTGCGCATCGCCGGCCGGCCGTAAATAACCTTTTTTTCAGCGCATCCCGTCACGGTTTGCGGGACGCGAACCACCGCAGGATTTCACGTGAAACGAACTGTGCACCTTCGTTGCTCAGATGCACGCCGTCCTCCACGTAAAGGGATTTCAGGTCGGGTGTTTTCCGCATCGGGTTCAGAATGTCGATGTAATCCAGTTTATGTTCCGCGCAGACTTTCCGGTTGACCGCGTCGAAGGCGTCTACGTGCTTGCGCGCCCCGAACATCCCCATTTCCGTTTCTGCCTTGAGGGAGGCCAGACGGTCCAGGAAGAGTTTTTCATCGGAAGGGGAGGGCGATATGAGCACGATTTGCGCTCCGGTATTTTTGCCGAGAATGTCCAGCACACGCTTGAGGAGCGTCTCCTGTTCCGCCGGGGTGACACGCGGATTGTCGAAGTTTTTCGAGCGTGTCACATAGGTATCGTTCTGACCGAGGAAGATGAAAACGAGATCATACTTTTCATTGAAAAGACGGTCGTACATTTCCTGCCGGTAGGCTTTTTTTCCGTTGGACATTCCATCCAGCCGCGCCTCCACCCGTGTGAGGAAGTCGCCTCCGACTCCGGCGTTCCGGAATGTGAACTTACCCGGATTGTATTTGTTCAGCCAGAAGCTCAGCATGTCCACGTAATTGCGGCCCCGGTAGAAATCGGAAAGGCTGTCGCCGATGACGAGCGCGTGAATCTTCTTTTCCAGCCGGATCTTCTTTGCGATGTCATCCGTGGCGGCATATTCCTCCGGAGTCATGATGTCGGCATAGGAAGTCCCTGCGACTCCGCCTGCGGACGCGGTCAGGAAAACGATTCCGCTGCCCTCCTTTTCGGGTTTGAAAACGACCTTGCCGTCCGCGTCGGTTTTTGCTTTCTTTTCGGTCAGCAGATTCTTATTTTTCTGGAACAGCCGGACTTCGCGGTTTTTCATCGAAGTTTCAAATACGGCCGGGGAAAGATCTTCGGGCGATTTTACAATCTGAAGCGGGGTTGCCGATACGATGGATGCGTTGTTTTCGGCGACTGTTTCCATCCGGAAGGATTCGACAAACGCATTGCCTTTTCCGTCGATCTCCAGATAGGGAAGGACCATGCGCGGAACTTTTGACAGGACAACCGATGTTTCGTATTGCCGCTGTTCTCCGGTCAACTGGATTTTCTCGCCCGGCATGTAGGTCGGACTTCCCGAATCCCTGTCATAGAAAAGGAGTCCGGCCAGAAATGTTCCCGATCCTTCGACCCGGACCGTCATGCGGATTTTATATTCCGGATAGAAGTCGATCTGCTTGCTGAAGGACAGTGCGCGTGCGAAAGTCCGCCCGTTTTTCTCCGTTGATCCGAGAAAGAGGAATCCTTGTTTTTCCTTCCGTTCACGGCTGATTTTTCCGTTCCAGTAAGCGGGTGTGTTCCAGTTGTTGAGCTGGGTACGGAATGTGTCGTCCTTCAGCGTTTCCGCCTGAAGGAATGCGGCGGAGAACAGAAGCGACAGCAGGATCGTTTTTTTCATGATTATTCTTTCATTTCAGCGCCGTTCCGAAACCAGAATGAGGCGGAAGTCATGCTTTTTGATTTCAAGGGAGACTTTACCGTCCGCGGAGGAGATTTCCGCGCCTGTTTCAAAGTCCGTGCAGCGGAAGGGGCCCTTTCCGAGGGCGGAGAAATCGACGGTTCCCTTCGCGGTTTCTCCGAAACTGCATACTGCTATGACGGTTTCGCCGGAGGAGGCTTTGGCGTATGTGGTCAGCCGCCAGTCCGGACAGGAGGTCTTCACCTTATGCGCGGTCCAGCAGGGGCGGACGTCCACCTGCGGCGTGGAGTATCCGAATTCATAGAGTTTGCGCCAGACCTTGAACCATTCGTTTTCCAGTCCGCCGGCGTTCAGCACGAAGGGCAGATCGTAAGCCAGCGTTACGGAAAGGAAGGTCCGTGTGATGAAGGCGCGGTCGCTGCCGGTGATCTGGATCAGGATTTCCGGGATCACGCCGGTCTGGGTGCCGATGGTGCAACATTGCAGATAGCCTTCCGAAAAACGGTCCTGATAGTCCTTGCTTCCATATTGCGCCTCCAGATCGAGCGCGATTGTCCCGAAGGCGAGGACGGGAACGAGGTTGGTGTTCGTCATGTGGAAGGTCAGGACGGGGCGTCCGTCCGGGAAAGTCTTCTTTTCGACATAGAGCATGGTTGCGGTGCGTTTTGCGAATTCGCGCAGGGCGAAGAGGTCGAAGTAGGGCTGCATCGTGCCGTCTTCCCGGCGCCACGCGGGGCCGGTCACGGCGTTCGGATTGGTCCAGTCGCGAATATTGTCGTAGTAAATGCCGTCCAGACCTTCGCGCACAAGCCGCCGGAGATTCCAGAGTGCCATATCCTGATAGCTTTTTACGGGTGTGTTGTTGTATTCGTCGGCATTTTCCGCGCGATATTCGGAACACCACCATTCATCCATGTAGGTTTTGTAATCGCGCCATTCCAGATGAGAGAACCGGGCGTTGATGTAGGGAATCAGATAGTCGCCTGCCTTAGCGAAGGAGATTCCGCGCTGGAGATGGCGGCGCAGGAAATTTTTCTCGTCTTCCGTGCGTGAAGCCGCATTGCGCCGGACAAAGGCCTCGACGAACTGCTCGTCGCCCTCTTTCGAGAACTGGCGCTTCTTCAGGAGATTTACGTAGGAATAGTCTTCGTTGATCGGGTGGAAGTAGGCGGCTCCGAAACCACCGCCCCAGCAGGCCGATCCGGCGAGCGTGCAGAGGTTCCAGGCGTTGGCGAATTTGAGCCGTTCCAGGAGACGGCGACGGTAGTCCGGCTGCGGCTTGACGGGCGTCGCCTGAAACGCCTGCTGAATCGTGAATTCCTGCTGCCAGACGGTCGGTTTGTTGACCACGTTCACGTTCAGTGTGACGCGGTCGGCGGAGCGGACCAGTTCAAGAGCGTCCTTGTCCGGCGACAGAGACCAGAAGCGGTCGCTTTCCGACATCCACGCGATTCCTTTTTCCGTATCGCCGAACCAGACATACGGACGGAAGTTGCCACGCAGCTGCGGGTGAAGTTTTGTTTTTGAACTGCGCCAGACCACGCCGTTTCCGGGCGGGATGAAGTCGGCGTCGTTGTATTTCATCTGGTTGCAGACCGAATGAATCAGTTTTGCGTAATCACCTTTGAGCGGAACGGAAATAACAGCGTCGCGGATATTCTGCTTTCCGTCCGGGCGCACGGTCATTGTGAGCTTGCAGAAGCCGTCGTAATCGAATTCGCCGTTCACGAGGATCGAACCGCCTTTCCAGGTCAGGACCGATTCCGTCCGTGCGCGGTCCGGGCTTTTTTCCGTAAACCGGAACGAGGATTCCCGGAGGATTTCGCCGTTGACCGTCAGCGTGATCGGTGCGGCCAGAATATCCGGGGCGCCGCCCGCCCCGATCCGGTCGAAGAAGCCGTCACGGAAAGAGTAGGAGGTGAGAGTGGCTTTCGCCTCGCGCGAACCCGGATAGCTCAGCTGTTTGAAGGGCGGGATCACGACCCGCTCGCAGCCGATGGAATTGTGTTCCCACGGGAACTTCTCGATCTCGAAAGGACGGCTCCGGACGACTTTCGTGCCGTTTCCGTCGGTCATGTCCGCCTGAAGGGTGTATTTCCCGGCGGCCGGATCGAAGGGCATTTCAGCCTCGAACCCCCAAGGGGTTCTGACCCCGTCCAGACGGGAGACTTCCCTGCCGTCCTTTCGTATGGAGAATACGGCGTTTTTCCAGTTGGAAAGAGGTTCGGCCGGAGTTCCGAAGCGGGCACGGATTTTCCTGTAATAAGGATAGACTCCGATTTCCAGTTCTGCGCCCTGTTTGTTTTTCGGATCTTTCCAGCCGACCTTGTCGGAGGGATCCCAGGAGAAGGTCCGTTCAAAGAGAATACGGCCGCTCTTCACATCCTGAAATACGGCGTGAACGGTACGGATGATCTGCGTCTTTTCGGTGAAATTCAGTTCGACGGGGAGAGCGGTACCGGCGGGAACCGTGATTGCGGAGTCTTCCTGTCGCGGAGCCGCGTCTGAAACGACGCTGATCCGGTATTTGATCTCGCGCGGCTGGACCGTGGTGTTGTCAATCGTGAAGGAAATCCGGAAGGAGCCTTCCTGTTCCTTTTCACCGAGCCCGTTGAAGGAAACGTGGGGAAGGTCCGGGGCGAAGGTGAACGGAACCATTTCCTCCGGGTTGGTGAAATACATGACTTTTTTCAGGGTCGTCTGCTGCATGGGGTGACACCAGTTGCGTCCGGCCAGCATCCGCCAGACCTGATTTTTTTCCGGCGCTCCCGTGATTCCGAAGTCGGAAAGCGGGATACGCATTTCGAGTGTCCAGCCCCCTTTTTCCTGTGTGGATTTCACAAGGACGTCCGGATCCCAGTCCTTTGCGTCGGCGGGGGTGGTGCCGCCGTTGATGACCGGATATTTCCGGTCGAAGGTGAAGCCTTTACTGTTGGCCATGAGCTGGTACACGAAATCGCCTTTCGGCGGACACAGCAGGAATTCCACATTGTCATCCAGGTAGACCGCGCCGTCGCGTTTCTGGGCGCGTGCGGAAAGCTCCATCCCTTCCGGAGGCAGTTCGCTCCGGCAGGCAAGATAAACGTATTTTCTGTCCATGGCAAATGAAAGTGTCGCCCGACGCGCACTCAGATACGGCGAGTTGTGTCGGACCGTCCCATACAGGGACACCGCATTTTTCCACTCGTTATTCTGAATGCGTCCGTCGATCTGCGGCGGCGTTTTCATTTCGGGAAGCGTAAAACGGGCCTGTGCCGGATCGTCTGCGGCATGGAGTCCGGTCAGGGCGCAGAGAAGCAGGAGAGGAAGGAGTCTCATGTCATATACCTTTCATTCTTTGATATTTTCATCATAAATCTGATTCAGTTCGTCGTTGGAAAGTTTTCTGCCGTAGATGATGAACTCGTCGAGCAGATATTTCCACTGGTCGGAACTTCCGACGGAAAAATGGTCGTCCGGAAAATCCTTCTCGGTGAGGGGCAGTCCGTTGGCGAAGAGTTTCGCCGGTTCCCTGTCCCACTTCAGGAAGAGCTGGTCGCCCGCCCATGAGAAGGCCAGCATGTGCCATCCGGAACATCCTTTCGCACCGGGAGCCGGGATCGAATAGACTTTCTGGGGGAGTCTTTTTCCATAGAGAAGCATCAGTTGAAACGGACGCTTGCACATGCATATGGTTTTCGGATCGTTGGCTCCCTGAAGCCCGATATAGCCCGATGCGGATTCAATGCCCCAGAGAAAAAGACGGGGAAGGTTTTTCTCCTTTTCCCAATCGAGCGGACGGTAGAAGCATACGATCGTCCCCGGCTTGTCGAAGTTCAGGTTTCCCGCCCGGTTGAAACGGAGCTTTCCTCCGTCCGCTCCGCAGACGAGGGCTTTCCCGCGGACTCCTTCTTCAAAACGGATTTCGCCGCTTTTCCAGATGACACGCGGTTTGCCGACGCTCAGGTCGGCTTCCCCGCCGTTGTCGAAACTCTGGTAGAATGTGATGTCTTCGCCGAAAAGCGGATAGCGCGGGTCCTGGCCGACGGCGGCAAGGACCGGAAGCAGCGCAAGAAGAACGGCGGCCGGACAGTGCATTCTCATTCTCCTTTCCAGAAGAACGTGTGAAGCTGGTCGCTTCTGTTGTCGATGTCCCGGAGCGTGGCGCTCGCCACATGACCGTCGAAGTAGAAAAGGTTGAAATGTCCGTTGTGGCGTATGAGATCGAACCAGGCGGCGGTGGCGACGTCCGGCTGGATGTTGTACAGATTGTAGGCGTAATTGTAGCCGTTCTGATTGACTGCCAGCGGAGAACGGGTGGTTTCCGCCATGTAGAAGATGCGGGAATGGTTCGGAATGCTCGAGAACTTCCGTAGGGTTGCCCAGTCATTGGCCACGGCTACGGACGGAACCCGTTTGCTATTGACCGCGTAGGTGTAGAAGGCCTGATCGGCGTTCGTATACTTTTCTCTGGGAATCAGCGGACACATGTAGGGAGCCATGTTGGAGGCGGAGACACTCAGCTTGTTGTCCATATAAACGATTCCGAGCGCATTCAGAAACTGCATCCAGAGCTTTCCGGAGTAGTTGCCGTAGACTCCCGGACCGCCGGTGTGCAGAGGAAGGACATACCCGTTGTAGGTGTCGCTGTAGAGCTGGACTGCCAGAGAACCTGTCTTCAGGTTATTCTTGCAGGCGATGTCTTTTGCCATAAGCTTTGCCTTGTTCAGCGCGGGCAGCAGAAGTCCGGCGAGAATGGCGATGATCGAAACAACAACCAGGAGTTCTATCAGAGTGAACCCATACCGACCTTCTCCGATCCTTTTTGATTGTCTGCTTTTCATGTGCATACCTCCTTGATCTGAAATTTTCTTATGATGATTAACGTCTGGTACTTTTTCGAATAATCAGTTCCGGTTCGATGAGGACCTGATGGCGGCCTCCTGTTTCCAGAAGCCGGAACGCGGTCCGGCTCATTTCTGCCGGGTTCTGTCCGAGCGTGGTGATCTGGTGCTCGAAGCCGTGACTCCATACAGTATTCATAAGTCCCGAGACCATCAGGTCTTCCGGAACCCGGATGCCTCTTTTTACGGCACATCTCACCGACTCGTAAGCCAGGCTGTCTATGGTGCTGAGAATGCCGTCGTATTTTTCCGTCAGCATTTTGAATTCTTCTCCGGATGAGTGGGTTTCCGGATGAGTTCGGATGAAGTAAATGTCGGGAGAACGCATTCCCGCTTCCGCTGTAGCTTTCCGCGCCCCCTCCATGAACAGGGTGGTGGGATGTTTTTTCCAGTATTCCTCCGATTTCGGGACGTCCGGTGCCAGGTGTCCGCAGAGGACCACCAGATGCCGGCATCCTTTTTCGATGAAATGACGCGCGGTCATATAGCCGCCCGCGTGGAAGTCGAGCAGGGCCGAACTGCCCGGAGGCTCATTTTCACTGTCGAAAACGGCCAGAGCCACCGAACGGATGTTTTTCCAGTTGTCGAGAAACGGTTCGCGCCAGTAGCTGCGTCCGCTGTAAAGGACTCCCCGGATGGGCGCGCGGAGAACCTGTGTGACCGTAGCCTGTTCCTGAAGATTGAGGGGGTTCTCGCTGCATGCCATCATGAGATTGACCGGCAGCAGACCGCACCGAAGCGCTTCGTCCCGGAGGGAGTCGTAGGGCTCGTGTTCATAGATGGAGTAGCGGGGGAGGAACATGAGCACCAGACGGTGCGTCAGGTTGGAGACGTTCTTCGGCTGTTCCTTGACGAAAATCCCGGTTCCGCGGACGCCCCGGATCAGCCCTTCTTCGCGCAGACGCTTCAGTACGACGTCGATAGTCCGATGGCTCACGTTGAAATGCGCGATCAGATCCAGCTTGGACGGCATGCGTCCGTCCTGAAACTTTCCTTCCAGGATCTCGCCCCGGAGCTGGTTGCCTATGGCCTCTGTTTTCGTCTGTTTTTTCTTCGAGATCATTTTTGCTGTTTCCTGCATAAACGTGTGGTTTGTTTATGTGGTTTGCTTTAATTATAGCATGTTTTCCGTTTTCCGCAAGCCCTGTTTTTCATGAAATCGGAAATTTTTAAAAAAAAGGCAAGTTGTCTGTAAGAATTTCATGAAGTCTCACGCGGTATTCAATGGAATGTCGCAGGGGAAGGGCAACGGAAAATGGAACCGTAACGGCACATCTGAAACTTCTGCGGCGGATGTCGGAGCGGGGGCAGGAAAGAAAACGGATTCTTATTTCACCAGATCCGCAAAACCTGCCTGGATGAAACCGGCCAGGGCTTCGGGATTGAGCGCAAGATTCAACCCGACCCGGCCGCCGCTGACGCAGACGGGATCAAAGAGGATCGCCGTCTCATCGATGAAAGTCGGGAACTGTTTCTTCATCCCGACGGGCGAACAGCCGCCGTGCATGTATCCGGTCAGGGGGAAGAGCTGTTTCAATGGAATCAGCTCGATGCTTTTGCGGTCCGCCGCGCGGGCGGCTTTTTTGAGATCGAGCTCGGAGGATGCGGGGATGACGAAGACGAAGTATTCGCGTCCGGGAGCTTCGGCGACCAGCGTCTTGAAGGTCTGTTCGACGTCCCGCCCGATTTTTTCCGCTACGGAAACAGCATCGATCCTGCCGTCTTCAGTCGGGTATTCGACGGCCTCGTAAGGAATTCCGGCGGCGTCCAGTAGACGCATGGCGTTGCTTTTGATCATAAGGAAAAAACTCCGGTGAATACCGTCCTTTCAGAAGGACGGAGAAGGTTTCAGTGGATGGTATAGATGTATTCGCCTTTCGGGAAGATGGCGGGAACGACGACCAGCAGGGAGGCCGCGAAAACGATGCAGACCGCGTAGACGAGGAAGAGAGTCTGGTAATGGCAGAAGTTCATTCCCATGGAGGACCAGGAGACGGCCAGCGCGCCGGACCCGAGGATGACCGACGTCATGAGTCGGGAAAGTCCCGAACCGGCATAATAGAAAGAGTTGCAGAAGGCCATCGCCATGACTTTGTTGTCGGGGTTGGCCAGCGCCATCATTTCACTGGAGGAGGAGATGTTCGCGCATGCGAAGGTGAAGCTGTAGAGGAACAGGATGGCTGCGATCGTGAAGTATAGCCAGACGTCCGGCAGGATCCCTTTGCTCATGAAAAACAGGGCGAGATTGGTGACCGCGTAGATGACGTGCACTGCCAGGAAGGTCATTTTGATACCGTATTTGCGGATGATCGATCCGGCGAAGAAGGAGCCGACCAGCATGCCCGTCAGAGTGATGGAGGAAACGAATACGATGATGTTGTCGGGAGCCTGAAGCCCTTTCTTCATATAAAGAGTGACGAGGGGAATGGTTCCGTAGGCGGCCAGGTTCAGGATGAAGAGATAGACGGAATATCCGGCCAGGGGCTTGTTGGAGAGCGCCATGTTCAGACCGTCCGTGAAGTTGAGAGTTCTGCGCTCCGTTTCGCCCTTGAAGTTCGGAATGCGCGCGATGAAATAGAGTTTGAAGGCGAAGACGGCCATGCTGAAGAGCATGACGCCCTGAAGCATTCCGACGGAAGGGCTTTTGCCGATCACCATGCCGATTCCGCCCAGAAGAAGAGCCGCCGAAAGCTGCCAGGAGAATCGCATTTTTCCGAGATAGGTGCTCCGCCTTTCCTGCGTCAGGAAGGTGTCGAGCATGGGGAACCACGCGGAGATATAGACGGTGTGGCAGATCGAAAACAGGGCCAGCGCCGCCAGAAGGACCGCGACCGAAGCACTTTTGAAGAAGGGGGCGCAGACGATGAATCCGAACATCAGAAGGGAAAAGAAGGTCGCCCGCAGGATGGTCTGCTGATAGGAACTGGTGCGGAGGGTGATCCATGCGGACGGGATGGTGAAGAAGCCGATCGCGAGGGGGACGAGGGAGGTGGTGATCATGGTGAAGGTGTCGCTGGCGCCGAGCATGTTTGCATAAAGGATGATGATGGCGGCGTCCGTGAAAGGCACGTCTCCCATGCTGGTGCAGCAGCTGGAAAGAATGGAGTCCCTTTCCGCCTGCCGGGCCAGAGAGGGCGTCAGTGCGGCTTTTCGCTGGTAATGGAACATGATGCATGCCGATCCTTGCTTCATTCAGTTGCAGGTCCGCCGGAACGGGTCCGGAGGACAGGAGCTTTTACTATACATTCCGATGGAGAGGAATGCAAGTTGACGTCAGGGGAAGGGAATGGCGGCGGCAATCCGGGGCGGTTTGCGCGGCATTCTCTTCGTGAAAGCCGAAAGCGGATTCGATCGTTCCGTCAGCGGATTTTATTACGGATTAACCTGAATTGACAGACAATGAAGCAGAAAAAGAAAAAAACTTTCGCTTTTTTCATCTTCGGCACTGGAAAGTTGGATGAACGCTTGTATTATTTAGAGTAGGCAATTTCGGAAAGAATTTCGCTTTCAGACATCGCACCGATTCCGGAGGCTGTGCAAAACAGGTCTGGACACCGGAGGAAGAATCCTCTTTTCACGAAGGCTTTCGCAATTGACGAGGCAGAGGGAATGAGAAGAATCCTATATTTGTTCGCTGTTTTCCTTTTCCTGGCATCTCCGAGCGTTTCTGCAGAGACCGGCGACGACCGTCCGGTCAGGCGTGTGTTGATGTTTGTCTCCTATCACATGACGCACGAGTGGACCCGCAAGCTTGCCTCCGGTATCCAGAACGATATGCAGCTGCTGCCGTACCGTCTGGATTTCGATATCGTGGAACTGGATGCCATGCGTCTGCGGGACAGGACCATCTGGGAGAAAAAATTCCAGGCGTATCTTCCCGCGATCCGGCAGAAGTTTTACGATATGATCGTGGTTGTCGATGATGATGCGGTCCAACTGTTTCTGGATCATTATTCGGAATTGCCGAAAGACCTGCCGATCATTTTCGCGGGATACGAAAATTATACGGAGGATTTCCAGAAGAGATATCCCAATGTCAGCGGAACGGTCCAGAATTTCAATGTGGAGGATTCCATCCGCGCGGGGCTGAAACTGTTTCCGGGCGCGCGGCATGTCGTCATCCTGGTGGATTCGACCCCCTCCGGCAGGCGTTATGAGTCGCAGTTGAAGAAAAAACTTCCTTCTTTCGAGGGGATCGATGTCACCTTTTTCAGCGATTCCGGCGACGGTCCGGCGGAAATTCTTGAGAAAATCCGGAAGATGCCGAAAGATACGTTGTTTGTCCTGACTCCGTGGCGGGGGCTGTATCATACGAATTACCGGCAGACTCCGACGGCGTTCGGCATCGACCTCCTGCGTGCCGCCGGGCGTCCGTATCTGGTTTGCGAGGATTCTCTTTTCGGATGCGGAGCGCTCGGCGGGTTTATGGTGACGGCCGAAGATCAGGCGAAAGAGGCGGCTTCGGTCATCCGGAAGATCTTCGATTCCGACGGAACGAAGGAGCATAAAGTCCTTCAGAGCGTACCCAGACCGGTATTCGACATGAAAATCCTGGAGGATCGGCAGATCGATCCGGCCGCCCTTCCTCCGGGAACCGTTTTCGTGAATGTTCCGCCCTCCTTCTGGAAGCATTACCGGAAACCGATTCTTCTGTCCGCAGGAACTCTCCTCCTGATGATCGGGAGTCTTCTCGGATATGTGTTCGTGAGCCGCCGCACGCTGTATCAGAGCCTCTCGATTTTCCGTGCGCTGCCGGGCCGGGTCTGTGTTTGCACCCGGAAGGAGCGGATCCTGTTTCTCCATGCGGAAGATCCGGACCTTTTGAACCGGCGCATCAAGTTCGTTTCGGACATTCCGCATATCGACTATGAGAAAATCTCCAGGACAATTGCGAAAGTCTTTGACACGCATCAGGCGGTCACGATCGACTATGAATACAAAAACAACAGACGGGCGATGACGATTGCGCGTTTGAACCGGAATGTGTTCGGCCAGGATGCGGTCGTATGGTTTTCGCATGACAATACGGAACTTTTCAATTCCAAGCTCCTTGCGGAGGAAGCCGCTGAACGTTTTTCGCAGACGCTCCTTTGTATCGGAGACGCGGTGATCGCCACGGATTGCGAAGGATGCGTCACCATCCTGAACCCTGTCGCTGAGAAACTGACGGGATATACTCTGCCGGAGGCGGTCGGACGTCCGCACGAAGAGATATTCAAGACTGTCGACGGACGGGACGGCGCATCCCTGAAATCTCCCCTGTCAGAGGTTCTCGTTTCCGGGATGCCGACGAAAGTGTCGGAGCATACGGAACTGATTTCCAGAAGAGGTGCGCGATCCCGCATTTCCGAGAGCGCCGCGCCGATCCGGACCAGTTTCGGAAAAATCATCGGTGCGATTCTGGTTTTCCGGGATATGACGGAAGAATATGAAAAACGGGATCGTCTGCGCAACAGCAAGCTGGTTCTCGAATATGCCTCCGAGTTGACGCGGTCCGCTTATTTCCAGCTCAATCCGCAGACACGGAAAATCGAAGGGTCCAAACTTCTTCCTGAGCTCTGTCCGATTGAAAACGGGTGTTATCTGCCGGAGGAACAGTGGGTTTTTCCGGCCGATCTGGAAAAATTGCTGCGCGCGAAGGAACGTCTGCTTTCCGACAAGGAGGAAACGGTCACCATGGACTTCCGGAGCACCTATTTCGGAGGAATGCGGTATTGCCGGGTCAAGATGGCAATGGCGCGGAACAGCAATCTGTCAGGCGGATTTTCACTGATCGGGGTGATTCAGGATATTACGGAGATTACGGAAACGCTTCAGAAGGCTCAGGACATGCTTCCCCTCTGGGATCTTGTCATGCACTCCATTCCCGTGATGTTCTTCATCAAGAATGCCGGGGACGATTTCCGGTATGTCATGGCGAACACCGAGTTCGCAAGGCTGGTCGGGCGTCCCGCGGAGGAGATCATCGGCAGGACGGATCTCGAACTCTTCCCGATCAGCAACGACGCCGAAAGTTTCCGGTCCAAGGACAGGGAAGTCATGAAAAAGGGCGATATCGACGATTTTGTGGAGTTCATGATGGACGCAAGCGGAAAGGCGCACTGGTTCCGTACCATCAAGAAGCCATTTGTCGGAGTCCGCAACGAATCCATGCTCATGGGATTGGCGATCGACGTCACAGAACTCCACAATCTGGTCGAAAGCGAACGGATCATCAATCGCGCGCTCACTCAGATCTCTCTGGAAAGTCATTTTGCCAGCAATGTCAGGCAGATTTTCGTCACTCTGACCGACCAGATGAAGTGTAATTACATCATGCTCTCCAGCCGCGATCAGGAAACAGGAAAATACCGTCTTTATGACGATTGGGATCCTGAAGCGATTTTCTCGGGTGAAAATGCCCTCGCGGAAGATTCCTTCAGCGTCATGGATTCCGAATTCAAGAAGGGCGGGCTGGTCAAGGTCTCCTATGTGAAGGATACTTCCTGGGGAACCTTGTTTGAACGGCAGGAGGTCAAATCCTTCATCGCCGTTCCGGTCGTTGTCGAAAACAGACACTGGGGCGCGCTGATGGTCGCCTTCTGCAACAAGGTGCGCACCTTCTCCGAAGTGGATGAAAATATCATGCGTTCCATGGCCAATATCATTGCCCTCGCCCAGATCCGTGCGTATCAGCTTCAGGCCATCCAGAGCGCCAACCGCGAGAAACAGCTGATCCTCAACAATATCGGAATCCCGATCTGGCTTTATGACAAGAACGGAGACGAATTGAGGGTCAATACGGCGGCCTCCAGAATCTCCGGACGGTCGGAATACGACGAGACCGGCTCCGGCGCCGGATGCAATGTCTTTTCGGAGTCCGCCGATATTCTCGGCGAGCATTCCGTTCTTCAGGTGATTGAAAACCGGCGGGCTAGCCGGGAAGAGGCTTGTTATCACGGACGGGACTACATTGTAAATGCCGAGCCGGTGTTCGACGATGGAAATGAACTCATCTACATCGTCCGGAGCGCGGTCGATGTAACCGACCTGAATGCTTCCATCCGGAATGAAAAGGTGGTGAACAGCTGTCTCGAAACCCTTTTCAAGGAAGAGGACTTGAATTCTGCCGTCCACATCGTCCTCAAAGAGATCTGCCTGCATCTGAAAGCCGACCGCTGCTACATCCTGAGGCACCGCGTGGACGACGAAAACCCGACGGTGAGCCTGATGGCGGAATATCTCCGCAACAATGCCACGTCTCCCGATTACCCGCCCCGTCCCGTTCCCCTGAATAAAAAGGACGGCTGGTATGTCCGTCTCCTCCGTCATGAGTTTCTCGTCTATCCGGATATGAAAGACGCGGTCGCCCGGGAGGAGATGAAGGTGTTTACTCCTTATCTGGATTCTTACGGTATCCGCTCCCTTTTTTCCGCCGGAATCTATATGAACGGAGCTCTCTGGGGCAACTTCGGCCTGGCATACGAAAATGTTCCCTACAGTTTTTCAGACATGAATTTCAATTTCCTGCATGCCGCCGCGCGTCTGATTGAACTGCTCCTTCAGCGGAAGGCCGTTCAGGAACAGCTGCTGGCCGCCCTCCAGGAAGCCCAGAGCGCCGACCGCGCCAAGAGCTTCTTCATCGCCAGCGTCAGCCATGAGATCCGTACTCCGCTGAACGCCATCATCGGTTTTTCCGAACTCCTGCGCGGCGAAGAACTGGACCGTAAAATCCAGAAGGATTATCTGGATTCCATCGCCTACTCAGGAAACGCTCTTCTCCAACTGATCAACGATGTCCTCGACCTCTCAAAACTCGAGGCCGGACAGATGACCATCGTTCCCACCGTCACCGATATCCGGAGCCTCTGCACGGATGTGATGAATGTCTTCCTGCATCGCGCACGGGAGAAAAATATCGAACTGACACTGGAATCCGGAAATGTTCCGATGCTTCTTCTGGACAGACTCCGTATCCGCCAGATTCTTTTCAATCTCATCGGAAATGCCGTGAAATTCACGGAAAAGGGAAAGATCACGGTTATTGTCGAATTCTCCTTCGCCTCGGAGGCGGGCGGAAACCTGCGGATCGGCGTCCGGGATACCGGAATCGGCATTTCTCAGGAGGACTGCCGGAATCTGGCGTCTCCCTTCGTTCAGCTTTCCGGCATGAGAGGCTCGCACGCGGCCAACAACGGAACCGGACTGGGGTTGGCTATTTCCAAACGAATGGCGGAGGCGATGAACGGAGAGCTTTCCGTCGAAAGCGAACTTGGCAAGGGCAGTTATTTTTATGTTACTTTGTATAAAGTGGTTATCAAGGATGCTCCGGAGACGGTGGATGCTCCAGAGAAAGAAGAATCCCCGCTTTCCCTTGGTTCCCTGTCTGTTCTGGTGGTCGACGATGTGGAGATGAACCTGAAAGTGCTTCAGGCTATGCTGACGAAGGTCGGCGTCAAAGAGGTCGTCCGGGCCAATTCCGGGAAGGAGGCCATGTCGCTTCTCAAATCCCGCCGCTTTGACGTTGTTCTGACGGACGTCTGGATGCCTGAAATGAACGGCGCCGAACTGGCTGAAAAGATCAGGAATGACTCCGCGCTGAGTTCCATACCGGTCGTCGCCCTGACCGCCGATGAAGAAGCCAATTTCAATTTTCCCACCAAGAATTTCGCGAGCATTCTTCTCAAGCCGGTGACTCTGGATAAGCTCAAGGGAGTTCTTTACTTGTCGATGAAAGACCAATAATCCGGGACTGCATCGCGTCCTTCCGTCACGGCGTTCCGCTGTCTCAAAGCGCCTCCGGATTTTTCTGAAATATCGAGAAATCGGAAAAATAATTCTTGAATATCCTCGATGGTGCGATATTGTATCCGCTTCAGCAAAAACAACCAGCGGGGATTTCATGAAACTCGATTATCAGATGCGCGCGGTCCAGATGGACCTTGCCCGGCAGATGGAGACGATTCCGTTCATCAAGGGATTCATCGACTTTATTGCGGAAAACCACTACAACACCCTCTTCCTGTATCTGGAATGGCGCGTCCGCACCAAAACTTTCGACATCGGCAGGAATGACGGATACAGTGCGGAAGAGTTGGCTGAAATCGTCGATTATGCCGCCCTCCGCGGCATCGATGTGATTCCCGGCCTTGCCGCCCTCGGCCATGCCGAACTGATTCTCCGGCAGGAAAAATTCGCCTCCTACTCCGAGCTCAGGGAAGGCATCGCCGGCCGCTTCGGTTCAGGACATGCCCATGTTTTCTGTCCGTCCCTTCCTGAAACGCGCAAGTTCCTGGAATCCTATCTTTCCGAAGTCGCGGCGATTTTCCGGAAGACCCCGTATCTCCATGTCGGCGGCGACGAGGCGTGGGATTTCGCATTCTGTTCCAAATGTCTGGAGACTGTCCGCAATTTCAGCGACGAGCAGAAACTGTATCTGGAACACTTCAAGTTCATCCATAAAGTCGTGAAAAAGCTTGGAAAGCGGATGATGCTGTGGGATGACATGTTTGAATATTACAGGGACATCCTTCCCGATATGCCCCGCGACATTATCATGGTCAACTGGCAGTATCAGGAAAACGTCCGGGGATATCAGGGCCATTTCTGCAACCTCGTTTTCCGTGATGTCTTTACAGAATACGACAGGCTCGGTTTCGATTACCTCACCGCTCCGGCGGATTTCTGCTGGAACAACATTGCCACCTTCACCGCGCACGGCGACAACTACAAACCCATGGGCGGCCTTCTGACCTCCTGGGAGAAGTCCACTTCGCTTCTGTATAAATATTTCCCGAGTATGGCCGCCGCCGGACAGCTCTGGAGCGGAACCGCTTCCGATCCAGAAACCGCCATGGCGCTCGGAGTCAAACAGCTTTTCGGCGTCGATGACGATTCCTTCGTCAGCGCCGTCTCTACCTATGCGGAAATGGCGCATCGCGTGCCCGCTGTTTCCCTCAAATCCCTTACTGGATTCCCTTTCTTCGGATGTGACTGCCTTCGTCTGCCCGTTCTCCAGACAATCACCTCCGTCCTCATGGCGTATCCCGGCAGACTCAAGGATACACGGGCCGAAATCGTTCTGACCGATATTCTCGGCGACTGTGTCCTGAAAATTCTGGAAGCCCGTTCCAAGATTGCCAGCTGGAAGATGTTCCACAGACAGCAGGCGGAGTCTCCGGACGCAATTCTTGCCGAATTGGAGGATGCCGGTGCGAAATACATGGATTTCTGCGCAAAACACCGCCGCAAAATCGATGCGAAATCCATCGGCGCAATGATCGAAACATGGAAGAATGCATTCCTTGAAGTGAAGTCCTCCCTGAAAACCAAAGGCGTGCTGACGCTCCTTTTCGCCCTGCCGGATGGCTACGGGGCGGAATTCACCAGAATTTTCGTCCGTTCCGGAGGGAAGGAAATCCTGGTCGGCGAAGGCTGTTTCAAAGTGGCGGACGCGACCTTTTTTGAATACAATTTCTTCCTTCCGAAAAATATGGACGTGGAAGCCGTCCGCATCGAAGCGGCCGGGTTCGCCGGAGAAGGCGTCGCCTATGTTTCCGCGAAGACGTCCAAGGGCGAATTCGTGCCCGCCGGGGTGACGGATGCCGTCGGAATGGTGGAACATCCCGAATTCATTCTGAAGCCGAACGTGAATTATGCTTTCCTCGGTTTCCGGGATGCTCTGGAACAGTTCCGCGACCGCGCCAAGGCAAAGGTGGTCAATTCCATCGAAGTCTCCATGAAAAAAGCCTGAGTCCATTCAGACCCCGGAGATCAAGGGGATTCGTTCAAAATTTCACCGGAAAGACTCACCGGGGAAGGGGGACGCCTTTTCCGGCAAACTCTTTCCGGCATGCCGACGGTGAAATACTGCGGTGTTTCTTGAAGAGGCGCGAGAAGTAAAATTCGTCGGGAAACCCGCTCTGATGGGCGACTTTGTCCATGGGCAGTACCGTGTCTCGCAGAAGTTTTTCGGCGAGGTTGAGCTTGGCGCCGATGAGATACTGGTTCGGCGCGCTGCCGGTGACCTCGCGGAAAATGCGGCGGAAATGGGAATAGGAAACGGAAAGACGTCCGGCCTCTTCTTCGAAATTCCACGGATTCTGCGGATGGAGTCTGATTTCTTCCTGAAGCTGGTGGATCCGGTGTTCGCAGAAGGCGTTGATCCGGGAACGGACGCCGGGTTGTTCCTGAAGCTGGAGAAGGAGGTCTTCGAGCATCCACGCGGTGCGGGGGAGGTTGGCTCCGCCGGGGTGCGCGAGGGTCTGATGGAGGGCGCTGAACGTGGAGTAGAAGCGTTCCGAATGGACGATCGGGATGAGCGCGTTTTTATGACGCGGGATCAGGAGTCCTCCCTTGAGGAAGCGGTCGACGAGCGCGCCGCTGAAACAGAGGAAACAGTGGTGGCGGAACTCGTTTCCGGGGGAGCCGTAATTGAATTCGATTCCGGGACAGGTGACGAATGCGTAAGGCCCTTCGACGGTGACCGGGGGCTCATTGCCGACGGCGAGGAACAGCTTTCCGGAATGGTTGTATTGGATTCCGTAGTAGTCCCGGAAGGTTCCGACGTGCGAAACTCCTTTGCTTTGGGGGTAGTCGCCGTGTGTATTGAAGACCAGGGTTTCAAAGTATTTCATGTGAAACGGACTCCGGACCGAAATTATGAAATGATCAGAATATCCATATAATTGTTCTTTTTATCCATTTCCGATTAGGTGGATTGGTGATAAATTATAATCACTTTATGAATTTTTCAACCATGAACCAGGAGTTTTTTCATGAAATTCGGAGTTGCCGACTATGGTATGAATGTGTGGGACGGGGACAACTACAACCTGTCGCTGCGTCTGGAAGAGCTTCGCGGGATCGGATACGGCGGAATCGAGCGCCTGGAGGCCTTCGATGCTTTCGACGCGGTCAGCAAGGCGTCGCAGTTCCACCGGATGGGAATGGATTTCGCGACCTGCCGGGTGTCCAACAACAATCAGGAACTCGGGATGATGACGACGAGCGCGATGGGCAAGGACTATGTGTGGCTGATGCCCGGCGACGCGAGCCGGAAAGTGGAGCTGGACGTGTATTGCCGTCGTGCGAACCGTTTCATTCAGGCGGCGAAACGGTATAACGTGAAAGCGGCGCTGCACAACCATCTGGGAGCCCGGATCGAGAATCAGGGAGAGCTGGACCATTTCATGAAGGCGTGCCCGGAAGCGGCTCTGCTGCTGGACATCGGGCATCTCCACGGGGCGGGCGGCGACGTCCTCGGGACGATCGAGAAGTATTACGACCGGATTGCGGCGGTCCATTTCAAGGATATTTACATCAAGGACGCATCCCTCGGTCTGGATCGCTGGACCGAACGTCTCCGTTTCTGCGAACTCGGGGCGGGAAATGCGGACGAGCCTTGGCTTGAGGCGGCGAAACTGCTGAAGAAGCTGGGTTATGACAAGTGGGTGCTGGTGGAGCATGATACGCATCTGCGGGATCCCCTGATCGACCTCAAGGTGAGCGTGGACGCCCTGAAGAAGGTTTTCTGCTGATTGCGACTGAAAAGTGTTAAGGAGAATTTGAAATGGCTGTCAAGAAGAGTGCCGCGAAGAAAATCAAGGTCGGCGTATGGGGCCTTGGCCGTGCCGGCTGGTGCATGCACTGCTGCAGTGAGCTCGACCGTTTTTCGGATGAATACGAAGTGGTCGCAGGCTGCGATCTGGAGAAGGATCGTCTGGATCTTTTTTCAAAGCGTTATCCGAAGGCGAAGGCCTATTTGTGCGGCAAGGATTTTCTGGCCGACAAAAACATCGAACTGGTGACGGTGGCCGTCCGGAGCGCACAGCACGTGGATTACGCGATCCGCGCGCTGGAAGCGGGCAAGATCGTGTTTCTGGAGAAGCCCGTGGCGTTGACCGTGAAGGGCGTCGAGAAGCTCGAAAAGGTTGCGAAGAAATATCCGGGGAAGCTGTTCTGCCGTCAGAACCGCCGGTTTGAGTCGTGCTTCAACCACGTCCTCGAGATCATGCACAGCGGCGTGCTCGGAGAGGTCTACGAGGTCAAGCTGAGCCGTCACAGCTATCAGTTCCGCGAGGACTGGCAGGCGATTGTCGACTGCGGAGGCGGCCAGCTGAACAACTGGGGGCCGCACCTGATCGATCATGCGCTCCGTCTGCTGGAATCCCCGGTGGAATCCGTGTGGAGCGACCTGAAGAACATCGCGGGCCGCGGCGACGCCGAAGACCATCTGAAGGTTGTGCTCCGCGGGGAGAACCGCCGCGTGGTGGATGTGGAAATTTCGGGCGGCATCGCCCTGCCGTCGCCGGTGTATGCGGTATATGGAACGCGCGGAACGCTGATCAGCGAGGACGAACAGGACATCAAGCTGAAATATCTCGATCCGAAGTGGAAGATTCCGACGGCTCCGGCTCACCGCGAGACGCCTCCGACTTCCGGCGGATTCAGCGGCAGCGCGCAGCCGAAATGGATCCGCAAGACCATCATGGTGGAACCGTCCAACGGATGGGATCTGGGCATCATCTATCATTATCTTTATCTGGCCATCCGCGAAAAGAAACCGTTCCCGGTGCTTCTCGAGGAGGCGTTCGACGTGGTTCGTGTGACGGAGTGCGTGAAACGTCAGAATCCGGACTTCAAGCTGAAAGCGGACGAGTTCGGCAAATAATTCCCGTACAGATTTGTCCGGGAGCGCGTCTTCCGGACCGGCAAAAGGATTTGGGCCCGGCGGACGAAAGTTGCGCCGAAAGGCTCAAATCCTTTTTTTATTGCTGTAAGCGGGAGATGTTCCCGGCGAATTAAGGAAAAGAGTTTTCCGGCTTTTCCAAGGAAGAAACGGGAAGTTTTTCGGAAAGCGGGTTTGATATATCCGCCGCAAGGGGGTATCTTTTCATAGCATATTTGGAGGATTCTATGAGATTCAGTTTTACAAAGATGCACGGGGCCGGGAATGACTTCATTTTTGCCGACGACTCGGCCCGATTCTGGCACACGGACGCGGAAAATATCCGGAAAATCTGTGACCGGCACCGCGGAATCGGCGCGGACGGCCTGATTCTGCTCCGGAAGGAGAAAGAAGGCGATCCGATCCTCATGGACTATTACAACAGCGACGGTTCGCCCGCCTCCCTCTGCGGGAACGGACTGCGCTGCGCCGCGTCGTTCGCGTTCCGGAACGGTCTCTCGGGAGGGAAGAAACGGATGTGTTTCCAGTCCGGCGGAAACCTTCTCCAGGCGGAGATCGTGGACGATGAAGGGGAGACGGCGCGGGTCGAAATCCTGTGCACGGAGCCGTTCCGTGCGTATGAACTTGCTCCGGGCGAAACAGTCTACAAGGGCGGCGCGGGAGTTCCTCACGCGGTGAAAGTCGTCCCGGAACTGAAACTGGAGCATCTTGACGTGGACGCGGAAGGAAAACGTCTGCGCTTCCACGAGAAGTTCAGAGAAGCGGGAGCCAACGCGGACTTCATCTCCCTGCCAGTCGACGCGGGAACGCCCGTGTTGATCCGGACGTATGAACGCGGGGTGGAGGCGGAGACTCTGGCATGCGGGACGGGCTGCGCTTCGGCGGGGATGGTCCTGCACCAGTTTTTCGGATTTCCTGAAAAAGTATCGCTTCTTTGCAGGGGAGGGGACCGAATCGGGATTGAAATATTGAAAGAACAGGGTAATTTAAAAGGGGTTTTTCTGACGGGACCGGCGAAAACGGTCTTCACGGGTGAAATTCAATCATGACTCAAATACAAAATACAAGGATGGACAAGATGGAACTCAAGGGAGTGTATACGGCGCTGGTGACGCCGTTCTCGCGCGGAGCCGTGGACTACGGCAAGCTTCGTGAACTGGTCGCCATGCAGATCGCGGGAGGCGTGGACGGCATTGTGCCGGTCGGCACTACGGGGGAGTCCCCGACTCTCTCGACGAATGAACACATGAAGGTGATTTCGGAGGTCATCGCCGCGGCGGGAAAGCGTTGCCGGATCATGGCCGGAACGGGCGCGAACTCCACGGAGGAGGCGATCGAACTGACGCTTCATGCCAAGGAAGCGGGCGCGGACTGTTCCCTTCAGGTGGCGCCCTACTACAACAAGCCGACACAGGAAGGCCTCTACCGTCACTTCTCCACGATTGCGGACAAGTGCGGGATTCCGCTGGTTCTCTACAATGTGCCCGGCCGCACCGGCGTTTCGATCGGCGCGGAAACCGTGGCCCGTCTGGCGAAGAACAGCAACATCATCGGCGTGAAGGAAGCCAGCGGCTCCGTGGAGCGGGTTTCGGAGATTTCCGAGCTCTGCGACATCACGGTCATGTGCGGCGACGACAGCCTCACGGTTCCGATGATGGTTCTCGGCGCCAAGGGCGTGATCAGCGTGGCGTCCAACTTCATTCCGGCGGAACTCAAGAAGATGGTCGACGCCTGTCAGTCGGGCGACTTCCTGACGGCCCGGAAGATTCATCAGCGCTACTTCCGCCTGTTCAAGGATTTGTTCATCGAGGCGAACCCGATTCCCGTGAAGGCTGCGATGGCGATGCTCGGCATGATCGAAGAGGAATACCGTCTGCCCCTCTGCAATATTTCCAACGCGAACCGCGCCGTTCTCGCCAAGACGCTCTCCGTGGCACTGGATGTCAAGCTGAAGTAAAAAAAAGAGGAATATTTCAAGATGTCGAAGACGATTGTTTTTCAGGGGGATTCCATCACGGACGCGGGACGGAACTATGATCTGACCCTTCCTCCGAACGAAGGCCTCGGAAACGGTTATCCTTTTCTGCTGGCGGCGCAGCTTCTCTGCGCGAAACCCGCGGCGGACTGGAAAATTTTCAACCGCGGCATCAGCGGCCACCGCGTGGTGGACCTCTATGCCCGCTGGAAACGGGACACGCTGAACCTCAAGCCGGACATCCTCAGCATCCTGATCGGCGTGAACGACACGTGGCATGAGTATCCCGGTGGAAACGGCGTGGAAGTCGCCCGTTACGCCCAGTTCTACCGCATGCTCCTGGAGTGGACGAAGGAATCGCTTCCGAAAACGGAAATCATTCTCCTCGAACCGTTTGTCCTGCCCTTCGGAGCGGTCCAGCCCAACTGGATCCCCGAGATGGACGAACGCCGCGCCGTCGTGAAGGAGCTTTCCAAAGAGTTCAAGACGATATTCGTCCCGCTCCAGACGATTCTGAACGATGCGCTCAAGAAGGCGTCGCAGGAGCACTGGCTCCGGGACGGCGTGCATCCGACCTCGGCCGGACACATGCTGATCGCCAACGCCTGGCTGGATTCCGCCCGTTCGATCCTCTGAGATTTCCGGCGGATTTGGAGAGAAGGCCGCTTTTGAGGAAAGGCGGCAGGTTCTCTCCATATTTTTTTCAGTGAGGAACCGGACGGTGCCGAATGAATTCCGGCATGTTCAACAGGAAAGCGGAAGGAAGCGTTCTTTCCGTCATTTTCACGGAACCCTGTTTGAATTTCCCGTGTATTTGAAGTATATTTCCGCATGCAATAACCAAGGAGGACTCTTACCATGTATGACGAATCATCTTTTGAAGTCAAAGAAAAAAGCCGGAGCGCTGGACTTGCGGCCTGTCTCGCCAATGTGTATTGGTGGATGACGTTCGCCCTGATGGTCAGCGCGCTGACGGCGTATCTGGTGGGGACTTCGCCCCAGTTGGCGAAAATGTTCCTCGGCAACAAGATTCTCTTCTTCATTCTGCTGTTCGGCGAACTCGGGCTGGTGCTCTGGATTTCCGCCGGAATCAACAAGATGACGGCCTCGACCGCGACCGCGCTGTTCATTCTGTACGCGGCGGTGAACGGGTTGACGCTCTCCTTCATCTTCATTGCGTATTCGGTCCAGGCGATTGCCATCACGTTTGCCGTGACTGCGGGCACCTTCGCCGCGATGGCGGTGATCGGCACGGTGACGAAGAAGGACCTGACCAGCCTCGGCAATCTGTTCTTCATGGCGTTGATCGGACTGATCATCGCTTCGATCGTGAACATGTTCTGGGCGAACAGCACGCTCTACTGGATCTGCACCTACGCGGGCGTCCTGATCTTCGTCGGGCTGACCGCCTACGACGCGAACCGCATCAAGCAGATGTATCTGGAGATGGGAACGGACAACCCGGAGACCGTACGCAAGGTGGCGGTCCTCGGAGCCCTTGCCCTGTATCTCGACTTCATCAACCTGTTCCTCTATCTGCTGCGTATTTTCGGCCGCCGCGACTGAGCCGGACATGGGAAAAAAACAGCCGGAAAACGGTCCTTTCCAAGCTCTTTTCGAAGGACGCATGGCCGATCCGCATTCCGTCCTCGGAATGCACACGGAGAAAAATTCGGTCGTGATCCGGGTCTACGATCCGGAGGCGGAATCGGTTTCCATCCTTTCGTCCGGCAAACGGGCGCCGATGGAGAAGACCGCCCCGGAAGGGCTGTTCACCCTTTCTTTCCCCCGACGCAAAAGCCATTTCGCGTATGAGGTGGAAAAGACGTTTCCGGGCGGCGTGGCGTTCGTTTCGGAAGACCCCTATCATTTCCTTCCCGGAATCGGGGAGATGGATCTTTATCTCTTCAACGAGGGAAAGCATCAGCGGATCTACGACGTCCTCGGCGCGCATCCCCGGAAAATGGGAGAAGTCGAGGGTGTCCTTTTCGCCGTGTGGGCTCCCAACGCCCAGCGGGTCTCCGTCGTGGGCGACTTCAACTGCTGGGACGGACGGCGTCACATGATGCGCCGGATGGGCGTCTCGGGCGTCTGGGAACTCTTCATTCCCGCGCTTCGTCCGGGCGACCTCTACAAATTTGAAATCCGGACCGTTTCCGGGGACATCATCACGAAGCTGGACCCCTACGCCCAGCGCACGGAACTCCGTCCCGGCAACGCGGGCCGCATTCCCTCCGCCGACACCTTCGGCTGGACCGATTCCGCGTGGATGAAGTCCCGGCAGAAGAAAAACGTCCTGAACCAGCCCGTATCCATCTACGAGGTGCATCTTTCCTCGTGGCGCGGACCGGGACTGCGGGAGCTTCCGCCTCCTTCGGACGATCCGGCCAACCGCGCCGACTTCCACAATTACCGGGAGCTGGCCCACGCGCTTGCGGATTATGTCCTTGAAATGGGCTACACCCACATCGAACTCCTTCCGGTCTGCGAACATCCGCTGGACCAGTCGTGGGGCTATCAGGTTACCGGGTTCTACTCGCCGACCGCCCGTCACGGCACCCCGGAAGACTTCGCTTATTTCGTCAACCACATGCACGAGAAGGGAATCGGCGTGATTCTGGACTGGGTCCCGGCGCATTTCCCGAAAGACAGCTTTTCGCTCGGGCGTTTCGACGGCACGGCCCTGTATGAACATGCCGATCCCCGGCAGGGCGAACAGCGCGACTGGGGAACCTACATCTTCAACTTCGGCCGCAACGAGGTCCGCAACTTCCTGACCGGCAGCGCGCTCTACTGGTTTGAACGGTTCCATGTGGACGGCCTCCGCGTGGACGCCGTGGCTTCGATGCTGTATCTGGACTACTCCCGCAAGTCGGGCGAATGGATCCCCAACCGCTACGGCGGCAACGAGAATCTTGAGGCGATCTCCTTCCTCCGCAGCCTGAATGAATTGGCACACGAGCTTTTCCCCGGAATCATGATGGTGGCCGAGGAATCCACCGCGTGGCCGGGCGTCTCCCGCCCGGTCTATCTGGGCGGTCTCGGCTTCACCTTCAAGTGGAACATGGGCTGGATGCACGACACGCTGGAATACTACTCGCTGGATCCGATCTACCGCAGTTTCCACCATTCGCAGATCACATTTTCCATGCTCTACGCCTTCTCGGAGAATTTCATCCTGCCGCTGAGCCACGACGAAGTGGTCCACGGCAAACATTCCCTGCTGGACCGGATGCCGGGGGACTATCAGCAGAAGTTCGCAAATCTCCGCGCCTTTTACGCGGGGATGGTCACGCATCCCGGGAAGAAACTCCTTTTCATGGGCGGCGAGTTCGCCCAGTGGATCGAGTGGAACTGCAATCAGGGGCTGGACTGGAACCTGCTGGAATATCCGAAGCACCGCGAGATGAAAGCCTTCAGCGCGGCCTTGAACCGTTTCTACCGTTCGGAGCCGTGCCTGTGGGAAAACGACTTCGAGCCTGAGGGGTTCCAGTGGCTCGACGGCGGCGACTTCCGCCAGTCCGTCCTTTCCTACATCCGCTGGAACAAGGCGCATACCGACGCCGTGGTCGTGGTTCTCAACCTCACTCCGATCGTTCGGGACCACTTCACCATCGGGGTTCCGCTCCCCGGCGAGTGGGTGGAGGTAATCAACACGGACGGCGCCGGTTTCGGCGGCACGAATCTGCTGAATGACAGACCGATGCACACGCATCCCGGAATTTTCCACGGACAGCCTCAGCACATTACTCTGCGGCTTCCCTGGCTGAGCGCAGTCATCCTGAAAAGAAAAGGAAAACCTGCATGAAGTTCATCCGTTTCGACAGCGTGGGCGGTGCCGCCGGAGACATGATTCTGGCCGCGCTGGCCGGTCTCGGCGCCGACCTCAAAACGATCGAGTCCGTTCTCCGCGCGGCCATCCCGGAAGACGAGTTTTCGATTGAGACCTCTCCGTTTGCGGCTTCGGGCCTGAATGGACTCAAGCTGAACGTCAATATCACGAAATCCTCCGGGATCGAACGCGGCCTTCACGAGATCGGACACATCATCGACCGGGCGGAGATGCCTCCGCGCGCGAAAGAGCTGGCGCACAAGATTTTCCACCGTCTGGCCGAGGCAGAGGCGCACATCCACGGATGCCATGCGCACCATATCCATTTCCACGAAGTCGGCGCGGTCGATTCGATTGTCGATATCCTCGGCTCCTGCTTCGCGCTGGTCCAGCTCGGCGTCGATTCCGTGACTTTCGGCGTCCTGCCGGAAGGGACCGGGACATTCCGCTGCCGTCACGGGGTCTACCCCATTCCCGCGCCCGCGACGCTCCGCCTTCTGGAAGGAGTTCAAATCCAGCAGACCGAGGAGCCTTTCGAGATGATCACGCCGACCGGAGCCGCTCTGCTGACCTCGTTCCCCGGCGGACAGAACCTGACTCTGTCCGGAAAGGTGCTGGCCTCATCCTCTTCGTTCGGGAGCCGTGTCCTGAAA
>CAZORN010000018.1:0-27148 GCA_964581935.1 uncultured Victivallales bacterium
GCTGAAGTTTGTACATCAGTTCATATCCGTTGACCGCTTCCGGGAATCCCGGGAAATTTTCGACGTCGCTGGTCTGGGTCAGAAGTCCGCCCGGAAGCGGTCCGGCCAGAACCAGAGGATTGAGATTGGCTCTTGCCGCATAAATCGCGGCGGTCAGTCCCGCCGCTCCGCATCCGATGATGATCAATTTTTCCATGATGAAATATTCTCCCGCCTGAGGTTCGTTGTCACTTGCCGGAAGGAACCGGAACCCGGTTGCTCTTCCCCGTTCATTTGAGGGTAATATGGCACGGAATCGGATTCCCGGCAAGTCTTTTTGAAAATAAAATCACAAAAAGAGGCAGGATCGGAGAAAAAGCATATTGCGTCAGTTTTTTCCCGCGTTTATGAAGAGAGTCTCATGCAATGTACCCGGCACTGCCGCGGAAGACGTCTTACAGTTGTGCGGCCTGGACCTCTTTTTCCGTCAGACGCCGCCAGCGTCCCAACGGCAGGTCGCCCAGTTCGAGCTTTCCGACCGCGACCCGCTTGAGGCGTCTGGTTTCGCGTCCCAGCGCGGTGAGCATCCGGCGGATTTCGCGGTTTTTGCCTTCCGTAAGGACAAAGCTGTATTTTCCGGGCGCGATGCGGCAGACTTCGCGGGCTTTCAGAAGGTCGCCGTCATCCCGGATTCCCTCCACGGTCAGACGCCTGATTTCCGGTCCGGTGAGAGGATCGGCGATACTGACCTCGTAGACCTTGGCGGTCTGATAGCGGGGATGAGTCAACTTTTCGATGAACGAGCCATCGTTGCTGAACAGGATAAGGCCCTCGCTGTCCTTGTCGAGGCGTCCGGCCGAAACGAGGCGGACTTCTTGTGCAAGGGGAATCAGGTCGATCGCTTTTTTGGGCGCGTGCGGATCGTCGAGCGTACAGACGTATCCGCGCGGTTTGTGGAGCATCACATAGACTTTTTCCGCGACCGGCGCGATGGGTTTTCCGTCGAGCGTGACCTTGTCGCCCGGAAACACGTGCTGCGCCGCGCGGAGGGCGGGCACGCCGTTGACGGACACCCGTCCGCTTTCGATGAGCTCGGGCGCGCCGCGTCTCGGACAGACGCCCGACGCACTCAGGTATTTGGTGAGGCTGATGCCGCTGTCTTCACTCATGGAAGAGTCCTTTCCGCATCAGATGACCCCGAGTCCGCCGGTCGGAACGGTTCCCGGTCGTACGGCGCGTCCGGTGCAGTCGAACGCGGATGCGCCCGGAACCGGCAGGGCCTCCGGTGAGAGGTTCAACACGAAAACATGTCTGGCGGCCTTTTCGAGGGCCTGGACCAGACGTGCGTCGTCGTGAAGGATGATGACGCTCCGGCTGCCGTGCGTGACCATGACCCAGCTGACCCCGGCCTGATGGTAGGAGACGTCCCACGTTCCGTTCCGGAAAATGTCGAGATGCTCCTTGTAGAATCCGATCCAGTGGGCGATGATTTCCTTTTCCGTTTCGGACAGCTTTTCCATGTCCATCGACAGCATCGGGACGCCTGCGAGGGAGGCGATCATGTGGCGTGAAATGTTGACCGGCGACTCCTTCGGGTGCCAGTAGACCGGGTCCGCGTGGACCGGCGCGGCGTTGCCGATTCCGACCCGGATCTGGGCGAGACGGAAGAAGTTGTCGGTGAAATCGAACGGAACGTCCCCGGCGCGGAACTGGGTTCCGTACGGCAGCATTCCGGGGGTGGCGTAGCTCTGGCGGAATTCGATGAGGGCGTCGGGTTTCGCAGCGCGGATTCTTTCCGAGAGACGCCGGATGAAGTGGAAGGTCTCGTTCCCGCGGGGCTTTTCCAGATTCGGGAAGATATGGTCGAGGAAGTCCACCTTGAGACCGTCGATGGGATAGTTTTCCATCAGCGCGCCCATCTTGTCGAGGAGCTCCTGCGCCTCTTTCTCATTTTTGGAATCGAAGGTGTAACAGCCCTCGCTGTATTTTCCGTAAGTGGCGTTTTTGTTCCGGGAGCAGAATTCGCTTTTTTCCCCGATCAGGAAGGGGGCGACCCAGAGCATGTATTTCATTCCGAGGGCATGGATGCGTCCGACATGGTTGACGAAATCGGGGAATTTTCTGGAGGAGACCAGCCAGTCGCCGATCATCTCATACCACGTGACGAGGGTTTCCGGGGTGACGCGCTTCATTACGTCGAAACACCAGCCGTCGTCGATGATGAGCGTGCCGAAGCCGAGCTCGGAAGCGATTTTCGCATTGGCTTCCACCCAGTCCTGCGTGACGGCCGCATGAACCGCGTACCAGGTGCAGAAGACCGGTTCCCAGGCGGCGTCCGGATAGGTGATTTTCGGGATGTCGAGCGAGCGGCTCCATTCGCCAAGGACTTGCGTCCACGGAAGGTTCCGACGGTCGACGACCAACTCGAAATCACGGGTTTCCGTGTTCAGCGCAACCGATACCGTGATGTCGTAACAGCAGGTTTCCTGATTCATTTTCGCAAGGATCTTCGCGTCGTCCCGGAGGTCGGTCAGGGAGACTGACGCGCGGTTTTCCTGTTTCGAGTTGAAAAATGCCAGATAGGGGAAGTTTCGCTGTGCGGCGGAATTCGCTTCGATGATCCAGATGATTTTCGTCGTGGGGGTCCGGGTTTCCGGAGTCCAGTATCCGTGAAAATCCAGAATCGGCAGGGAGAAAAGGATTTGGAGAAGTCCCTCTTTTGCCGGAACTTTCACGGGGATCCGCGCCAGTTCCTGATCCTCCGTCAGACTCGAATATTTTTTCGTTTCATGATAAAAATCAATCAGCATGGACTGTCCCTTTCCTTTCGTTTGGCGTGGAGGGAATAATGTAGCCGTCCTGTTTCCGGAATGCAAACCGCATTTTTCATTTACCGCATTTATCCGGATGCGGCTTCGCCCATGCTGTCCGGGATGAAATCATTCTTTTCCCTTGAATTTTCCGTTGAAAATCTGCGGAGGACGGGATAAGTTATCCGGATCAATTGCAGAAAGGACGGAATCAATGGAATTGACTTTTCTTTACCCGGAAGGGAAATTGAAGGCATTGACGTTCAGTTATGACGACGGCGTCAATCATGACCGACGGCTGATCGATATCTTCAACCGGCACGGAATGAAGGGCACGTTCAACCTGAACTCAGGGCTTCAGGACAAAAGTGAGAACAAGATCAGTCTGAAGGAATTGAAGGCGGCGTATGCCGGACACGAGATCGCCTGTCATGGAAAACTGCACCCGTTCATGGAACGTCTGCCTCTTCTTTCACTGGTGGAAGATGTTCTGGAGGACCGGAAGATTCTCGAGCAGGCGACCGGGAAGATCATCAACGGCATGGCCTATCCGTACGGCACCTATGATTCCGGGGTGATCCGGGTTCTCCGTTCCCTCGGGATCGTATACTCCAGAACAGTGAAGTCAACCGGCAATTTCTCCCTGCCGGACGATTTCCTCGAATGGCACCCGACCTGTCACCATCGTGAAAATATCGCCGAAATCGGAAAGAGATTTCTATCCGGCGGATATCCGCTCTCTCTCTTGTATGTCTGGGGGCATTCCTATGAGTTCGACAGACAGGACAACTGGAACGTCATCGAGGAATTCTGTGCGCAGACGGCCGGGCAGGAGAACATCTGGTACGCCACGAATATGGAGATTTATGAATATATCACGGCGCTCCGGCGTCTCGTCACTTCGGCGGACGGCCGCATCGTGAGGAATCCGTCCGTGTTATCCGTCTGGATACGGACTTCGGACGGGCGCGTACTGGAAGTGAAAAAGGGGGAGACTCTCGCGATTTCCTGAAAAAGAGTGTTTTTTCACGGGAATCCGTTGGAAAAAGACATCCGGAAGATGTAACTTAAATCCCCATGGTTTTGAACTGATTTTTTCCTTTTCATGATCAACAGAACAAACGGAGAGTTGAAATGGCTGAAAGCGTATCGGTCAAGATGGATGACGGCAAGAAGGTTTTCAAAGGCAAGAAGTTCCGGGTTGCCATCATCGGCTGCGGCGGAATCGCGCAGACTCACCTGGAAGCTTATAAGAGCATTCCCGAGGTGGAAATCGTCGCCGGCGTGGACATCCTCCCGGAACGCCTGAAAGTCATGGAGGAGAAGTGGGGCGTCCCGAAAAAGGCCCTCTTCACCGACTGGAAGAAAATGCTCAAGGAAATCAAGCCCGACGCCGTGGACGTCTGCACTCCGAACGGCGTGCACTGCGCCCCGGTCGTGGACGCCTGTCTGGCCGGATGCCATGCGATGGTCGAAAAGCCCATGGCCATGAATCCCGAGGAATGCGAGCAGATGATCGCCGCCGCCAAGAAGGGCAAAGTCAAACTCTCCGTCGGGTTCCAGCAGCGCTACAATCCCCATACCACCGCCCTCATCAAGGCGCGTGACAACGGACAGTTCGGCAAGATCATGTTCGTCAAGTGCCAGGCGCTCCGCCGCCGCGGCATTCCGAACTGGGGCGTCTTCGGACAGAAGAAACTTCAGGGCGGCGGTCCGATGATCGACATCGGCGTCCACATCATCGAATGCGCGCATGAATTCATGGGCGCCCCGAAGCCCGTCGCCGCCAGCGGCAACACCTGGACCTACATGGGCGACAAGCCCAGCACCGTCCGCAACGCCTGGCCGAACTGGGACTACAAGTCCTACACGGTCGAGGACCTTGCCATCGGACAGATCCGCTTCGACAACGGGGCGATCCTCCAGATCGAATCCTCCTTCGTGGCGCACATTCCCAAGAACGACATCTTCAACTTCACCGCGATGGGCGAAAAAGGCGGATGCAACTGGGAAAATGCCGAAATCTACTGCGACCAGAACGACCTCATGGTCAATATGACTCCCACCTTCGTTTCTAACGAGAATTCCTGGCTTCCGCTGTTCACCACCAAGCTGAAAAACTGGGTGGACGGCTGTACCAGGGGAACCAAACTGGGCGCACCCGGCGAAGCCGGTCTGGCCGTCCAGAAGATGCTTGACGGAATCTACCGTTCCGCCGAAGCCGGCAAGGAAGTCGTGATCAAGTAATTCCGGTTCCTTTCTCTGAACTTCGACCCGCGACCCGTTTTCAAACTGGGCGCGGGTTTTTTCTGCCGTCGCGGTTTCTCCGGAAAAGAGGGTGGTTCACCTTCCATTTATTTGTGTGTTCCGAGGGGCTTGTTTTTCGATAAACGCGTATTATATTCAAAGGCTTATAAATTTCAAAACGCACGGTCCGAGGGAAAAAAGGGGTGTCTCATGGAAGTTGCTGCCGAGCCGAAAAACAATCTGGTCTGCGGAACGCTTGTCTATACGAAATTCAAGCTTGCTCTCGTGTTTCTTTATCTGATGATCGCAGGATTCTGTTACAGCATCAGTCTGACCATGCCGGCCCGTCTGCTGCCCATCCAGATGGAAAACCTGTCCATCAGCGATTCTGAAAAATATCTGATCCTTGCGACCATCGGGGGGATTCTGAATATGACGGTCTGCCCTTATATCAGTTTCAAGAGCGACCGCTACCGGAGCCGTTTCGGACGCCGGATTCCCTTCATTCTGATTTCCCTTCCGTTCCTTGTCGTGAGTCTGCTGCTGTTCGCCTACACGGACCGCATGGGCGTCTGGCTTTCTTCCAAACTTTCCGGAGTCATTCAGATGGCTCCGGCGACTTCGACCATTCTTCTGATCGCGCTGGTGATGATCCTGTTCCAGTTCTTCTACATGTATGTCGGCTCGGTGATCTGGTATCTCTTCGACGACATCATTCCCCCGGCCTTCTTCGGACGGATCATGGGCGCGTTCAACGTCGCATCCGGTTTCGGCAACGCGCTGTTCACCTATTTCCTGTTCAAATACGCCAAAGAGTATTACAGCGCGATTTTCATCTGGTCCGCCGTCCTTTACGGCATCGGCATGACCGCGTCGTGTCTGCTGATCAAGGAAGGCGAATATCCCCCGCCGCCCCCGGAGGATATGGTCAAGCACAAGACTCTGAAAGAAGATCTTGCCGCCCGGTATGCCAAATTCCTCTCCTTCTTCAAGGAAACCTTTTCCCACCGTTTCTATGTGATGCGTTTTTCCCTGACCTCCCTTTCCGCGGTGGCGGGGGCGTCCTACACCTTCGGGTATTTCTTCAACCGTGAAATGGGGCTGAATCTGGATCAGATCGGGCGTCTGGGCGGAATTCAGGGGGGAGTGTCGCTGATCGCCACATTCATCGTGACGATCCTTTTCTCGGTGCTGATCGACCGATGGCATCCGATGCGGATCGGCATTTATATGCTGATCCTGATTCTGCCGCTCCAGCTGGGCGGATGCGTTTATCTCTTCGGACTGCTTCCTCCGGAGACGTTCATCATGGTCGGGGTGATCGGCGCCGTCGCGTCATGTGTCGCCGGCACCATCAGCGGCATCGCAGGCTTGCCGATGCAGATGCTGACTCTGCCTAAAACCAGGTTCGGACAATTCTGCGCGGCACAGGCTTTGCTCCGTTCCACCTGCACGACGATTGTGGGGCTTCTGGTCGGGGTCTGCTTCGATCTGATTCACAAACTCATGCCCGTCTCGGATACGTTCCACTACCGTTTCGTCCCTGTCTGGGTATTCGTCTGGAGCATCCCGACCACCATTCTGGCCTATTACACCTACCGCGAATGGGGACGTCTCGGCGGCTACCGGGATTTCGCGGCGCCCACTCCGTGGCTGGAGGAGAAAACGGAAAAGCTCGAACAGCCGGAAGTCAGTCCGCCGTCCGCGAAACTGCTGAACTTCTCGCTGATCCTGATGGATCTTGTGTTTGTCGCCGGCCTCGCCTCCATGCTGGTTCTGGCGTTCCGGTTCCTGCCTCCGACGGCCGCACACCGGGTGTTTGTATGGGCGGTTCCCGCCGAGATTCTGGTGATCCTCTTCTGGCTGAAGGTCCGCATCACCATATCGATGAATATCCGGAGATCCCTGCGGGGCGAGCCCGTTTCCTGCGGCATTCCGCACCACGGGATGATGATCGTTTTTGCCGTCTGGTTCCTGAGCTCCACGGGAATCATCGTCTATTCCGCCTGGGTCCTGAATTCCAACGCCTCGTTTTCCTACCTCTGCGTGGAAATCCTGAAACAGGCTTTCATCGTGCTGGTCGTCTGGGGCGTTGCAAGGATGGAGCGCGGGATTGTGGAAAAAGTTCACGGATGACGGACGTCTCCGGCGATCTCATGACCGGAATCGTAACGCGGACTTTCCTGCCGACATGAAATCCGTCCGTTACCGGGTTCCCTCGGGGCGGATCGAGCATCGGAAAATCTGAAGCTCGAAGAATCCGAGCATGTCGTTGCGGAAACGGCGTCCGGGTACGATCTCCATTTTTTTTGCGGCGCGTGCGATGGATTCGTTACTGAGTGCCCGCGATTTCGTTCCCAGAATGAGGGTGAATTCCCGGATGCCGTTGTCGGCAAGCAGTTTTTGAGCTTGTTCGAGGGCGTCCGGCTCCAGCATCAGGAAGATGCACTTTTCACGGGAAAGCCACGCCAGTTCCTCCGGAAGCCAGAAGACGTCCGTGGCAATGACTTTGCATTCGGGTTTCGCAAGCTCCCGGACGATCTCCGCCGAATAATTCTTTTTCATGCGCAGAACGCCGTAGCCGGAGAGGTTCGCCGCAAGCGCAATCACGATCAGGGCGTATCCGGCGATTTTCAGCGGTTTTTCCACGGACGCCGAGGAAAGAATCCACACGCTCAGAATGCAGAGGAACGGCACGACGTCAAGGAAATGGCGTCCGCCCCAGAACATCCCTAGGACATACTGGTTGAGCATCATAGGCGCGATGAAAATACACAAGGCCGAGACCAGCGCGAGAAAACGGAACTCCTTTTCCGCTTTCGAGAAAAGAGGAAACGCGGCAAAGAGGCAGAGCGCGAACAGCGGCACATGATCCAGCAGCGACTGGTAGATGAACACCCCGCCGTGTTCCTGAACCAGATTGCCGACCGTGCCCGCCGCGCAGCAGAGGATCACGAAGCCGTAGACAACGATTTCCGCCGGGAGCCGGAATTTCTTCAGTTTGCACACGAAGATTCCCGCGAGAAGGAACGCGGGAAGAATCAGGTTCAGCTGCTGGAACGGAAGACACAGCAGCGTCAGATAGAAATTGTAGTCGATCAGCTTCGCGGTGAAGCGGTTCATCTCCGGTTTTTCGAGCTGGGAATAGACCAGCGAGTGCATTCCGAAGATCGAGCCCGAATCCATGAAGTTGTAAAGAAACAGCGGGAAGACAAAAAACGCCGCGCCCAGACCGAACGCGAAGAGTCTTTTCCAGGAAAAATAATAAAGCGCCATAGCGGCGCACATGCCGAAGGCGAAGAGAAAACCCTCTTCCCGGAAGAGAATGGAGATCCCGGCGGACATCCCGGCGGCGAAGACGGTCAGCGTTTTCCGTTTTTTTCCGAGCGCGGCGAAGAAGAGCCGGACGGAGAGCAGGGCGAAAAAGGCGGCCCAGGTTGTCTCGAGGAAGGTTCCGGAATAGAAGAGGACCGGGGTGCAGAAGGCGCAGAGGAGCATGACGGCCGTCGCCTTGAGATCGGAGTTGAAGAGCTTCCGCGCCAGCAATCCCGCCATCCAGATGCTCAGGAGCCCTGCGATCATGGCGAGCGCCGCGATTCCGGCCCTTCCGGAAAGAGTGTGGACGAAGGACGCAAGGTAAGGGAAGAACAGCTGATACGCCGAGCGCCAGTGTCCGTTTTCCTGAATGAAGTAAGGTTTCGGATAGGCACGGATGCCGGAAGGGACGCCGGAAACGCCCTCGAAGGGGTCCGGGAGATATTTCGAGGCGTTGGCGGAGTAGGCTTGCACCGAGAGAATCCGGTTGCCTTCGTCGCTGATCCAGATGGAATCCTGCGGCAGGGAGAGAAAGAGGATCGCGTAAATCAGGGCGATTGCCGCGAAGGCGACAGCAAAGACCGGTTTTCCTGCTATCATTTCAGAAAGTTTTTTTTCCATCGTATCTCCGTTTGATGAGCGGTTCCGAGGCCGGAATGAGGTAATATAGTGTTGGAGAAGGAAAAAACAAATCGTCAGGAAAAAGAATGGGGGGATCGGGAAGAAAAGTCTGGAAAACTCAAGGGGACGGTTGCAAAATCGGATTTCCGGAAGTATGGTTATATGCTGTTTTCACTTCCAAACAAAAGGATCGGATATATGAAAAAAATCGGTTTTATCGACCTGTTTATCGACGAATGGCACGCGAACAACTATCCTGCATGGATCCGGGATTCCAAAGTCAACAAAAACTTTGAAGTCGCCATGGCGTGGGAGAGCGCAAATAACGGGAAACGGAGCCTGGAACAGTGGTGTTCCGACTTCAAAGTGACGCCCGCGCGCTCGTTGGAGGAAGTGGTGGAGAAATGCGACGTTCTCTGCGTGCTGGCGCCGTCCAATCCGGAAGTGCACGAGGAACTGGCCGCGAAGGCGCTGGAGTCGGGCAAGCCGCTGTATATCGACAAGCCGTTCACTTCGTCCATGGCGTCCGCCCGGCGCATTTTCGAGAAGGCCCGGAAGCACGGCACGCCTCTGATGTCGAGTTCCGCGCTGCGTTACGGCAACGAACTGATTGCCGCCCGCGACAACGAGTTCAAGACGGTCCGGCCCGATTTTGTCGCAACGACAGGCGGCGGGCGCAGCTTTCAGGAATACGGAATTCACCAGATCGAGATGATCGTTTCGCTTCTCGGAACCGGTGCGACGCGAGTCATGCAGAGCGTCAATCCGTCCCGGAGCTCGATGTGGATCGACTATCCGGACGACCGGCGTGCAACCGTGGTTTACAGTCCGGAATTCGGCTTCACGATTTCCGCGGCATCGAAGGAGAAGTCCGTCCAGCTGTTTGTCCAGAACAACATTTTTCCGAATCTGATCGATGAAATCCTCCGGTTCTTCGAGACGGGCGTCTCGCCGATCGATCCGGCGCAGACCATCGAGATCGCCGGGATTCTGGAAGCCGGGATCAAAGGTCTGAAAACCCCCTGCGAATGGGTGAAAATCGGCTGACCGGCGAATTTATACCGGCTATTTCCGGGACGTGCGGGAACTCCTGCCCTCCCGGATTTTTTTGTCCATTCCGAGGGGGGAAGTCATCCCCTTTGGAAGAAGCGGGATCCGGATTCATGGAAAAGCCGAAGGATTCATCCCTGAAAAAACCTCTCTTGAAACCCGTTTCATTCCCCGCGGAAGCTGCCTTTCCTGAAGTCGGGCAATCCCCTCCTGAAATTATGTCAAACGATCCAGAAATGGCTGTTTCCGGGACCGTTTCTTGTCTTATTTGCACGAAATATCGTTATTTTCCTGCTTTCTTCTTTTTTTTTTCATGAAAATGTGATATAGTATAGGTTATGTGTTTTTTTATACGGGTTCCGTAGGAACCGACCAATGTTACGAGCAACCAACTTGAAGATGGTGCAGAAATGAAGAAGTACCCGCAACCGGCAAGCATTCCCGTGAAGCACCGGGAATGGTTGAATCACGAACTGGAGAAGTCCCCGACCTGGTGTTCGGTGGACCTTCGGGATGGGAATCAGGCGCTGCCGATGCCCATGAACCCGGAGAAGAAGTTCGAGTACTTCAAGCTGCTGTGCGGCATCGGATTCAAGGAAATCGAAGTCTCGTTCCCCGCGGCCTCGCAGGACGATTTCGACTTTGTACGGCGTCTGGTCGAGGAGAAGGAAATTCCTTCCGATGTCCGTATTTCCGTGCTGACGCAGGCCCGCGAGCCGCTGATCCGCCGGACGGTCGAATCCCTGGCGGGCGTGGAAAACGCGATCCTTCATCTCTATATCGCCACTTCCGATCTCCACGAACAGATCGTATTCGGCAAGTCCCGCGAGGAAACGCTCCGTGTGGCGGTCGAAGGGACCAAATCGGTGATCCGCTACCTCAAGGAAAACAACCTGACCGGCAAGGTGGGGTATGAGTTCTCTCCGGAGGAGTTCACCGACAGCGACATCCAGCATGTTCTGGACGTCTGCAAGGCGGTCAAGGAAACCTGGGGCCCCTGTTCCAAGAAGGATTTCATCCTGAATCTTCCGCAGACGGTCGAACGCCGTCCCCCGCACCATTATGCGGATATGATCGCGTATTTCATCGAGCATTATCCGTATATGGACGAGACGACCATCAGCATCCATTCGCACAACGACCAGGGCTGCGCCGTGGCGTCCTCGGAATTCGCCGTGATGGCCGGAGCCGAACGCGTGGAAGGCACCCTTTTCGGACACGGGGAACGCACCGGCAACGTGGACATCTGCACCATGGCGCTGAATCTGGAATCCCGGAACATTCCCACGGGGCTGAATTTTTCCGACATGCCGCGCATCGTCAAGCTGGTGGAATCGGTCACCAGCATCGAAGTGCACGAACGTCATCCGTATGCGGGCCAGCTCGCCTTCACGGCGTTTTCCGGTTCGCATCAGGACGCCATCCGCAAAGGAATGGATAATATTGAGAAGGCACGCGAGATTTTCGGCGTGAAATGGAAGGTCCCCTACCTCCATATCGACCCCGCTGACATCGGACGCAAATACGAGAAACTGATCCGCATCAACAGCCAGTCCGGCAAGGGCGGCGTGGTCTATGTGCTCGAGCACGACTACGGAATCTACCCGCCCAAGGGAATGCACCCGGAAATCGGAGCCGCGATTCAGTCGCGCGCCGACAGCAAGGGGGACGAACTGGACGCGACCGAGCTGTTGAAGGTGTTCAACGGCACCTTTGTGAACATCAAGGGCCCGTTCGTCCTTCAGAAATTCAACCGGATTTCCAAGGGCGACGAGCATGACGAATCCCGGGAAGACGCCCAGGTGGACGTCAGCATTCAGCTGACGGTAGACGGAAAGACCATGGAAATCAGGGGAACCGGAAACGGCCCTATTTCCGCCACCGTCCATGCGATCCGCGACGAGGCGAATCTCTATCACTTCATTCTGGAAGATTTTTCGGAGCGGACGCTGGGCATGAATGCGGATGCCAAAGCGATCGCCTTCGTCGGGATCCGGCGGAAAAGCGATAAACGGCTCTTCTACGGCGTGGGAGAGCATCCGAATATCGATCTTGCCGCGATCGCCGCCCTGTTCTCCGCCTTGAACCGGTCGATTCTTGAAGAAAGAGGTCTCCTGTGAAATTCCGGTATATTTTCCTGATCGTCAGCCTGATTGTGCTGGCCCATGTCGTCGTGCTTTATCTTTGTTTCAGGGAAGCGCCCGGCGACGCCGCACAGCCCAAGATGAATCCTCCCGCGAAAACGGTCCAGGCTCCCGACGCTTCCGCCGCCGGTGCGACGTCCGCCGCCAAGCCTTCGGGCGTGAGCCGCTATGCGAATCTCCGGTCCGCCGCAGCGACGTCCCAGACGCCTCAGGTTTCCACGCTTCCCTACAACTATACCTATGCGGTAAACGGAAACATTCCGGAACTTCCGGCCAGCGCGGGAGCGCACGCCGGAATCCTGCTGGACGCCGATACCCATAATGTCCTCTGGGCCAAGGATGCCAAGGGCTCCTATCCCATCGCCTCCATGACCAAGATCATGACCGCCCTGCTGGCGTATGAAGATGTTATTGCCGGACGGAACGGACTGACGCTGGAGACCAAGATTCCCGTGACCCGGGCCGCCATGAAGATCGGGGGCAGCCAGGTCTGGCTGGATCCCACCGAAACCTTCCAGCTTCAGGAGCTGCTTCAGGCGATTTCCATCAAGAGCGCGAACGATGCCGCGTATCTTGTCGCGGAATATCTGGGCGGGGGCGATGTGTCCTCCTTCGTCAAGCGCATGAACGCCAAGGCGGCCGAGCTGAACATGTCCAAGACACGTTTCTTCAATCCGCACGGTCTGCCCGGCGACAGTTCCTCCTCCGACAACGTCAGCAGTCCGGAAGACATGGCGCATCTGGCCGAAAGGACCCTTACCTATCCCATGCTGGTGAAATGGGCCTCCACGCAGCGCGCCGATTTCCGCCCTCCCGGAACCCGCGGGCATCTCCAGATCATCAACCACAACCATCTCCTTCCGGGCGGACGCTATCCGTCCACGGGCGTGGACGGCTTGAAAACCGGTTTCATCAACCGTTCCGGCTACTGCGTTACCGCCACATGTCTCCGCAACGGAAAACGTCTTGTGGTTGTGGTCGTCGGTTTCGATTCCGCGAAGAACCGGGACCAGTTCGTCGGAAAACTGCTGGACTGGGCGTATCCGCGGCTTGACAACCCTGCCGCCGCTCTGGAACAGACCCAGCGCAAGGCCGCCGAAGTGAAAACGAAGGCGCCCGCGGAAAAGAAGGGTTCCCCGGCCAAAAAAGCGAAAACTGCCAAGAAAGCCGCCCCTGTGAAAAAGTGAGGATTCATGCGACGGAATCCGGCAATACAATTCAGGATTGCGGCTCTGCCGCTGGTTTTCCTGCTGACTTTTCTACTGACGTCCTTCTGTCCGGCTTATTTCACGGTATATGAGAGAGAAATTGTCATGCCCGGTTGGCGTCCGGAGCATGCCTCCCTCCGTTTTCTGGTGATTTCCGACCTCCATCTCTGGTCGGGCGTCATCGGTTCCCCGAAATACGCCGCCATGATCCGGGAGGCCAACCGACTTACTCCTGATTTCATCTTTCTGCTGGGCGACACCTTCAGTTTCGAGCAGACTGGAAAAATCTACGAACTCAATGTCCCTTTCGTGGAACTTTTTTCCAAGATGGAGGCGAAATACGGAATTTTCGCCGTGATGGGCAATCATGAATTCTTTTCGGGGCTGGGCGCGGCCCGCGCGGTTCTGGAAAATGCCGGAATCACGGTTCTGGAGGATCGCCTCGCGGCTCCTGTCGTCAACGGGACTCCCCTTCCGATCTACGGATTGAGGGAACGCTCCCGCCGGGAGAAAAACACTCCGCCGGAGATTCTGGAAATCCTCCGCGACCTGCCGTCTCCCCTGATTCTTTCGCACCGCCCGGATCCTTTCCCGGAACTTCCCGCCGACCGGCCTTGCCTGATGCTTTCCGGGCATACGCACGGAGGTCTTTTCCGGCTGCCGTTTCTCGAGAGCGGCATATTCAACTTCTACAAGGGCGGAGTCTGCAAACAGTACACCTACGGCCTTTTCCGCGAGGGCGAAAAACAGCTTCTCGTGACGTCCGGCATGGGCGACAGCAGTTACTACACGCGGCTCAACGTCCCCTTTGAAATGGTTCTGCTGACCATCCGCCCGGAAGAGCCTTCTGACAAGGGTTCCTCTGCGGGAAACAACCGGAAGTAATTGCTCCTGGATGCCTTTTTTCCCGGGGATGGAAAAAAACACCCTGCCGTTGCGGACAGGGTGTTTCCGGGAAAACCGTGAACGTTATTCGGGCAGTTCGCCTTCGTTCAGGCCGAGGGGCAGGGCCGCGGGACGCTCGCAGGTGGTCTTGAGTTCCACACGGGCGCCGAGCTTGCTGGACTTGTCGAACGAAAGCATGATTTCCAGCACATGGTTGGCGAGTTCGCCGTTGACGCGGTGCTTGCGTCCGCTGCGGAGCGCGTACGCCATGTCCGCTGCGCCGATGCTGCGGCTGTTGTCCGTGTAGACATGCGTCAGCGGGACGTCCTTCCATTCGGGCGTCTTGAATCCTTTGCGGAAGACGCGGACGGGGCCGTCGAAGGAATTCGGATCGGGAACCTGAAGGGAGCCTTCGGTGCCGTAGATTTCGATGGGCTGATGGCTGTGCCGGTAGCAGTCGAAGCTGGTGATGACGGTGATCAGCGCGCCGGACTGGAACTCGACCACGCCGGTGAGATGGGTGGTCACGTTGACCGGATATTTTCCGAACGGAACGTATTTGTCCTTATACTGCGGAGCGACTTCCGGGCCCATGGTGCGGTAATCGAAGCCCTTGGTGGTGACGGCTGTCACGCTTCTGGCCGGACCGAGGAGGTTGACCAGCGCGGTCATGTAATAGGGGCCGAGGTCGAGCATCGGACCCGCGCCGTAGTCGTAGAAGAACGGGCCGTGCGGCCAGTGTTCCGGGCCGCGTCCCATGACGATCGCGGTGCCGGAGAGGGGCTTGCCGATCCAGCCGTCGTCGATGAGCTTGCGGGCGGTCTGCTGTCCGCCGCCGAGGAAGGTGTCCGGAGCGCATCCGACGCGGAGGTTTTTCTTTTTGGCGAGCGCGATCACCTTGGCGGCGTCGGCCTCGTCCACGCCGAACGGTTTTTCGGAGTAGGCGTGCTTGCCGGCGTTGAGGGTGTCCAGCGCGATTTTCGAGTGGACCTGCGGCGGCGTGAGGTTGAGGACGATTTCGATTTCCTTGTTGGCGAGCAGTTTTTCATTGGTGACGTTCGCCACGCCGTAGAGTTCTTTTTTCGCTTTGGAGCGTTCGGGAATGATGTCCGAGCAGGCGACGACTTCAAGAATATTGAATTTCTGGGCGGCCTTGAAGTAGGTGTCGCTGATCATGCCGCAGCCGATGATGCCGACTTTTGTGGTTTTCATGGAGGGAAAGGTTCCTTCGTTATTTGTTGCCGAGGGCGAGTTTGTTTTCGGTCATGAACCTGTAGCTCTTGGCGATGGCTTCGGTCATGTCGATGTTGCAGTAGTCGAGTTCGACAATGACGGCTTCGACGGAGGCGGGCATGGCGGCGATCACGCCCTTGATGTCCATATCGCCGGTTCCGAGCGGAACCAGATCGATCTTGCGGTCGAGGATGCCGTTGACCATTTTCTGGTCGGCCTTTTTCTGGTGGAGGATGCCGTCCTTCATGTGGATGAGGATCGTGCGGTCCGCAAACTTTTTGATGTTTTCGACGGCGTTTTCCTGGCCGAAGTTGGTGGACCAGTAGGCGTCGATCTGGAATTTCACCTTCGGGCAGAGTTCCGCGTAGATTTCATATTTGAGGCGGCCGTCGAGCCGTTCGAACTCGAACGCGTGGTTGTGCTGGAAAAGCGTATACCCGTTGCGTTCGAGGATCTCCTGCATGGTGTTGACCTGATCCGCGGTGCGCTTGATCGCATCCATGTCCTTGAAGTCGTCGGGACCGTAGCCGCAGACAACCTTCTTGAGCCCGATCATGTCCGCAATGTCCATCGTTTCGCCGAGAGTGTTGATCCGCGCCCACGGGGAATGCGAGGAATACATTTCCAACCCGAGGTCGGCAAGCACTTTGCGGAGCGTGGACGGACGGACATTCCAGAACCCGGCGGGTTCCACTCCCTTGTATCCCATTTTCGCCACGTCCTTCAATACGGCGATAAAGTCTTTCTGGGCGCGTTCCCGAAGGGAATACAGCTGGACAGACAACGGTTTCAACATGAAAAACTCCTTGTTTTTTTGTTGGTTTTTATCAGAATTCATTTGACTGAAAATCTTTAACATATATATTTTACATGCTGAAACAATAAAATCAATTGACTCGGAGTATTATTTCTTGACCCCCGTTATAAAAGGAGACGCCAAGATGGCGGAACACATGGAACAGCTCTTGCGGGTCGGCTATTTTGTCTGCCCGGATGTGAATGAAGTCAATCCCGCCCGCATTCCGGAAGGGATGGAATATGTGGAAATCCTGACCGGAGGGAAACTGCGTTTCGAGATCGACGGGGAGGAAAAAGTCTTTGTGCGGGGAGCCGTCTTCTGGCATAAATATCCCGAGACGACCATCTGCAAGACGTTCGCCGACGACCCCTACCGCTGCATTGTGCTTCATTTCAAGGTCAGGACCCCGGACCGGCCGGGGCCCCGCGTCAGTGTGTGGGATTCTCCCGACGAGACGGTCTCCTTCGCCGACGAATGCCGCAAGGCGTTTCACTCGGGAAACGCGGACATGGCTCTTCTTTCGGGCTATGCCTATTCTGTTCTTACATGGAAGGCCTCGGCCCGGTCCGGCGCCGGCGCGCCGGAATGCCCGAAAGTCCTGCTGGAGGCCTGCGATTTCATCGAACGGAAATTGAAGCAGAGGCTCACCCCCGAAATCATCGCTTCCCACCTGAACTTGAGCCGTCCCTACCTTTTCGCCCTGTTCAAAAAGCATTTCGGGAAAGCCCCGCTGCATTACGTGCAGGAACGCCGGATCGCGAAAGCCAAAATGATGCTGACTGCGGGCGATGGCGCCTCCATCAAGGAAATCGCCATGCTGTGCGGATTTGAAACGCTGGAAGTCTTTTACCGCCAGTTCAAAAAACAGTCCGGACTCACGCCCGCCGAATACAGGAAAAAGTATTCCGTCATGCCGTTGTGACCGGCGGCGTCCTCCCTTATTTTACGGAATGCTTTTGACTTTTCCTGAAACCATGTTATTATATCCTCAAAGGAGGCATGAAATGAGGTCGTTTTTCTGGATTCTTCCGGTCGTTTTGCTGGGGACGCTTTCCGGGGCGGACAACTCCCGAAGTGAAGTCTCGAAGCTCGGAACGGAGCTTTCCGACATGGCGCGCGAGGTCCGCGTGAACCGCCGGATTCAGGAACAGCTGGAAGATCAGGCCTCCATTCTCGATTATGCCGTGAAGCACGAGCAGATCAGCCCGGCTGAACTCAAACGCATCCGCACGGTGGCGGACCGGATCGAGTCCATGCGGAAAAGAACGGTTGAGTCCGGCAAAATGACGTCTCAGGAAGCCACTCAGCTCCAGCAGGAGATATCCAAGGCATACCGCATGATCTGGTTTCTCCGCCGGAACCAGATGGGAAGCACTCAGCCGGTCACGTTTCTCGGTCGCAGGATCGTGCTTCGCGAGGAATACCGGAAGAAAATGGAAAGGGGGTCCCTGAACCAGAAGGAAATGACCGACATCCTTCAGACATATTATTCCGCATGGCGCATTCAGGAACGGATGCAGACCACCGGAATTCAGCCGGAACTCCGGAAACGTCTTGAAAAGGAGTGCTTCGATATCCTCGGGGAATATTTCGAGCTGGCTCCGGACCCCGTTCCGGCAGACAAGGGCGGCTCCGCCAAACCCCTTAAAAAATAACCGCGGTCCGGGGTCGCCCATTTTTCCCCGGCCCCCGGACGTTCCGAAAACAGCCGGGAGCGCCGGATTCTTTCTTGCCTTTTGGGTTTCGGACGTTATATTACAAGTTCCAACATATGAATGATCTGACGGAAAGATGTTTTCTTATGAATATCAGAGAGGCTCTATTCATCTCGATGTTCTTTCTGCCTTTCCTGCTGTGCGCGGCGCCCGAGGGAAATATCGATCCGCTCCGGGACAAGGCCGTCAAGGGAGACATGGACTCCTGTTTTTATCTCGGCAACGAGTATTTTTACGGCGACAACCGTCAGAAGAACCTCACTCTCGCGGCCTACTGGTATCGGAAAGCCGCCGAAGGAGGCTTGCCGGAAGCCCAATACAATTATGCAAGCTGTCTGGAGGCAGGCTGGGGAGTCGACCGCAGCCTCCAGTCCGCGTTCGACTGGTATGAGAAGGCGTCCAAACAGAATTTCCATCCGGCGTCCTTCCGCATCGCGAAATTCTACCTCACGGGCATCCGGGATGAAACCGGAAAAGAGCAGATCCGCCCCTCCGCCGCGGACGCCCTCGCGATGCTGGAAAAACTGGCCGCCCAGGATTATGAACCCGCCGAACTCGACCTCTGCATGCTGCTGATGCGGAGACACACCAAGCCGGAAGACAAGGCGCGCGCGTTCCGGATCCTCACCCGGGTGACCTCGCGGAAAAAGTTCGATCCCTCCGCATACCGGATGCTTGCGGACTGCTATTACGGGGGCTACGGCTGCGAACCCGATCCTGAAAAAATGATTTCCCTTCTCAGGGAAGGTGCCGCCAAAGGGGACCCGGAGGCCATGGGCAAGCTCGGGTTCCTGTATGAATACGGACGGGTTGTCAACCGGGATGTGGACAAGGCGCAGAAGCTTTACCGCGACGCCGCGCTGGCCGGACACCCCATGGCACAGTTCAAGTATGCCGAGGCGATCACCGAAGGATACTACAAGGGCATGACCGTTCAGGATGCCATGACGTGGTACCGGAAATCCGCCGAGGGGAATTGTCCGCAGGCCATCTTCAAGCTGGGCGTGATCTATTACGAGGGGCTCGGCGTGGAAAAGGATCTCCCGCGGGCCGCTCACTTTTTCTTCGTGTCGGCAAAACTCGGATATGCCCGCGCCCAATACAATCTGGCGTGCATGTTCGCGGAAGGCGAGGGCGGGCTTGTCAAGGACAAGGAGGCCTCGTTCTACTGGTTTCTCCAGGCGGCGGAAAACGGGGACGTCGCTTCCCAGAAGCGCGTGGCGGAATGCTACATGGAGGGAACCGGAGTGGACCGCAGCATCACCCAGTCCGAAAAATGGTATCGGCGGGCGGCCAATGCGGGAGATATGAGCGCAAGGAACCGCCTGACGGAAATTCAGCGGGCGTCCCCGTGGTAAAAAGAATTCATCGTTTCAGATAACAACCGGAGGAAACAGCAAATGATCAGAGTGATTGTAGTCGGAGCCGCGGGCAGAATGGGAAGACGTCTCGTTACCCACATCTCGGAATCGAAGGATATGAAACTCGCCGGTGCCACCGAACGTCCGGAATCGGAATTCGTCGGCCTCGACGCCGGCAGCGTGGCGGGCGTTCAGGCGCTTGGCGTCAAAATCACCACAGACTTTTCCGCGCTTCTCGGTCAGGCCGACGCCGTAATCGATTTCAGCACGGGAGAAGTCGTCCGGAATGCGGCGCTTGCCGCCTCCAACGGCGTCTCCGTCGTCATCGGCACGACCGCCCTGACCCCGGACGACAAGAAGGAGCTCAAGCGTCTCGCCGGCAACGGCGCGAAGATCGTTCAGGCTTCCAACTTCAGCGTGGGCGTGAACCTCCTTCTCCACCTCACGAAGCTGGCCTCGCAAATGCTTTCCGACGACTTCGACGTCGAAATCATCGAAGCCCACCACAACAAGAAGAAGGACGCTCCCAGCGGCACCGCCGTTTCCCTCGCGGAGGTCGTCGCGAAGGTCAAGGGCTGGGACTATGAAAAGGATGTGAAGCACGGACGCCAGGGACTGGTTGGCGCACGCACGAAACATGAAATCGGAATGCACGCGATCCGCGGCGGCGACATCGTCGGGGACCACACCGTCCTTTTCGCCGCCGAGGGCGAACGGGTGGAGCTTTCCCACAAGGCTTCCAGCCGCGATACCTTTGCAAGAGGCGCTCTGGTCGCCGTGCGTTTCCTTGCAACCGCGAAACCCGGCATTTATGATATGCAGGATGTCCTTGGTCTGAAGTGATTTTCTAAGTAACCGGGGAGGCTCTTATGCCGAACGAAGATCTCGTCGTGACCTGTCCGAAGTGCGGAATGCAATACGAAATTCCGCCGGAATATCTCGGACAGTCTGCGGAATGTTCCGGATGCTCTTTAACTTTCGTGCTTGCTTTGCCCCACGAAAAACGCGCCTCCGCCCCTCCGGTGAAGACCGACATCGCCACCGCATGCACCAAGTGCGGTTCCTGTTTTGAAGTCGCCGCCGCTTTTCTGGGCGAGACGGCCGAATGTCCCGATTGCAGTGCCCTTTTCGTGATCGCGGATGTCGGATCGTGCGTGAAAGAAACTCCGCCTCCGCCCGTTCCGGCGGTTGCGGAGCCCGCGCCGCCTTCCCGGCAAAACGTTCCGTCCCCGTCTCCCGCTCCGTCGCCCGCGGCGCAGCCGGTTCCGCCTCCGCAATTCGCGAACAGACCCCGTTCTCCGGAAGCCCCTTCAAGAAAGACCGATGTCAACGAGCTTACAGTCACGGAAGCCGAAAAGGATCTGGCGACAAACACGATCAAGATTTCCAGAAAGGCCTTCGGAATGAAGCCCGACATCAAAGATCATTTTTACCAGAATCTTCCGCCGTCTCCTCCGGAACCGGAACGCCCGAAAAGGACGCCTCCTCCTCCGCCGCCTCCGCCTGCCCCGGCCGCGCCTTCGCCGTCCGAGTCGACGCCTACGGTAAAGGCCATCCCGCCGGTCAAGCGGAAAAGCGCCGCAAAAGTGTGGTGGAACCCCTGGACATGGTTCCGCTGAACCGCGCGGACAATCAAAAAATCAGCCGTATGAAACCCGTTTTCCGGTGAATTTCATACGGCTGTTTTTTGTCGGGAAAAAGGGTCAGGCGTTCAACGCCTGATCGAAGTCCGCTTTCAGGTCGTCGATGTGTTCCAGTCCCACGGACAGACGGATCAGATCCGGCGAGACCCCCGCCGCGATCAGTTCCTTTTCGCTCAGCTGACGGTGCGTCATGCTGGCCGGATGAAGCACGCATGTCCGCAAATCGGCCACGTGAACCGCGATGGCCGCCAGTTTCAGCGAATTCATCACTTTTTCTCCGGCCTTGCTGCCGCCCTTGACCCCGAAACAGAGCACTCCGCTGCATCCTTTCGGCATGTATTTTTTCGCCATGGCGTGCTGGTCGCTGGACTCCAGTCCCGGATAGTTTACCCACCCGACTTTCGGGTGCGATTCCAGGAAACGCGCCATTTCGAGGGCGTTCTGGCAGTGGCGTTCCATGCGGACATGGAGCGTTTCGCAGCCCAGCATCGAGAGAAACGCGTTGAAGGGCATCATCGGATTGCCGATGTCGCGGATCCACTGGACCCGGAGTTTCGTGGAGTAGGGACACGTGGGGAAGTCGCGCATATAAACGGTCCCGTGATAACTCGCATCCGGTTCAATCAGTTCCGGAAACCTGCCGTTGCTCCAGTCGAAGCCGCCCTTTTCCACCACGATTCCGCCGACGCTGGTGGCGTGTCCGTCGATGTACTTGGTCGTCGAGTGGGTGATGATGTCGGCCCCGAAATCGAACGGATGGCAGAGAAACGGCGTCGGGAAGGTATTGTCCACCACCAGCGGCAGTCCGTTTTCATGAGCGACCGCGGCCATCTTTTCGATGTCCAGCACGATCAGCGCCGGATTGGCCAGCACTTCCGCGAAGATCGCCTTGGTATTCGGACGGATGGCTCCGGCGATTTCCTTCGGCGACGCCGTCGGCAGCACGAACGTGAATTCGATTCCCATCTTCTTGAAGGTGTTGGTGAAAAGGGACACCGTTCCGCCGTAAAGGCTGGAGACGGCGACAACGTGATCTCCGGAACGGGCGATGTTCAACAGGGCCAGCGCGGTGGCGCTTTGTCCCGAACTGGTGGCGACCGCCGCGACTCCGCCTTCCAGTGCGGCGATTTTCTTTTCAAAGCAGTCCACGGTCGGATTGGCCAGCCGAGTATAGAAAAATCCGGGACGTTTGAGGTCGAACAGATCGGCCACGCTCTGGGCGTCGTCATATTTATACGTGGTGGATTGTGCGATGGGCGTGACGCGCGGACCTCCGTTTTCCGGGGTATATCCGGCCTGTACGGCGAGGGTTTCCAGTTTCCATGAATTGCTGTCCATATCGATTCCTTCCAGTGTAGATTGAGTCCTTATAAAATAATCCGTTTTCATGAATTATCAAGGAATCCGGGGAGTATTGTCGCAAAACATCCGGCGCGAATTCATATTAGTGCTAATGAATATTTCATATTAATTTGTTTTTTTAAAAACCGTGGAAATAAACAATCGTATAATTTATATATATTGAATTCAAGATCCGTACGTTTTTTGTTATATAAAAAATATTACCATGAAAAAAAATAATTTTCATTATTTATTTTGAAAATATTGAACATCGTGATATTGTAAAAATATATAAAGGGTGATAGAGGAATTCTTAACAATGATAAAAATATTGTCGATATGGCTTTTGATGAATCTCTCATGGGGGGGGCCGCCTCTTTTTTGAAAAAGACAGCGGATTCGATGAGCTGATCGCGGCCTCGGCGGTTTCCTTTTTTGCGATCATTCTTTCGGAAATTCCTTTCGGGCGCAAGACGGTGCGGCGCCTGATTGCACTGGGCGTGCTTGGATTCTACCTCTTCTTTCAGTTCTGCTATGACGTGTATTTCATCGTGGCCGGGAAAAACCTTGACTTCCAGATGCTGAATAACTTCGATGTCGGCGTGGGGTTTCTTCTGTTTGGAAAGTGGATCGTCGGCGGACTTCTTGTGTATGCTGTCATCTTTGTGATGATCGCATGTGTTTTTCTTCTTTCAAAAGACGAAAAAACAAATAGCCAGTCTGCAAAACTGTGTCTGGCCGCAATGGCTGTTTTCGGGGCTGTGTCCGTCTATTTTACTCCGGTGTTTTCCCCTTTCATGCAGAAGATGCGGCGGACTCCGGACATTTATCCGGAAATCGTATTCAATAACGCAGGAATCAAACTTTCCGGAGTGACCAAGGAGAAAGTCATTGCGGCTCCCGGGAAAAATCTGGTCGTCATCTTCATGGAATCGCTCGAGAATACTTTCACGGACTCGGCGGCGCTCCCCGGCCTGACCCCGAATCTGAATGCCCTTGCAGAAGAAGGAATTTCTTTCACCAATCTTTCCAACGGTCTGAACGCGGATGATACCTTTTCCGCTGTATATTCCGTTTTCATGGGACTTCCCCTTATGCCGGAGCAAATCATCTCCTCCCTTTTATGGCAAGGCGGACTTCAGGACCGCTACGGCGGGAATCTTCCGTCGATGCCTTTTATTCTCCACAAGGCGGGATACCGACAGGTTTTTCTTCAAGGGTCGCCCCTGAAATTTGCCGGAACGAATATGCTGATTCAGCGGGAAAATATCGATTTCGCATGTTCCTATGAAAATTCCGGGAGAAAACTCGACTCCGGTTCGTGGGGGTGTTCCGACCGGCAGTTGTTTGAATGGGGATTTTCCCATTTTGAAAAACTGTCTTCTTCCGGAAAACCCTTTGCTTTATATCTGGCGACGCTGGACACCCATCTTCCGGCCGGGTTCATCCATGAAGACAGCGAAACGTATCCCTGGAAAAACGAAAAAGAGAAACGCTTCCTGAGCGCCGTCCGCACGACGGACCGTGAAATCGGAAAATTCATTGCGGATCTCCGGAAATCGAAGGCGTGGGAAAATACCGTCGTCGTGCTGATGACGGACCATCTTCTTCATTCATCGAACGTGGATTCCATTCTGGCCGGAAACAAAAAGAGACGTCATGTCGGAATCGTCCTGAATGCCGGAAGGTCGGGCGTCGTCGATACTCCGGGGGCGACTTCCGATTGGGCTCCGACTCTTCTTGCACTCAGCGGAGTCAAACACAATCACACCTTTCCTGTCGGGGAGAACCTGCTGGAAAAAACCAATCCGGAACGTCTTTCAAAATCTCAAAACCAGAAAGACCTGATTTTCTGTTTTCTTGCGAAACATGAGACCCCTTCTCAAAAAACGCCGATCACTCTGACCGACTCTCCCCGCTGGGCCTTGAAATACAATGGGAGAACTTTTCCCTTTTACAGGGATCACGAGACCTATTCGCAGGACAAAACCGCCATTACTTTCATCCCGCTGAATATGAACCGGGAACCGGAATCCTTCATTTCGGGGGATCGGCAATTGGCGGATTATGTAGTCAAAAACAAGGAGTTTCTGGCGGTCGGCTATACGAATGGGAGCATCCGGGATTTATTCCGCGATGTCGAATTGCCGCCGGATCAGTGGTGCCTGGCGTATTTTGTCGGAAATGAACGGAAATACGTCTGCGCCGCCGACCTCAGAAAGCTCGAATTGCACTGGTGAGACGGACGCTCATCTTTGAACGAAGCCACCGGAATGCAAGTGGCTACCCCGTCGGGATTTGAACCCAAACTAACTGGACCAAAACCAGTTGTGCTACCGTTACACCACGGGGTAAACCGGAAGAGCCTTTACTATACGCTTTTTCCGCGATTTTTCCAGCCGGAAAAAGAAAAAAATCACTTTTCCTGCCGGGATTCGGAACGCATCACCCATTTCTGGACGGCGAAGTAACCCGCGATGAAAATCGCGAGGAAAACGAAAACCCAGATATAATGTTTGGAAATCAGTTCTTTTCCCTTGACTACCATATCCAGCGGAGTCATGTTGCCCGCCAGATGGCCGAGATACCAGCCGACGAGAGCCAGAACCGCGGTCCAGATGCCGGCGCCGAGCGCGGTCCAGAAGGTGAAACTCCAGAAGTTCATTTTGGAAAGACCCGCCGGAATAGAGATCAGCTGGCGGATGGCGGGCAGGAGACGGCAGACGAAGGTGGTCAGTTCGCCGTATTTGCGGAAGATTTCCTCCGCGCGGTTCAGGGCCGACTCCGGAAGGAAGAAGTATTTGCCGTATTTGTGGAGGACGGGACGTCCGAGCCAGATGGCGAGATAATAATTGATGTAGGCGCCGAGCATGGAGCCGACGAGTCCGAAGAAGATGCAAAGGACAAGGTCCAGCCAGGGAACTCCGGTGGTCAGTTCGCCGCGGTAGGCGAGGAAACCGGCGGGGATCATGACGACTTCGCTGGGGAACGGGATGAAAGAGCTTTCGATGGTCATGAAAACCAGAATCAGGATGAACCCCCAGACCGCTGCATGCTGAATGGCGAACTCGATATGCGACGCGATGAATTCGGCTGACATGGAAACTCCTTGGATAATTTCAGAAAAACATTATGAAATAGGAAAAAACATGATACATTACACCGGAAAGAGGAATTTGTCCAGTTATTGAGTTGAATAATTTTTGGAAAGAACGATTAATATGCATGGAATCGCGTTTCATCTGTTCGGCCTGCCGATTCACTGGTATGGGATTTGCGTGGCAACCGGTTTTCTGATCTCCCTGTTTGTGATGCAGTACAAGCGCAAGTATGCGGGGCTGACGCCGGATCAGGTTTTCGACCTCGGGATCATCGTGGTGGTCTGCGGAATTCTGGGGGCGCGTCTTTTTTACGTGGTCCAGTTTCACAATCAGTTTGAAGGCAACTGGCTGAAGGTATTCCGGATCGATCAGGGCGGACTGGTCTTTTACGGCGGGTTCATTCTTGCGGTCCTTACGATCTGGGGATACTGCCGATGGAAAAAACTTTCGATTCTCCGGATTTTCGACATCTGTGCGCCGGCGATGGCGATCGGACACGCTTTCGGACGGATCGGCTGTTTCATGCAGGGCTGCTGTTTCGGGGCGCCGTGCCGTCACGGGGTGGTCTTTCCTCCGGGGACGGCTCCGGCGGAGCGTTTCCCGGACATGAATTCCGTGATGGAGAACCTGAAGGAATACGGTCAGGCGGTGGCGTCCTCGCAGCCTCTGTATCCGGTGCAGCTGTTCGAGTCGTTCGGGAATCTGATTCTGGGGTTGACGCTTCTGTTTCTCTTCCGGAAGGTGAAGAAGACGGGGCAGATCGCGGCGGCTTATTTTGTCGGCTACGGGATTCTGAGATTCTGTCTGGAGTTCATCCGCGGCGACCATACGGACCGTTTCCTCGGGTTGACCAGCGCGCAGATCATCGGACTGACTCTCATGATACCGGTGGGACTGCTGTTCTTTTTCATCTTCGGGAAATACGGAAAAAATGTCGAAAACCAACTCGTCGTCCCTGAAAAACAGTGAATTCACGGTTCCCGTCCAGTTTGCCGGTCTGCGCCTGGACCAGTGCCTCTCGCGCCTGATGCCGGAAGTCTCGCGCAGCCGTTTTCAGTCCCTGATCCGCGGAAAAGCCGTTTCTGTGAACGGATGTGTGTGCGGGACTCCGAAATACGCCGTCGCCAAAGGAGACTCAATTCGGGTCGAAATGAGTGCGGAACCGGTTGCGGCGACTTCGGCCGTGCCGGAAAACATTCCGCTGGACGTCCTGTATGAGGACGGACAGATGATCGTCGTGAACAAGTCCGCCGGAATGGTGGTGCATCCCGCGGCCGGGAACTGGAGCGGCACGCTCGTGAACGCGCTGCTGGGACGCGAGCCGGAGATGGGCGACGAATTCGCCGAAAGCGATCCGCTCCGTCCGGGGATTGTCCATCGTCTGGACAAGGACACCTCCGGATGCCTCATTGTCGCGCGCACCCCGGACGCCCTGACGAAGCTGTCAGAGGCTTTTTCCGAGCGGAAGACCTCCAAGACTTACCTTGCGCTGGTGTGGGGGCATCCTGCCCGCAAGGAAGGGGAGATCGTGAACCGGATCGGGCGTCACAAGGTCGACCGCAAGAAAATGGCGGTGGTAGCCGAGGGCGGACGGGAGGCGCGTTCCGCCTACCGGGTGGTCCGGGAGGGCGTTGTCGAAGGGGTTCCCGCGAGTCTGGTCGAGGTCCGGATCTATACGGGACGCACGCACCAGATC
>CAZORN010000018.1:27248-29363 GCA_964581935.1 uncultured Victivallales bacterium
GGTTCCCGCGAGTCTGGTCGAGGTCCGGATCTATACGGGACGCACGCACCAGATCCGGGTTCACATGGCGTTTCTGGGACATCCCGTGGCGGGCGATCCGGTTTACGGCGGCGCCCGGAAATTACCCGCGCCGCGGCAGATGCTCCATGCGTGGAAATTATCCGTGCCGCACCCCGTCACGGGGAAAATTCTGGCCTTCGAGGCGCCCGTTCCGGACGACTTCAGCGCGATGCTTGCCCTTCTGAAAGAGGAGACGTCCGGGAAGAAGTAAGCCCGCGGATTATTCCGGTTTCCGGCAGTAGGCGTCGGTTCCGTAGATGCGCGTGATTTCCCCGACGAAGATGCGGTGGAAATCCTTGCCGGGATAGAACTCTTCCGGAATCATTTTTTCGATGAACTTGTCTTTGCGGAATTCATCGCGATAGACTTTCCGGCATTCGAGGATAAGTTCCGCTTCGGCATAGCCCGGGGAGGCGACGGTGCCTGACGCGATCGGCGTGAGGCCCGGGACTTTCCGTTTGTCGAAATCGCGTCCGGACTTTGAACCGCAGACCTTGAGGGGCTCCTTGTGGGCGTCTCCGAAAGCGGAGAGGGTGAAGGAGTCGTATTTGTCCATGAATTCGAGGGTGTAACGTTGCGGCCGGACCACCGCGACGGCGGTCGGCCGCATCCACATTTCTCCGAGGAAGCCCCAGCTGACGGTCATGGAATTGAACTGCCGTGCTTCAAAGGAACCCGAGGACAGCAGAAACCATTTCCGATGGAAAAGATCGAACAGGTTGGCGGCGAATTCTTCCGATGCGATCGCTTTGCGTTCTGTCATTTTTCATCTCCTTCGGTTGTCTGGCGGAAAGGCTTCCCGGAGCGGCCCCCGGTTTACTGGACGATTTTATTGAGGGGATATTCCACGATGCCGCTGGCGCCGAGGCGCTTGAGTTCGGGAATGAGCTCCCTCACGATGTGTTCCGAGACGATGGAATTGAGGGCGACCCAGCTTTCATCCGTGAGCTGGGAAACCGTCGGGCGTTCGAGCGCGGGCAGTTTCGTGATGATCTTTTCGAGGTCGGCCTTGCGGACGTTCAGCATGAGTCCGACTTTGCCTTCGGCGGCGAGGACCGCCTTCAGGAGGAGGGCGAGGTTCTCGATCTTGCGTTTCTTTTCCGGATCGAGCATGGCCTTGTGGTTGGCGATGAAACGGGTAGTGCTGATGCAGAGGGTGTCGATGATCTTGAGGTTGTTCGCACGGAGCGAGGAACCGGTTTCCGTGATTTCCACGATGGCGTCGGCCAGGCGCGGCGGCTTGACTTCCGTGGCGCCCCAGGAGAATTCCACATTGGCCTTGACCCCGTTTTTCTCGAGGTAGCGTTTGGTCATTCCGACGGCTTCCGTGGAGATGCGCTTGCCTTCGAGCTGTTTCACGGAGGTGATTCCGGAGCTTTCGGGAACGGCCAGCACCCAGCGGAGGGGGTTGCGTCCGACCTTGCCGTAGACGAGTTCGGCGGCTTCATGGACGTCCGAGCCGTTTTCCTGAATCCAGTCGTATCCGGTGAGGCCGCAGTCGAGAATGCCTTCCTCGACGTAGCGGGACATTTCCTGGGCGCGGATGAGCATGCACTCGATTTCGGGATCGTCGATCGTCGGATAATAGGAGCGGGAATTGATTTCGACCTTGTAGCCGGCTTTCGCGAACATGTCCACCGTGGACTGTTCCAGGCTGCCTTTCGGGAGTCCGATCATTAATTTCGTCATTTTAAAATCCTTTATGTGAATGTCAGATTGTGTTTATTGTCAGCCCTTTCAGCCCGTTATGGAAATATATCATCCGAAAGTGCATTTGTCCAACGGGGGTTCCATGAAAATTAAGAATATTGGCGGATGGCATTCCCGGGGCATTCCCCGGCAGGGGAGAGTCCCCTGCACCTCCGAGAAAATGCTGACGCATTTTCCGTCTTTGGAAAAAGAGTCATGCAATACTCTCAGTATTGCCGGGGTCCAGCCGGCAGGGGAGAGTCCCCTGCACCTCCGAGAAAATGCTGACGCATTTTCCGTCTTTGGAAAAAGAGTCATGCAATACTCTCAGTATTGCCGGGGTCCAGCCGCGAAGGCTGGTCGTGC
>CAZORN010000019.1:0-28280 GCA_964581935.1 uncultured Victivallales bacterium
TATGGTTTTATCTTCGCGCTATCTTGAATATGTAAATCGCGCCGAAAATCTGATAGAGGGCGGGCGGGATCCAGACCAGATACTGTGGGAAGGCTTTCGGAGAATCCGACAGGGCGTCCGAAATCAGCACTCCTCCGAAATAAGCGCCCGCCAGAAGCACGCTCAGAAAGAGTCCGACGGACGTTTCGCGGCGGCTGGTCCGGATTGCCAGAGGCATTCCGAGCAGAAGGAACGCGATCGGCGCCAGCGCCAGCGCGACCCGCTGGTTGAGCTCGACTTCCAGTTCCGTGGTGGAGAGCCCCTGTTTTTTGTCCAGACTCAGCCGGGCAAGGATCTCCATGAACATCAGGAACTTGCCGCGTCTTGTCACGTTTTCGGCGTTGAAGTTCTTGCCGTAGTCGATGGAGAAGGTCAGCTCCTTGGAAAACGTATGGCGCATCACCTTGCTGTCGCCCTCGTAGGCGGCGATGGTGGCGTTCTGGAGGACCACGTTGAGGATCTGTCTGTCCTTGTCGGCCTCAACCACGCCGCTGGCGGCGGTAATGTCCTGTTCCCAGTTTCCTTTCGCGCCCATCCGGTAGACCTGAACTTCCTTGATGACCTTGCCTTCCTTGCCCCCGATGTAGATCAGGAGGTCGTTGAATTTCACGGGGATTCCCGGCTCGAAAATGGAGGTCGGCTGATCCACGAAGACGTTTTTGACGAGCTGTCTGGCCTTGCCCAGATAGTGGGGGCCGATCTGAAGCTGGAGGTAGAGGCAGATGCAGGTCAGGAGAAAGGCGATCACGATGATCGGGGAGACAATCTGGAGGATGGAGATGCCGGAAGCCCGCATGGCGGTGATTTCGTTGTCCGCGGAAAGACGCCCGAACACCAGCATGACCGAAACCAGCGCCGCCCACGGAATGGTGAAGGCCAGGACGATCGGCATTACGTAGAGAAGGAAGAGGAAGGCGTTCTGGACGGGGACGCCGCTGGAAATATATTCGAAGACCTTCATCAGCCGGGCGCCCGTCATTCCGAAGGTGAGAATCCCCATGGCCATCAGGAAGGTGGCAAGGAATCCTTTCGTCACATAGATGTTCAGTGTTTTCATTTATGCATTCATCAGATCGTTTTCAGGATTCAAAACATGTAAAGACCCCTACAATTTAGCATAAAAAACTCAAATGGAAAGGAAAAAAACCCGTCTTTTTTGAAGAAAAGAAGAAAATTGTTTCGTGAATTTTTGCTTTCCTGTTTGGAAAAAGACGGTTTTCATGGTATTGTAAGGGCTCAGTAAAACGTCTATAACAGGAGGAGTTTTCTTCATGAAGATTTTCAACTTCAACGCAGGGCCCGCGATGATGCCGGCCGCCGTCATGGAAAGAGCCCAGAAAGAGTTCTGCAACTTCAATAACACCGGATGCGGCATCCTCGAACACTCCCACCGCGGCAGCGCCTTCCAGGGCGTTCTGGACAAAACCAACCAGAATATCCGCGATCTGTTCGGCGTGTCCGACGCGTATGACATCGTCTACATTCAGGGCGGCGCGAGCATGCAGTTCGCCATGATCCCGATGAACCTCCTCCAGGGCGCCGCCGATTACGTCGATACCGGCACGTGGTCTTCCAAGGCCATCAAGGAAGCCAAGGCCTTCGGGGAAGTCCGCATCGCCGCGCAGAGCAAGGACACCAAATACGATCACATTCCCGCGTTCTCCGAATGGAAACTTTCCGATGACGCCGCCTATGTGCACATCACCAGCAACAACACCATCTACGGAACCCAGTACCAGTCCTTCCCGAAGACCAAGGCCCCGCTGATCGCCGACATGTCCAGCGACATCATGTCCCGCCGCCTGAACGTCTCCGACTTCGGGCTGATCTACGCCGGAGCCCAGAAGAACCTCGGCCCCAGCGGCATCGCGCTGGTCATCATCCGCAAGGACCTCGTCGGACGCACCCCCGCGAACGTCCCGACCATGCTCCGCTATGAAACCTACACCTCCGAGAACTCCCTCTACAACACCCCGCCCACCTTCGGCATCTACATGATCGGCCTTGTGACCGACTGGATGAAGGAAGTCGGCGGCCTCGAAACGATCGAAAAGATGAACGACGAGAAGGCCGCTCTGCTGTATAAGGCAATCGACGCTTCCAACGGCTATTTCAGCACCCCGGTCAGGAAGGACAGCCGTTCCAAGATGAACATCGTCTTCCGTCTTCCCTCCGAAGAGCTCGAAACCAAGTTCCTCAAACTCGCTTCCGAATCCGGCATGATCGGCCTCAAGGGGCACCGTTCCGTCGGCGGCGTCCGTGCCAGCGTCTATAACGCGATGCCGCTCGAAGGCGTTCAGAAGCTCGTTGAACTGATGGAGACTTTCCGGAAGAACAACTGATTCTTTTTTCGTATGACGGACGGTGTCCGCTCACCGTCCGCCGAATCCGTCCAATCCGGTAAAAGGAGGATGCAATCGTGCTGCAAAGCCTCTCTGTTGTCAATGGCAAAATCAAGCAGGATCCCTCCGGATTTCCCCATCTGGACATTTACATCAGTCCGGATGAAGAGGAACGCCGCTACCTGATCGACGTCTGCGGAGTGGACGAGCATACGCTGCTCTCCTCCATCGACCCCGACGAGACGCCCCGTATCGAGTTCGAAGACACCCATACCGCGATCATCCTCAAATATCCAAAGAACTATTCCGCCGAAGACAACTTCTTCTTCCGGGTCAAGTCCATGGGAATCTTCCTCTTCCCGCCCGACCGCATCATCATCGTCGTCGACGACCAGGTCCCGCTTTTCACCGGACGGATCGTCGGAAACCTCCGTTCGCCCCAGGACCTCCTCCTCCGGACCTTCTACCAGACCATCCGTCATTTCGAGACCCATCTGCGCATCATCAATATGTGCAGCGACGAGCTGGAGCATGAAATCAGCAAGTCCTCCGGGAACAAGAACCTTCTGGATATGTTCACCCTCGAAAAAGGGCTGGTCTACTATGTCAACGCCCTCAACGGCAACGGACGCGTCATCGAACGCATGAAGGCCGCTTCCTCCAAGATCGGATTCACCGAGGACAACCTCGAGCTCCTCGACGATCTGGCCATTGAAAACCAGCAGTTTCTGGATCAGGCGCAGGTCTATTCGCAGGTCCTCTCCGGACTCATGGACGCCCGGGCTTCCATCATCAACAACAATCTCAACATCATGATGAAAAACATGAACGCCATCGTGATCTCGGTTTCCGTTCCCACGTTCGTCACCGGCGTAGGCGGCATGTCCGAATTCTCAGCCGTGGTCGGATCGACAATGAAGTGGTACATCGCCTATCCTCTCTTTTTGAGCTTCATGCTTGGGCTCGGCCTATTCATTTATCTGGTTATTCAGCGCTATTACAGCGACCGATGAACCGAATTCAGAAAGGAGTTTTTCCATGCCCATCTACGAATACATCTGTTCTGACTGCAAGCATCAGTTCGAGACTCTGCTCCGCAGTTCCAAAGAGACCCCTGTCTGCCCGGAATGCAAGTCCGTCCGTTTGAAGCGGAAGCTTTCCACTTTCTCCGCTTCCGTTCCCGCCTCGCACGGCGGCTGCGCTCACCAGTCCGTCTGTCCCTCCGCTTCTTCCGCTTGCGGATGCGGCGGCGGTTGCGGACACAAGCACGGGTGACCATGAATAAAAAGGAACTGACCGCGGTCATGAAACAGCTCGGCGTTGTGCCGAGCAAGAAGATGGGACAGAATTTCCTTGTCGATACTCATTTCATCGACAGCATTGTCCGTGCCGCCCGGATTGCCGGGGGCGACCGTGTTCTGGAGGTCGGGCCCGGATTCGGCGCCCTGACCGATTCCCTTCTCCGGACCGGTGCGGAAGTGGCCGCCATCGAATTCGACCGCAAGATCGCCGCCTGGCTCCGGGAACGTTTCAAAGAAGCGCCGCTCCGCCTGATCGAAGGCGATGCGTGCAAGGAAAACATCCCCGCGATTTTCGGCCCGGACACCCCGTTCCGTCTGGTGTCCAACCTTCCTTATTCCGCCGGAACGGTGATCGTGGCGAACATGCTGACGCTCAAGACGCCGCCTTCGGACATGCTGGTCATGCTCCAGAAGGAGGTCGGAATGCGTCTCTCTTCCGCCGAGGATGAATCCGAATACGGCGCGTTGTCCGTCCGGGTTCAGGCCATGTATGTTGTGGAGAACGTCCGGACCGCCCCGCCGGATCTCTTCTTCCCGAAACCCGAGGTCGATTCGAGCATTCTCCGCCTGACTCTCCGCAAGGATCGTCCTTCTCCGGAGCTTTTCAAGAACCTGACCACGCTGGTGAGGGTCGCCTTTGCACATCGCCGGAAAAAGATGTTCAAACAGGTCGCGGCGGTGTATGGAGACGCCGAGGTGACCCGTGCCATGAATGAGCTCGGCATCAGTCTCGACATCCGGGCGGAGAAGATTTCCCCCGCCCTCTTCCTCAAACTGGCGGCTCTCCTGACTCCGGCCTGATCCTCCATTTCCGTCTTTTAAAAGAGAGTCATGCAATTCCTCCGGTATTGCTGTCCCCGAGTCTTTGCTTTGCGACAGCACTTGCCGTCCAGGAACATTTTCATCGACGCAATACGATGAATTTCAAAAAAACTCCTTTTTTTTCAATTCAAGGGTTGACAAGTCAAGGAGACCCCATTATAATTACTGTATAAAATGATTTTGTATATAATGATTATATAGGATGTGATTCATGGCTGGTCAAGTTTCATTGAAAAGTATTGCGGAAGCCTGTTCCCTGTCGGTTTCCACGGTGTCGCAGATTCTGAACGACAAACCGAATAATTTCAGTTCGGAGGAAACCAAGCAGCGCGTCCGTGAAACCGCCCGGAAACTCGGGTATCGGACCAATTTCGGTTACAAGCTCATGCGCGGACAGGAGACGAAGACGTTCGCAATATTGACTTCCATGCAGCACATGAAGACGGAAGAACACATCCGCGAGCTGGTCATCAACCTGATGAGCGAACTCAATCAGCGCGGCTATGCCTCCTATTTTTCCCCGATGGGAAACAATCTTCAGGAAAATCTTGACGGCATACGCGATTTTCTGGTTCGGGGCGTCGAGCATTTCATTATTCTGGGAACGCCCGTCGGTTTTCAGGAAATCGAAAAACTGATTGAAGACTCGGGGAAGCTGCTGATCAGCACGAGTCCTTCTTTCAAACGGTATCTGACCGTCGATGTTATCGACGGCGCCGCGCAGATATTCCGCTTTCTTCACGGGAAGGCCGGAGACGGATTCCGTTTTTTGGCTCTCTCTCTCAACGGCAAACCGCAGCACGATATCCGTTTCCGTTCTTTGATGAAAGTGTTTCCCGACCTTTCCGAAGAGGAAATCGTCAGGCGCTACTGCCGTTATATAGAGGGAACTCCCTATGAGACCGATCCGAACCATTTCAGCGATATCGCGTTTCAAATCACCCGCAAGGCGATGGCCGATCTGTTCCGGAGAGAACCGGATGTCCGTGCCGTCTGCTGTCAGAATGACGTTTTTGCGCTCGGTGCCGCCGCTTGTCTGGTGGAGAGCGGGAGGATCATCGGGAAGGACGTTCTTCTCGGAGGGTTCAACAATGATTTCGGGGTCCGGAACTCGCCGTTCCCGATCTCTTCCGTGGATCACGGCTGGTCGGAACGCAGCGGCCTTCTGATCGACGCGGCTCTTGCATCGGGCGGGTGCCGCACTGTCCTTAAGCCTCTGGTATACATCCGGGAATATTAATCCGTCGGGAAGGAGTAGCATGATGATGAAGAAGTGCCGTTTTCATGAATCGCGAACAGGAAAAAGTTTCACGCTTATTGAGCTTCTGGTTGTGGTTGCGATTATCGCGATCCTTGCCGGGATGCTTCTGCCCGCGCTGAAGCAGGCGAAAGAAAAGGCAAAGTCCGTCGGCTGCATCGGAAGACTTCAGCAGATCGGAACCGCGCTGGCGGCCTATACGACGGACAGCAGGGAATGGGTCATTGCCCAGAGGTATTACATTGCCGATGATCCCTTGTCCTGGGTTCAGAAACTCCATACGCTCAATTATCTCAAACAGAATCCCGGAAATTTTGATCCCGACAAGACCAGAACCCCGTATCACTGTCCTTCCACTCCGTATGATCTTGTAAAAACAACCGGCGGAACCTATTACGGATTGAACCGGATGCTCGTGCAGGGGTCGGGGACATCCTTCAATCCGACGAAACTTTCCCGCGTGACGAATCCCTCCCGTGTGGTTTATGCCGGCGACGGCGCCTATGGCGTCTACAATGCCACGTATGGAAAGAACATTGTTGTCATCTTGATCCAGGAACGTTTCGAGTCATACCGTCCCAGACGTCTTCATTCGGGGGCATGGAATTCCACCTTCATGGACTTGCACGTCGCTGCGGTGAATTATCCGAAGTTCGTTCTGGGGGATGGAATCATGGTTGGATTCTCTCAGCCTGCCAGCGGTATTTTGCCGTGGCCTGTGGTGTATTGGGAGCCTTATCCGGAACATTATAAATAAAAATAGGAGAGGAGATATCCGGAATGAGAAGTATTTTTGTCTTGCTGATGACTGCCGTCTCACTGTATCTTCATGCGGGAACCATAGAGGTTCAGCCGGACCGGGCCGTGATCATTCAGGCGCAGAACGCCGATGCCGTGCAGCTCATTGCCGCACAGGAGCTTCAGAAACATTTTGAGCTGATCACCGGAAAGAAAATCGAGATTCTGAAAGGGGGAACTCCTCCGGCCGGATATTATCCGTTTTACATCGGCAGGATCGATGAAAAGGAAAAACTGAAACCGGAGGAGGCGGTCTGGCGTGCCGATCAGAACGGATGCCGTTTTTACGGAGACGACAATGCCGGGCGTCTGTCCTCGGGAAAAAGCGGAACTCTGACGGCGGTTTATGATTTTCTTGAAAAAAACTTCGGTGTCCGCTGGATCGAACCCGGAGACCGGGGAATCGTATATCGTCCGGCAAAGACGCTCCGTTTTGAAGAGGGCGAAGGACGATGGGGCCCGGACAAGCTGGTCAAGCGTCAGATGCGGCCGATGAATCCATGGAAATTCTATCAGCAGAATCTGGAAAAAGTCCCCCCGAAATTCAGGCTGACGCAGGCGGAATTCGATCGGCAGTATCAGGACCTGAACCTCTGGCTGAAGCGTCAGCGTATGGGAGGTTCGCTCACTCTCAGCTACGGACATGCGTTTGTGGACTGGTACACCCGTTACAGCAAGGAACATCCCGACTGGTTCGCGATGCACGAGGACGGCACCCGTGTTTTGCGCGGCGACAAGGTTTACGGGGCGAAGCTCTGCGTCAGCAATCCGGAAGTTGCGAAACAGGTGGTTTCGGAGTGGGCAAAGACAAAAGGTCCCTGCATTAACACCTGCGAGAATGACGGCGGTTTTTTCTGCAACTGTCCGGAATGCCTGAAGCTCGACGTCCGGCTTCCCGGCGAAAAACTGGAAGACCATCTGACCGACCGGTATCTGAATTTCACGAACAGGATTCTTGCGCTGGCGCAGAAACAGCGGCCTGACGTCGTTGCCGTGATGTATGCCTACGGTTATTACCGCTTTCCGCCGCGCCGCGAACGGGTGATGCCGAATACGATCCTGGGATTTGTTCCGTCGATGCTGGAACTGGAGATGGCGGAGAAGATGTATCGAGGATGGCATCAGGCCGGAGCGGAAAAAATGTTTCTGCGTCCGAACGACCAGCATGTCAATACCGGGCTTCCCATGGGCTTTGAAAAGAGCATGTTCGACGCGTTTCAGCTCGGAATCAAACACGGAATCATCGGGACGGATTACGACTGCATCCACGGCTTCTGGCCGGCGACGGGGATTGCGGATTATATTCTGGCGCGTGCGCACATCGATCCCTCCAAACCGTTCGATTACTGGGAAGACGAATACTGCACCAGCTTCGGTACGGCGAAAGACCTGATCCGGAGCTACTACCGCTACTGGCGCGAAAATGTATGGGAAAAACGCTTGCTGCCGAACCGGACAAAGATCGGGGAACTTGGCAGATACGGGAATTTCCGACGGGGGCTGATGTGGTATCTTGATCAGTATTACAGGATTTCCGACTTCGACGCGACCGACCGGATTCTCGAAAAAGCCTCCCAATGCAGTCTTTCTCCGCAGGAACGGGAACGGCTTGACGGTCTGCGGCTGGCGAACCGCCATGCGCGTCTCACGTTTCTGGCCGCCACAGCAAAAGGCAGTGAAAAATACGCCGCCGGAAGCCGATTATACCAGTTTCGCCTCGAAAACAGGGACAAGCTGAATTTCGAATGGGCCCGGCAGTTCGGCATCGAACAGGAATTCGGGGATGTCACCGGGGCCAACGCCGCGGCCGCGTATGCCGAATTCGACGCCTTCCAGCCGCTTCCCGTCCGCTGGCGTTTCCAGATCGATCCGAAGGACGTCGGGACCGGGGAAAAATGGGAGCTTTCCGAAAAGGGATATATCCAGTCCGTGTGGGATCCGATCAGCGTGGACCGTCCATGGGAAAGGCAGACATTGAAGGAGATGCACCCCGCGCTGAAGAAACAGCTTGAAAACTATGACGGGATCGGATGGTACGGTCTGGTTTTCAAGGTGGACCCGAAGTGGAAAGGAAGTAAAGTCTGTCTCTACTTCGGCGGAGTGGACGAGTCCGCGTGGGTGTGGGTCAACGGCAAAAAAGCCGGAGAGCGCCTTTACAAAAACGCCGATGACTGGAAACGGTCTTTCACCATCCGTATCGACGGGCAGATCGACTGGACAAACCCGGAACAGGTTCTTGTGATCCGGGTTCAGGATACCGGCGGACAGGGCGGAATATGGAAGCCGGTCGCTCTGGTGAAACAATAGAGAGGAGATACCCATGAAAACAACCATTGCGGCAATCGTTCTGGCCGTTTCGGCGGCGCTTTCCGGAGCCGGAGAGATAAACCTGATCCGGAACCCCGATTTTCTGGCGTCGGAAAGACGCGTGTGGTATTGCAGCGCCCCGAATAATTTTCTGTCGGAGAGGGAAGGGGACCGGGCAATTGTGGAGCTCCGGGGAAATACGCCTCCGAAGGGATTTCAGAGGATCATTCAGTCCATCGCACTGAAGCCGGAGGAACTGGCCGGGAAGGAAGCCGTCCTGAGTTTCGAGGCAAAGGTCGGCAAGCTTTCCGGGAAGGTCAGTTTTGCAATCCGTGAAATCGACAAGGCCGGAAAAAGTCTCCGCTACGAAAGCATCGAACTGACCAAATATGACCGGAACGACTGGAAAGAATACAGCCGGAAATTCAGGATTGCCCCTGAAACGGCTTCCATTGCCCTCCACATCACAGCGGATTATCTCGGCGCGGACGACACGGTCCGGATTTCCGGCCTGAAACTGATCCTGAAGTAAAAAAACGGCCGGGCATTTTCATGTCCGGCCATTTTTTACTGACGAAGCGATTACTTCTTGAGGGTGATCTTGACACTCTTGAAGTTGCCGTCTCCGAGACTTTCGGTCTGGATGTCCGTTTCCCCTTCGAGGGTAATATGGATGATGCGGCGGTCATGGGCGTTCATCGGGGGAAGGGTAACCGATTCTCCCCAGCGGCGGACTTCCTTGGAGGAGTCGAGAGCCTGCTGGCGGAGCTGGACGTCCTTCTCGGAAAATTCTTCCTCGCCGGTTCCGCCTTCTTCCTGACGCGCGGGGGCGAAATCGCCCTGTTGCTCTCTGCGGGGACCTCTCGGGGGACGGCGGTCGCCGCGGGGGCCTCTTTCACGGCGGTCGTCGCGATCGCGGCGTTCATGACGGTCTTCACGGCGTTCGCCGTCGTGCTTCTCGCCGCGCTTGGAGGACGAGGAATAGCCGTCGATGTCGATGTAGACTTTCGGGAAGGGGATGTCGCCCTTCTGCATCATGCGGTTGAGGAGCACCTGAAGGCTTTCCAGGGACTGTCCTTTGCGCCCGATGATGCGTCCGGCGTCTTCGCTGGCGACGAGCAGATTGATTTTGGATGTTCTTGCTTCGGCTTTGACCGTGCCGTCGAGGCCAAGGTAGTCGAGCATGGTGGCCAGGGCGGTTCTGGTTTTTTCAAGCATTTCATCCGTTACGACGATAGGCTCCTGAGTGCGGATTTCCGATTTCTCGATCTGTCCGGAAACTCCGGACTCCTGATTTTCTGCCTGCGCACTTTCGGTAAGGTTTTCGTTCTCCATTTTTACCTCTTGGATTGGTTAGGCGGGTTTGGAATTGACGGGGGAGTTCTGTTTTTCTTCATCCCTCTCGGCGATATAAAGACTGTATTTCATCTGAAGAATACTGAAGATCTGGCTGACGGTCCAGTAGAGCGTAAGTCCGGACGGCAGGTTGTAAAGGACGAACAGCATGATGACGGGCATGGCCATCATCATCTTCTGCTGGGCCGGATCCATGGTGGAGGGCGTCATCATCTGCTGCACCACCATCAGGACCGTCATGATGATGACCAGCGGATGGATGCCGTAACCGAAGAGGAAGGCGGGCCCGACAAGGTCCGGCTTCGTGAGGTCGGCAGCCCACAGGAAGGAGACGTGGCGCAGTTCGACCGCGGAGTCCAGGGCGGCATACAGGGCGAAGAAGACCGGCAGCTGAAGGAGGATCGGGAGACAGCCGCCCAGCGGATTGACGCCTTCCTGTTTGTAAAGCTCCATCGTCTTCTGGTTCATCAGCTTGGGATTGTCCTTGTATTTCTCGCGGAGTTCCTTGGCTTTCGGGGCGACCTTCTGCATCTTGCGCATCGACTTATTGCCACGTTCGGTCAGCGGGAAGAAGACGATCCGGACGATGAGGGTCAGGAGGATGATCGCGACGCCGTAGCTGCCGCAGAGCGACTTGAGATAATTCAGAAGCCAGAGAACGGGACGCGCCAGATATTCCATCAGGGAAAACGAGGAAATATGCAGAATCGGAATCGCCGTTTCGGGCAGTTTTTTCACTTCATCCAGAGTCTTCGGACCCGTGAAGCAGCGGATGGAAATCTCCTGCGAGGAACCGGGCTTGACGGACAGGTTTTTATAGACGCCCGCGATGGACGGGACGTAATAGAAGGTGTTTTCCTTGGCTCCGGGAACCTGGTAGGGAACGCGGAGGACGTCCACCCCGCTGTCGAAAACAGGCTTGACGAAGAGGATCGAGGCGAAATATTTGTTGGTGGTGCCGACCCAGTCGACCGGCAGATCGGTGCCGGCCACCTTGAATTTCTCTTCCTTCATGGCGGGGTCCAGCGAGATCATCGTTTTGGAGGCGGAGCCGCAATATTCGATCCGGTGCATGTCGCTGTAGAGATGGTCCCCGGCGAATTCCTTCATGGGGGGGAGGCCCGCCGCCCAGATTTTCAGGACCGGCAGAACCACGAGTTCCTTCCCCGGATTTTCGAGGAGGATCGTGCACTGGAGACTGTAGGAGTCTTTCGGGAGGGAGAAGATCCGGGTCAGGATGATTTTTTCGCCCTTGTGTTCCAGCGTCTGGGAGAAGCTGACGGCTTCCGGGAGACGTTTCGGAGCGGAGGCGGCGACGACTTTCCAGTCTTCAAGCCCCTGAAGGTCGAAGGTTCTGCGGGGAGCCGCCGAGGTGTTGAATACAATGATGTTCTTTTCAGTGGAATCGGTGTATTTTTTCAGTTCGACTTTTTCCACGGTTCCCTGGTTTGGGTCGATCGTGAATACAAGCAGATTGTTGGCGAGAAGGAGGGGGGGAAGCTGGGGAAGACTGGAGGATGCGGCCGGAGTTCTGGCGATGACGGACGACTGCGCTTTCACATCCGCGGAAGCGGCGGGGAGCTTTTCGGCATCTTTTCTGATTTTATCCTCGGCCACTTTCCGGGCGGCTTCGGCTTTGGCGGCCATGGCTTGCGCGGCGGCCTGCTGTTCCTTGAAATTTGCGGCTTCTCTGGCCTGATGCGTCGGGTAGTAGACTCCCCATCCGATCAGGAGAAGAAGAGCGAAGCCGATGATGATCCAACTTTCTTTATCCAACTTTATCACAATGCAATCATCTTTCTGTTTTCTGTACGGTTTTCCGGGGAGGGACCGGATCCCATCCGCCTTTGCAGAAGGGCTGGCAGCGAAGAATCCGCCAGATTGCCAGCGCCGTTCCCTTGAAGGCCCCGTGAGTCATGACCGCTTCGGCCGCATACGCCGAACAGGTCGGAGTGAACCGGCAGGCGCGGGGAAGCCAAGGCGAGACGATTTTTTTGTATCCCCAGATCAGAAGAAGAAATAAACCGGAAAGAGAAAAGGCGAGTTTTATTTCCGGGAAATCCCCAGGAGTCCCGCTTTCTCGAACATTCCTTCCATCCGGGCGGCCACTTGCTGCATTTTCGCTTGCAGAATGTCCCTTCTCGGAATGAAGATGATCTGACATGGCGCCAACTTCTGTTTTGTCAGTCGGAAAGCCTCCAGCAGCAGCCGTCTGGCACGGTTTCTCTTGACTGCCCGTCTGTCGAATTTTCTGGAACAGATCACTCCGCAGCGGGCATTCCCTGAAATTGGATCGGAATCCGGAAGGGTGTAAAGCATGACCGCGAAACGGGAAACTTCCTTCCGGGCGTTTTCACGGACGGCTGAAAATTCCGATTTCAGCTTCAGGCGGTCGTTTTTTTTCGGCGTTTGCTTCAATGAAATTCTTCCGTCCTGCTTTCCGTCCGGGATCGTTTCAGCCCGGAATTATCCGGACTGATTCCCCGAACGCCTTCGATGCCGGCTTCAGACGAGAGCCAGTCTCTTGCGGCCTTTCTGTCTGCGGCTTTTCAGGACTCTGCGACCCCCGCTCGTGGCCATTCTGGCTCTGAAACCACACTTGCGGGCTCTCTTGATTCTTGAAGGCTGATACGTTCTTTTCATGTGTAAGGAAACCTTTCCCCGGCAGTACGGACTCCGGCTATCTGATTGTTTAGAGTATTTTCATTCTACAAAAAGCGAATCCATAATATAACGTGATACCGGGCTTTTTCAAGTTTCGCAAAGTCTTTTTTTTGAAAAAACCTTTCAGGGAGAATCCGGGTGAACGACTCAGTGGAGTTCGCCGGGTCCGGTGCGGCCGCCGCCCCCCCCTCCGGATGCCCAATCCAGACAGTGATCGCGGTTCACCGACAGCGTTTCGTGTCCGATGACGTTTCCGAGGCTGTCATAGAGATCCCGTCCGGTGGCTTCGGCGTTGAGCCAGGCGATCCCCTGTTCTCTCCACACGGGGTCGGCCAGCCGTTTGAAAAGCGATATGATTCCGGCTTCCTCGATCAGTTGAAAATGTTCCGGATTCATTATGTTTTTGACATCGTCGACTCCTTCTACCGTTCCCAGCGCCGGAAGGAATTTGGTCAGGTATATGACCCATGTACGGTCTTCCATGCCGAGACCGTAGGATCTTTCCAGCGCGACCGGGATCAGGGCGACTTTGTCGAAGACCGGCAGGACGATCCGGGCCGCGAAGGGGAAATGGACCTTGCCGTCCGTGGCTTTCAGCGAACCGAAAGGTTTGGCCGTGGCGTTGAAGCGGATATTCCGGTTGGCCATCCAGATCAGCTTGCTGGAATCGGCGCTGTTGGCGAAGGCGTTGATGGTCCGTCCTATGCGGGAATTCCCGCCGATTCCCTGGAAACCGCTGAAGAGGTTGTAGCGTGCGGAGAGGGTTTTGTTGGGAACGCGCACGGAAAAATAGGACAGGGCCCCGGAATAGTAGTCGGCGCCTTCGCGGAAGGAACTGCGAAGATACTTGCTCCACTCGTCCTTGCTGATGCCGGAGCTGTCATAGGAGGCCCAGTTGTTGTCGAATACTGCCCATGTGATGCTGGGCAGGGGGTTGAATTTCAGATCCGTGTCGGAAGGGTTGACGGAGCCGTTCGCGTCGACGGGGTCCAGCGAATTGTAGAGGGTGGCCAGCTTGACGATCTGGTCGGAGCGTCCTTCTTTTCTCTGGATCGCGTCATCGAGGTATCCGGCATTGTCGGCAAAGTCGTAAATCTGGCTGTCGGTGGCATAGGTCGTATGGAGGGGAAGGATTTCGGAGCCCCCGAGGAAATTGCGGTTGATGTCGATTTTGATGTTTCCCCACCATTTTCCGGAATAATCGGCGTCCAGGAGCGCCTGGAGAAGACACCAGTCGTTGGCGGCAATGGCGTCGAGAACCGTTCTGAGCTGGAGGTAGGCCACGAAATTCGGCGTGGTGGGCGGGTCGGTGTAAAGTCTTGGCATTCCGATATATTCGACACTGGTTCCGACCGCGACGCCGTTGGCGGAATTCGGATCGAGGCTTCCGACGATTTCCTGGATCATGGCGGCGTATGGGAGACGCCATTCATAGCCGTAATAGTTCTGCGGCGCAAGGTCTTCGTTTCCATAGAGATCCATGTCGTTGACGTTGTTGTAAAGATCGATCATGAAACGGTTGCAGTCGTCATTGGGAGGGATTCCGTTGTTTTTGGCGGCCTGCTGCGCGGCGCCGAATCCGATGAGGGGACCGACGAACGCGACGCGCACCTGCATTTCGGTGAGCATGTCGGCGGCGGTTTTGAGCTGGGCGAGTTCCTGGCGGGCGGTGGCGACGGAGGCGGCGAGGACGGCGGGATCGCTGGAGGGAGTGATCTTCATGAAGTTGTCGTTGGTGCGTCCGATGCCGTAGATGGAGTCGCTGACGAGCACGCTGCAAGCCTTGACGAGGTTCAGTTCGCCGATCAGGTTGAGGGAATTTTTCTGCCAGGCCGCGCCGGTGAGGGCGGCGGCGTCGATTCCGCTCATGACCTTGACTTTACCGCGCATGATCCGCTGGACGTCGAAAAAGACGAGGATGGCCGCGGTCAGGATCACGACGGCGACCACGGCCAGAAGGAGAACCTGTCCCCGTTCGTTTCGTTTTCTGCGGAAGATTTTTTTCATGGTCAGTTTTCCAGATAGACCTGTGCGTGGTCGCTCAGGGAGGCTTTGCCGGTCAGGTCGATTCCGTCTCCGAAGAAGAGACGTTTCGTGGCGGTGTCCGGGAAGGCGTAGTCAGTGAAGGTGGAAGTGATGTCCACCATGTTCATGCTGCCCGAGATCCCGCAATTCAACACGGTGTTGACCGTCCGGTTCTGGCTGACCGACCGGCCGAACCAGTATTCATACTCGATCCACCGGGCGCCGACCATATAGCGGCTGATGAGGAGCATTTCGGTGGAAATCTGGCTGGAGGGATACCGGTCGGAAAAACTGTCGGAAGCTCCGGAGGACAGCTGGGGTTCCACCAGAGGTCCGGACCCCCCGATGGCGTTGACGCGAACCTCCCGTTCGGTCAGGTAATCGCGGAAGCCCACCGTGCGGGAGCGCGCCCCGCGGAGGGCGGAATAGTCGGTGTAGAGCTGGCCTGTGAAGAAATAAAATACCTGAAGCATGCCGAAAAGCACCAGGAAAATGACAAACATGGACAAGAGCGCCTCAACCATGGCCGCGCCGCGTTGGCGTCGTCGGCCCCTGCGGGTTATGACGGGCATTGCGCACCTCCTGGACGACAGACTTTTTCAGGAACTCATCCCGCTGGACAATGACAGATCAGTCCAGAGTGATACCGTCCTTGTCCATGTTTTTGAGGACGTCGGTGGACTTGGTGTCGACCGCGGAAGCCGCGTTGTTGTCGCCGAAGGTGGAGGCGACGCCGGCAATGATGGTGCGAATGCGGTCGCTGAAGAGTCCCATGACCGTAAGCGCCGCTACAGCGACGATGACGATGATGATGATATACTCCACGATCGCCTGTCCGGTTCTTTTTGTTCTTCTGATTTTCATGTTCAACTCCTTCTCGGTTGAATTTACAGAGTGCCTCTCATAATACTTTCCATCTGAGACCGGCTCGGAGGGCTCGGTTCCCAGGACACTAATCCGATCAGCCTTGCCCCATACTGGGAGAAGGCGGCCATCAGAACAAAAAACATGACCGTGAAAAGAGTGAAGACCACCAGCATGAATGCGTATTCCGCAAGCACCTGGCCTTTTCTTCCGAGAGCTCCTTTCGCCGTTTTCACGGAAAACCTCCGCGTTACAAGGGAAGATTGTTGCGCCCCTTCCGGCGGGAGACAATTTCATTCCTCTCGTTCAGGACAACGATATCCGGCAAATGTTCCTTCGCTTCCGCCGGTTCCATCAGGGCGAAGGACATGATCGTCACGATGTCGCCAGGATGTCCCTTGTGCGCCGCCGCGCCGTTCAGCCGGAACACTCCCGATCCGCGAGCCCCCGGAATGGCATACGTTTCCAGCCGTTCCCCGTTGGTGGCGTTCACGACCAGGATTTTCTCGTAGGGGAGCATCCCGCATTTTTCCAGATACACGATATCGATTTCCAGACTTCCTTCGTAATCCAGATCGCAGTGGGTCAGTCGGGCTCTGTGAATCTTGCTTTTCACGATTTCAATCAACATTTTTTTACACAGCTCCAAAAGTTCGCGTCATAAATTATACCGTCAAGTCAAATTAAGCAAATCTCTTTTTCCATAAAGTTGCAAAATTCATTTTCCGGATCCGGGGGGCCGGACGCTTTTTTTCTGCCGTTTTTTCCCCTGTAATTTCACGGGGGACTTCCCCGGAACGGATTTGCAAAATGAATCATGCCGCATTATGTTATGCCTGACGGTGAACCTGCCGGGAGGATATGTGAAAAACTGGAGACTGTTCTGGTATCAGGTCAATGAAAAGCTCGGACGCTGGGGCGGGCACCTCCTTTTCGCCATCTGCGTGGTCATTTCTGTGATCATGTCATGTTTCGCCGCGTTGTCCAGGGATATGGGGTCGGCGTTTGTTCTTTCCGTCATGACTGCGGCTTGCGGTCTGGTCACCGGATTGCTGTTCATCCGTATCTACCTCCCCGGAATCGCCGAAAATATGGCTTTCGGTCTCCTCTTTCCCCGGAAATACCTGAAGGAAGCCCCTCTGATCCTTTCCCCCATTCACGGACTGATCACCAACGGCCGTTATGAGGAGGCCGAAATGAAGTTGCTGGAACTTCAGGCGGAATATCCCGCCGATCCGGAGGTCGTTTCCGCGCTGGTGGACCTCTATGCGGAACATTATCCCTCGCCGGACGCCCTTGTCGCCGTTGCGGAGTGCTACCTTCTCCAGAATCCTCCCCGCCGGGACGACTGCCATGTCTTCATCCTGATGCGCTACGCGGACTGCGTCATGGCTTCCGGCGATCCTGAAAAACCGGGCAGGCTGGCCGCTTTCCTGAAACGTGAGTTGAATAAACGGAACCATCTGACGCCTCCTGAAAAAAAGGCGGTCCTGGAGCGTCTGAATATCATTGAAAACCTGTCGCAGGAGAAAGGCTGAGGAGGATGTCGGAACAGATACATGCTCTCTTGAGGAAAGCGCTCTCGCCGGGCGTTTCCGATTTGTTCGTCGGAGCGACCAAGCCTCCGGCTTTCCGGATCAAGGGCAAGGTGATTCTGGAGGAAGAGCTTCCTCCGGTTTCGGCGGTCGCCATCGACGAATTCCGGCGTCAGGCCGCCGGAGACAAAGGGGAGGACGTCTACCAGAAGAACGGCACCTATGACGTTTCGTTCTCCTTCTCCCACAAGGAGCGGTTCCGCATCAACTTCTTCACCACCGTCAGCGGTCCATTCATGGCGGTCCGGCCGATCAAGCTGGGCAACGATCTGGACATGGATCAGCTGAACCTTCCTCCCATCCTGAAGACCCTGTGCGACGCCCCCCGCGGACTGATTCTGGTGGCGGGCTCCACCGGAAGCGGCAAGTCCACCACACTCGCCGCGATGATCAACCGGATCAACAACCTCTACGAAAAGCACATCCTGACGATCGAGGACCCGATCGAATTCCTCCATGACAATGTGAAGTGTCTGGTTTCCCAGCGCGAAATCAATTCCAACGCGACTTCTTTCGTCGACGCGCTCCGCAGCGCCCTGCGCGAAAACCCGGACGTGATCGTGGTCGGGGAAATGCGCGACACCGAAACCATGCAGGTCGCCATCAACGCCGCCCTGACCGGACATCTGGTCATCAGCACGGTCCACACCGCGGACACCATCCAGTCGGTCGAACGCATCATCAACATGTTTCCGGAACATCTCCGCGAACAGGTCGCCATCGACCTCGGCATGGCGCTGGTCGCCACCTTGGCCCAGCGGCTCGTCCCCATGAAGGACGACAATAAAATGATCCCCGCCGTCGAGATCCTCCTGGGAACCCCGACCGTCAAGAAGTCTGTCGGCGACCGCGATTACGAAGCCCTGGAGGACACCATCAAGCGCGGCGCGGAAAGCGGCATGATCACGTTCAACCGCGCCATTTTCCAGCTTTATAAACAGGGGATCGTTTCGCTGGAGGACGCCCTTCTCGCCGTCGACAACCCCGATGAGTTCAATCTTCTGGTGAAGGGCATGGAAAGCGGCGTGGACGCCTTCCGCAACCAATACGGGAGCGGGTTCGACGCGGACGCGGGCAATTTCGTCGATATGCGGACTCTCCTGAAGATCGCGGTTTCCGCGGGCGCAAGCGATCTCCATCTCACCAATATTTCCCCGCCCATCCTGCGGATCAACGGCGCCCTCCGTCCGGTGGAACTGCCCGCCCTCAACAGCATGGACATCCAGCGTCTGCTGTACAGCGTGATCTCCCCCCGCCAGCGGATCGAGCTGGAGGAACAGCGCGAACTCGACTTCGCCCTCGCCGTCACGCTGGATTCCGCCGCCGCCAAATTCACCCGTTTCCGCATCAACGCCTTTTTCCAGCGCGGAACCTTGGGCGTGGTCGCCCGCGTGGTGAACTCCGTCATCCCGACGCCTCAGCAGCTTTCCCTTCCGATCCCGCTCCTCGCCCTCCTTGAAAAACATCAGGGACTGATCCTCATCACCGGCCCGACCGGAAGCGGCAAATCCACCACGCTCGCCTGTCTCCTGAACCTCATCAACAATTCCCGCAACGCCAAGATCATCACGGTCGAGGACCCGATCGAGTATGTCCATGACAACCATTGCGCCATCGTGGAACAGCGCGAACTCCATTCCGACACCCTGAGTTTCGCCTCCGCCCTCAAATACGCCCTGCGCGAAGACCCCGATGTCATCATGGTCGGGGAAATGCGCGACATCGAGACCATCGCCGCCGCCCTGACCGCCGCGGAAACCGGACACCTCGTTTTCGCCACCATCCACACCAACAGCGCTCCCCAGACCATCGACCGCATTGTGGACTCTTTCCCCAGCTACCAGCAGAACCAGATCCGGCTTCAGCTCGCCAGCGTCCTGCTGGGGGTCGTTTCCCAGCGGCTTATTCCGAAAATCGACAATTCCGGGCGCGCCGCCGCCTTCGAGGTCATGATCGGGACGCCTCCCGTACAGGCCCTCATCCGCGACGGCAAGACCTTCCAGCTCCAGTCCGTCATCGAGACCAGTTTCAAGGACGGCATGATCACGCTCGAAAAGTCTCTTGCGAACCTCTACAATTCAGGCGTCGTTTCTCTCGAATCGACCAGGGTGTTCCGTGCGGACTACAAGCAGACCAAGGATTTCTGAAATTTTCCGGATCCCTGCTCAGTATCTGCTCCAATCCGGTTTTTCGGAAAAGATGTCGCGGACGGTTCTTTCGTCGAATTTCGGCGTCCGGTCGTAACAGTAGATTCCGTTCTGCTCCTGTTCTACGTCCGTGAGCTGGGTATAGCAATAGCCGACGATCCGGGGATGACGCACGATTGCTTCCGTGACCCCGCGAATCCGTTCGATCGCCTCCTTCATTCCGGCGGGTGCGCTTCCGTATCCCCACGAATTGTCGGCATACGCGCTCCGTCCTTCCGGAATGTATTTGACGCCGCCGTATTCGTCGATCAGATACGGCTGCTGCGCGTAGGCGTCCTTTTCCTCTTCCGGGAAATTCATGAACACCGGGGCGGCGTTCAACTCTTTCAGCAGTTCTTCCGGCGACTGTGCGTAATTGTGCACCGTCCAGAGGTCGGTTTTCGCATGAACGTAGCCGCTGCTGTCGTTGACCGGACGGGAAGGGTCGAGGGTTTTCGTGAGCTCATAAACATCGGCGACAAACCGAACGTGTTCATTTTTGTCGCAGGCGCCGGAGCTTTCATTGAATGGAGTCCAGGCGATGATGGAAGGGTGATTGACATCCCGTTCAACGATGTCTTTCCACTGTGCAAAAAAATCCCGCAGACTCCGGTAAGGATTGACCGGCAGGGGATTGTGCCGCCGCCACAACGGCATTCCCCAGTCGGGAAACTCCGCCCACGTCAGATACCCGAGCTTGTCCGCCCAGTAGTGAAAGCGTTCTTCGAAGATTTTCTGGTGGAGACGAGCCCCGTTGAATCCCGCCTTCATGGAAAGGACAATGTCATTTTTGAGTGCTTCGTCCGAAGGGGCGGTCCAGATTCCTTCCGGATAGAATCCCTGATCCAGCACGAACCGCAGGAAAATCGGTTCGTTGTTCAGGAAAAGACGGTCTCCCTCAATGTGGAATTTGCGGAGTCCGGCGTAGGATCGGACCGAGTCCAATATCTTTCCGTTCCGGTTCTTGACTTCATATTCGATGTCATAGAGGAACGGCGATCCGGGAGCCCAGACCTTCGGATTTTCCAATCTGAGCGTGAAAGGGATTCCATCCGCCGTGACGGTGACATATTCCGCCGCGGTTTTACTCCCGTCGAGAATCCGGACATGGAGCAAGTTTTTCCGGTCCGTGCTGAAATATCGCGGGGTGAAGGTAAACGCACCGTTGTCGAGATCGGGCGTGATACGGCATCGTTTCAGCCCGAACCCGGAAACCGCCTCCAGCCAGACGGTCTGCCAGATTCCCGTGGTTCTCGTGTAGCTGCATCCTCGCGACTTGAACCACGGCGACTGTTTTCCGAACGGCTGAAGATGGCTGCGCTGTTCGTCGACGACCCTCACGGTCAGGTCGTATTCGTTCCCCGAACTGACATGTCCGCTCAAGTCGAAGCAGAATGGCGAGAAACCTCCCGTATGACGCCCGATGGGCTGTCCGTTCAGGAATGCCTCGCTGTGATAGTCGATTCCGCCGAAATGAAGCAGAACTTTTTTTCCGTTCCATTCCTCCGGAATCCTGATTTTTCGATGATACCACATACACTCGATGAAGTCGGTGTGCGCTACGCCGGAAAGACGGCTTTCCGGGCAGAACGGCACGGTGATTTTCCGTTCGAATCCATGAGAATCCTGCCACCCGGCTTCGGTTCCGCTTTTGCCCGGATCGAAACGGAAGGTCCATTCCCCGTTCAGGTTCAGCCACTCGTTTCTGATCAATTGCGGTCTCGGATGTTCGCTTCTCGGAATATTCATTTCTTTTCTCCTTGCAAATGGTTTCCGTTCGATATAAATTATAACCGTTTTTTGAATATCATTCAATAGGGATAAAATGAAAAGGATGAGGTTTATCATCATTTAAGGAGATTTTACAGATGGCCGGATCCAGATTTGACGAATCGTTTGTCGCCCTTCCGTCTTTCGGAACGGATCCCGGATATGTTCTACAGCTGGCGGGGATCACTCATCCGGATCCCTCCTACCGAATCAGGCGCGGCGCCTCCTACGATATTTTCGTGCTTGAATACGTCATTTCCGGACGCGGCTATCTCCGGATCGGCGGACACGATTATGCACCCCGGGCAGGCGATGTCTACTTCATTCAGCCTCAGATCGAACATGAATACGGCGCGGCGGCCTCCGATCCATGGGAAAAAATCTGGTTCAATCTTTCCGGCCCTCTTATGAATGCCCTTTGCGATGCCTATACACTGCGGGGATGTTTCTATTTTCCGCAATGCCTGCTGTATTCCGAGTTCAAACAGGGAATGGAAATTCTCCGGGACGACTCTCCGGATACTTCTCTGAAATTTGCCCTTCAGCTTCACCGGATCCTGGCCCTGCTGGGGAAATACCGAATGGAACACGGGGATGACCGGCGTTCTCCGGAAGGGCTCGTTCTGCGTTCCTTCCTGGAATCCCGCTGGAATCGGGAAGTGACGCTGCGGCAGCTCTGTTCCCTGATCCGCAAATCTCCCGCCCAGACCCTCCGGATCTTCCGGAGCGATTGGGGAACCACTCCTTACGCCTATGTGCAGAAACTCCGTTTCCGGGCCGCCGGACAGTATCTGGAGAATACCGATGAAAGCATAAAGGAAATCGCCATGCTCTGCGGCTTCTGCGACGAGTTTTATTTTTCGAACTGGTATAAAGGCAAGACCGGCGTTTCGCCGCTTGCTTTCCGCCGCCGTTTCCGCGTGAAAACGGGGAATTCTCTTATTGATTAAGGACTACAATTCTTCTCCGAAGTCGAACTCGGGCTGGAAGAAGCCGCCGTCGTCTTCCGGCTCCGGATCGTGGAAGTTGGAGACGGTTACGCCGATCAGACGCACGGGAGTCTTTCCCGCCTCGGTTTTCAGCAGGAGGTCCCGCGCCGTTTCGCTGATGAGATTCGCGTCGTCGATATGAGAATCGAGGCTCCGGCTGCGGGTGATGGTGCGGAAGTCGAAAAATTTCACTTTGAGCGTGACGGTTTTCCCTGCGAGCCCGTTTTTCCGGAGTTCGTCCGAAACCTCGACGGCCTGTTCCGCGAGCGTGGAAACCAGTTCCGTCAGATCTGTGATGTCGTGCTGGAACGTGCATTCCGTGCCGAGCGACTTGTGCTCCCGTTCCGGCGTGACTTCCCGGTCGTCATTTCCGCGAACGACCTCGTAATAGTATTCCCCGCTTTTTCCGAGCAGTGCGTTGAGTTCCTCCCGCGTCAGACGGATCAGATCCGCGCCTTTCCGGATGCCCCGGGCGGTCAGCGTCTTTTCCGTGACCGGACCGATCCCGAAGAATTTGCCGATGGGCAGCTTCATCAGGATTTCGAGTGCGTCCTCCGGGCGGACCACCGTCAGGCCGTTCGGCTTATGGAGATCGGAGGCGATTTTCGCCAGAAACATGTTGTAGGAAACCCCCGCGGACGCGGTCAGTCCCCCGGTCTCTTTCCGGATCCTCCTCTTGATTTCCCGCGCCGTGCGTGTGGCATACGGGATGCCCCGTTTGTTGACCGTGACATCCAGATAGGCCTCATCCAGCGAGAGCGGCTCGACAAGATCGGTGTAGTCCAGGAAAATGGACCGGATCTGCTGCGAAACGGCCGTATACGCCTCGAAGCGCGGTTTCAGGAAAACGGCCTCCGGACAAAGCTGATACGCTCGGCTTGAGGCCATGCCGGAATGAATCCCGAATTTCCGCGCCTCGTAGGAACAGGTCGCGACCACTCCGCGCGAGTGGGGAGGACCGCCCACGATCAGCGGTTTCCCCCGCAGCGACGGATTATCCCGCGCCTCGACCGAGGCATAGAACGCATCCATGTCGATGTGAATGATTTTCCTCATGCCGGATTCCTGTTTGTTTCAGCCGAGAAACTCCCGGTGCTTACGGATGTAGTTGTCTTCCCAGCCGAGGTTGAAATGAAGCCATTCCGTGCCGTTCCGGAGCGCCGTGAACAGCGCCTTGAAGTACATGTCGAATTTATCGTGCACGAAAATCCGGGTGTGCTTGTAAGAATGAATCCAGTCCAGGAATTCGCGCACGTCCTTTTCCTGAAGTTTTCCTTCATGGTATTGATCGAAGAGGCGCTTGAAACGGAAAAGATATTCCGTCCAGATCGCCAGTTCGGCGCGGAACGGGTCGCCGGGTTTCTTCGCGAGCAGGGCTTCCGCGCTTTTTTCGAGCGATTCATAGTCGCCGATTTTCGTCCGGTTTAAAAGAGAATAGGGATAGGGAATGTGGCAATGGCCCGCGCCCGAGACCAGCGCCTTGGCCAGCCGGTAGAACCGCTCCGCTTCCGCCGCATCCTTCCCGAACAGCCCGAGGTAAAGCGCCCGGATGGATTCGTCGGCGTCCTCGCCCCGTGCGGCCTTGCCCATGAGCACGTAATTCATGCCGTAGACGGTCCAGTGCGGGATATGGAACTGGGTCAGGATTCCGTCGATGCGGTTGTCCGCATACCATTTCATCTCCTGAAACAGCTCGTGAAAGTGGATCATCGGGAGGGAGAGATAGAAATTCACGCCCATGAAGTATTCGTAGACGTTGACTTCTCCGCCATTTTTGCATTTGCCCCATTTCCGGAGATCGTCGGCGTAGCGGGAATTGACCGGACACGCCGGATCGTCTATGGTGTGGTTGATGCAGCGCCAGTAGGGAGCCATGTGGACGGCCATCCCCTTTTCGAGCGTGAAACCTTCCGAGGGCGAACAGTAGTTGATGTAGGCGCAGAAGGTGACGGTGAGGTCCGGCCGCTTCTTCCGGAGCTGTCCGGCGATGTCCTGAAGGAGGTCGTGATAAATCCGGTCGGCCTTGTAAACGTGCTCGGAAAGACTGTAGAGTTCGCCTTTTTGGGATTTGTCATAGAAGGCGGAACAGGTTTTGCATTCGCACCATCCGAAGCCGTCGTTGGGGATCAGGGAGATGGTTTTGACCTCCGGGTGTTTTTCGCAATATTCAACCATGTTCTTCACGATCTCTGCGCGAAGTTCCGGATTGGTCGTGCAGAGCTGTTCGCTGAGGAGCAATGCGGATTTTCCGCCGGACGGGTCGATGCGTTTTCCGCCGATCTCCGCGAAGAATTCGGGATGCGTTTTCCCGTATTTCGCGCCCGGGATCCAATAGTCGAAGTTGTGGTGTCCGCTTTCGATTTCGATTCCGCGCAAGGCGGCTTCTCTTTTGAGATCGTCCGGAAGATGGTCGTAATATTTCATCCATACCAGCAGATAATTGAGCTTGTTCTTGGCCATCCAGTCGAAGAGGTCCGGGGTTTCGCCGTTGAACGGAAATTCCTGAATGAATCCGCGCCGTTTCAGCAGCGGCTTCTTCGCCTTGACGGCGATCCCGTCTTCGGCCTTCGTTTTTCTTTCCGGATCGAAACGGTCGCGGCCGGGCTCGAAGAAGAGGTAGCCGCCGAACCGTTCGGCGAAATCGTAAACGCCGTACAGCAGTTCCAGCGGATCGGGAGCGGCGATGAGCCCCTTTCCTTTGAAAAACCGGATTTCAAAGGAGGGCAGGCCGGGTTCGAGGACCCAGTCGGTGTCGAGGCCGTATTTCTTTATTTCATTCAGCGCGAGCGAAAGAGTCTGATCCATGTAGTTTTTCCTGCTTTTTGGAATGATTCATGTGAAGATGTCCGGAAAAATACATCGCGGGGAATGTTTTTGCAAATGGAAAGAAGCCATAGGATTGTAAAACATTCCGGCGGTGCTATATTTTGGCAGAAAGGAAGGGTGGCAGATGGTAAAATCGGCGGGCAGGGAAGAGTCGGCGGACGGGACGGTTTCATCGAAAAGGCATTCCGGCGGAAATTCCGTTTCCGGGACCTGGGCAGGGATTACGGTTGCTCTGGTCGTCATTCTGCTTTTCATTCTGGCCGCGACCTTTCTCAAATCCCTGATTTTCGGTCTGATCCTGGCCTACTTCTTCCTTCCTCTGGAGAAGTTTTTTGAGAACCGTTTCTTTCAGTTCCGTCCGGTCCGGTCATTCTGCCGCGCCCTCGGTTTTCTCTATGCTCCCGTGAGGAAACTCCGTGTCCGGATCGCCGGAGGCAGGGAACCCTCTCCGAAAGAAAACGCCGAGGCGGAACGTGCCAGGCTGGTGACGGCTTCCACCATTGCCGCGGTGATCAGCGTGTTTCTGGGGTTCCTCATGGTCCTGACGGTCATCGCGGTCCTCCTGGTCCCGAATGCAGTGCGGCTCGGAAACCGGATGACGCAATGGGCGGGCTCCAGCGCCGTTGTCCAGCGAGCGGAAAAAGCCATCACGAAATGGATCGACGCCGAGACGTCTTCCGTCTCCCAAAAAGATTCCGGCAAAGCTTCTCCCTCCGCGCCGTCCGGCGGCAGTGCTTCCGCGTCCGCGCACGAGGAGACTCCTTCCGACATTTCCGTTGTTTCGTTCTCCTCCTTCCGCGACTTCGTCACAAAGGTCCGCCCCGCCGTCCGCGAATACCTCCAGAAAAATTACAAGGAGTTTGCCGGTGTCCTCTTCACGCAGGGCAGGGGCGTCCTTTCCGGAATCATTTCTCTCGCCACCAGACTCGGCGTTTTCGCCTTCGACGTCATGCTCTGCGTGTTTTTCTTTTTCTACTTTCTCCATGGAATGGCATACTATATGACCGGCGCATCGTCTTCCGGCGAGGACGAAAGCGTCGGCGCCTGGTACGTCCGCGGCATTTTCGGCACCAACTGGATGCCGACGGTTTCCGAGGCTTCGCGGCGCGAAGCCATCGAGATCATCGACCGGATCGCCCTGATGCTCCGCCGCTGGGTGCGCGGCTACCTGTGGATCATCATCATTGAAACCATTCTCTATATCACCGCTTTCTCGCTGTTTTCCGTGCCTTATGCTCCTTTGCTGGCGATGGTCGCGGGAATGACGATCCTGCTGCCGTTCCTCGGCCCCGTGGCGAGCTTCCTCCTGACCGTGCTGGTCTGCATCACCTTCGGAGGTCCCAATACAGCCGGAATTCTGGTGGGCGTCTGCCTCACTTATGCGGTGATCAACGGCATTATTGAACAGCTGTTCCTGTATCCGTCCCTTGTCGGAGGCGCCATCGGTCTGACCACTCTGGAGACGATCATCGTCGTCCTGCTGGGCGGTCTGCTGGGCGGGATCGCCGGAATGATCTTCGCGGTGCCGACCGCGGCAATCCTCAAATATCTGATCCCGATGATCTATCATGTCTGGCGTAGCCGCAAATCCCCGCCGCTTTCCCCTGAAACGTGATTTTTCCGAACCGCCTCTGACCGGACCATCCGCTTTTTATGTAAAACAAACCCTGTTTTTCGGGAAGGAATCTTTTTATATCATTTGACCCACCCGCTTTCCGGGAGTATATTGAAAGGAGAAAGGCCTCATCGGCCTTAAACCGGTTCAAGGCAGAAGCCCGGTGCGAATCTCTCCGGACCATCCATTTCCCGGAAGCTCCCCTCTTTGCCTTCAACCGCTTTGCGAAGGAGATCTGATGCGATGGAAAAACTCGAACCGATTCTGATTGTCCTGAAAAAGGAACTCGGGGACGGACTGTTTCCGCCGGGTTCCCGCTTCCCTTCCGAATATGATCTTGCACGACGTTTTTCAATCAATAAAAAAACCGCCAACAAGGCGGTCGCGCTGCTGGCCGCCGAGGGCTTTCTCGAGCGCGGCAAACGGGGGCAGGGAACCCGCGTTGCTTCCGCGGCTCCCTATCCGAAAGGACAGATCGCATTTCTCGGTTCGGTCCTTCCCGCGTATTATACGGGCGTCTTTCACGGCATCCAGAGCCGCGCGTTCCAGCGGAATTATATGACCTGCTGTTTTTATCCGCCTCCGCGTGAACTCAATTCCGCCTTGAAAAAACTGTTCCGCTCTCCCGTTCAGGGCATCATCACCCAGTCTTACGGTTTCGTCGGTGCGTGCCCGATTCCCTGTCTTTACATCGATTATGAACCGCGCCCGGACGATTCCCCGCTGCACATGATCACCAGCAACAACTTTCAGGGCGGATACGATATGATGAAGGAGGTCCTTGCGCGCGGACACCGCGACATCGTCATCTATTTCCCCCACGGGATCATGTCCGAACGCCTCAAGGGATTCCACGCCGCCATGCTTGAATTCGGCATCGGCGGCGCTTCCGAAAGAACCTTTTCCGGTGTCGAACATTCCGAGTTCGACGCAAGGGAGGCTCTCAAAGTCATCCGCAGGAAATTCCCCGCCTGCACCGTGATCTGCACCGGAAGCGACAATGATCTTCTGAACATCGTCAGGGCCATGAAAACCCTGAAAATTCCGTGGCGGGAAAATTTTACGGTCACCGGCTTCGGAAATGTGGCTGGAATCAGCACGGTCCTTCCCATCGCGACCGTCGACCAGCATCCTTTCCGCCTCGGCTGCCGCGCCGCGGATCTTCTCATCGACATCATCGAAAACGGAGAGCCCGGCGCCCCGCTCCGGGAAACCATCGACGTCGAGGTCATCAACGCTCATAATATCCCTGTACTGCGGTGAGATTTTTCATTTATTGTACATCTGTTTTTTTATGAGGGGTTTTTTCTGATTCCCCCGACCGCTGACCGCCTCTTTTTTCCGCTCCGACCCCGTCGCTTTCTGTAAGTATGAAAATGCGGTTGTTTGAGTCTGAAACTATCGAATTGCCATAAGAAAACGGTCCTGATTTATCCCGAAAAATGATGATTGAGGCTGTCAAGTGATCTTTCCTTACAAAACCGAAATATTTTTTGAAAAGAATTGATTTTCACTGCTTGCAT
>CAZORN010000020.1:0-27973 GCA_964581935.1 uncultured Victivallales bacterium
CGGCAATGACGGTGCCGCCCTGTTCGGCGAACGCCAGAATCCGGCGGTAGACCGTCTCCGGCAGGGTGTCGCAGACCGGCAGGATCAGTATTTTGTAGCCTTCCAGCCCGCTTTCCATGACCGTTTCGTCGAAAATCACATCCGCCGGCAGGTGTGCCATGCCCAGCAGGGTGTAAAAGTTGTAGACCGCATAGTTCGGATAATGGTTGTAGGGACGCGGCGACACTCCGTAGACACGCGAGGCGAAAGAATCCAGCACGGCGATTTCGCGCCGGGATTGGGCCGTCCGGCGCATGAGCTCTCCGAACGGATGCAGAACCCGACGGGCAAACTCCGCGATCGCGGTTTCCGTTTCCGGCGAATAGATGAACGGATCGCCCTGCCGGAAGAAGAATTCCAGCGGACTGCCGAAATAGGTCCCGACGGCCAGGGGTGCGCGGGAGAAGTTCAGCCAGGCGTTTTCCGTGAAACGGTCCGGCTCCATGCGGAGCGTTTGTTCGCGTGCGAAGCGGTCCTTTCCGCTGGGGACCAGGCTTCCTGCATAGTTCCACAGGGTGACCGTATGGATGAATTCCTTTGAATCGTGTCCGGCTTCGCGCCGGAGCGTTTCGATGAAGAACGTTGCCTTGGGATCGGGATTGGTGTAGGTCCATGAACTGACCGCGTTTATGCCGCCGAAACGTCCGAACACGGAGCAGTAGCGCATGGGATCCGAAATCGTGACCATGTCCGGACGGTAGCGGTGCACGACATCTCCCATCGCGGTATTGACGGTCACGAAGCCGTCGCCCGATTTGAAGTAGTATTTTGAATAGACGTATTCCGGATCGTCGTCGCGGATTACCCCCGGCAGAAGGAAATCGCCGTCCGTCAGGGGGGCGGTGAAAATGCAGTCCTTGCGTCTGATCTTCTCCAGCGGGAATCCCAGAGCCTCTTCGTGCATTTTCCGGGTTTCGGGGTTGAACGACAGCTTCAGGCGGTCCTCCACCTCGCTGTTCATGAAGACCGTGGTGCAGGAGGGGAATTCCCGGAACAGCCGCATGAGATGGTCCATCCGCATCCGGCAATATTCCCGGACTCTCGGATCGTGGGCGTTGGCCAGTCCCGTTTTTTTGCCGTCGGCATCGATCAGTTCGGCGTCCGGGGGGAGGTCGGGCGTCATCCGGAACATTCCGCCCTGGGAGTTTTCGATCAGAATTCCCAGCTCGATTCCGAGCATCATCGCCTCTTCGATCAGACGGGCGGCTTTTTCGGGTTCCCAAAACGCCCATTCCGCCCGGAACTGCGCCCAGTCATAGCCCAGTTCCGCGAGCCGCTCCAGCTGGCGCACGGCGATTTTACGGTCCGCCTCCAACGCGTTGTAATGGACGGTTGCCGGCCAGTGCCACAGACGCACCCGGTTCCGCACCGGTTCCCGGGCGATGCCGATCCGCCGGACGTCGCACGCCAGCAGTCCTTCTTCGCCGGACAGCTCCGTCCGGAGTTCATACCAGCCATGCTTCAGTGATCCGGCGGAAAACTCGATCCGGATATCGGTTTTGAACGTGCCGAGATGAGGAATGATTTCGCTCCGCGTCAGTTCCGGCCCCATGTTCACGGTCAGACGGCAGTTCCTGAGGTCGTTCGGCGCGAAGTTCATCAGATTGAAGACGAATGCAGGAGACTCGCTGCGGTAGAAGCACTGGCGTCTCCCCGCAAAGATGATTTTCGCTTTTTCCGTCGGTTCATTCACTTTTCCGTCTCCGGGGTTATTTTCAGGACTTTCACTTCCAGCGGCTTGAGCTGAAGCATAAGGCTTCCTCCGGCCGGAACCGGCGGCGTCTCGGTCCATACGTCTTTCACTTTCACCTTTCCGGTGATTCCGTCAATTCGGAACGAGACCGGTTTTTCCGAGGAATTGACCATGACCAGATAGTGCGCCCGTCGGTAAAGCAATCCGGTCATTTTGACCGGCTGGCACTGGAACGTCTCCTTCCCGGCCGTTCCCGGCGAAATGGTCAGATTTTCCGCGCCGACGGCCTGTCCCTTGAGGTCATTGCAGGGCTCTCCGAAAAGAAAGACCTGTCCGAGACCATCCTTTCCCGTCAGTTCCGAGGCGATTTTCGAGTAGGCGCCATAGTAAAGAGCGTGCACCTTGTCGTCCATGCTTTTGCGCCGGGCCAGCGAAAAGACGGCCACGCCGCGGGCTCCGCAAGCCAGCGAAAGATACACGTCGTGCCGCGCCCACGCTTCGATGCGGTCGATTTTTCCTTCGGGCGGGTTCTGGAACATTTCCGGGACGCAGAGGCTGAATTTGCCGTCGGGCGCCCCTTCCAGTGCGGAAACCTGATTTTCGGCAGACCACCGGATCCAGACGCGGTTGAACGCCATGTTCGAATAATTCGCGTAAGCGCCCTTGCCGAGAATATCGTTGTATTCGACGTATTTCTTCAACGCCGTCAAGTTGTAATGATTGGGAAGATACATCCAGACGGGACGTTTGAGCGGATCGTTTTCGCGGATGACGCGGTAGGCCGTCTGGAGATACTGGTATTCATTTTTCCGCCAGTATCTCAGTTCTTCGGGAGTCAGGTACCACCAGACGATGTTCGGATATTTCCCGACGGCTTCTTTGACCTGTCCGGCGATGCTCTCTTCCAATTGCTTCCAGTCCGGGGAGTAAGCGGGATCGTTCAGGTGTTTCGCGGTAAGGGGCTCGCCCTTTTCCTGCCCGCAGACCGTATAGATTACGGGGAAATGGAGCTTGGCGGCGGTTTCGAGCATCACATCCCGGTTGGAGCCGTAGGCGGGCCCGGCCATGGTATATCCTTTTTCCCGGAGCTCCTTCACGTCGGCGGGCTGAAATCCTGAGAAGGGGAAAATGCGTCCCTGCGGATAGACTTTATCCTCGGGCAGGTTGCGTCCGGAGTCGAAATCGGGAAACTCAAGCGCCGCCAGAGCGCAGCACCACAGCAGGCTCAAACACGTTGTGAACGTTCTTGTCATAGCTGCCTCCAAGGTTAAAATGGACACTGTCCAATTTTATTATAATTCAATTTCCCGCGTTGTCAATCCCCCCGGACGATTTTTTTGAAAAAAGATTACGGATTTTGTCCGGTTCCAGCGGTATTTTGAGACGGAAAACCCGTTTGCCGGGGTGCTGTGAATTCTTTCCTGCCGCGGAGTTCGAGGGCAGGAAAACCCCATTTTCTTTACCTTCGTATTCTTCGGGAACTTGTCCCGGTACTATATAGGAGGAGGCCTTCCGGTCGTCGCCGCTCAAAAATGCGGGAGATGCGTTTCTCCGGAAGCTTTCGGGAAGCCTTGTTCATCGGTTATGGAACAGGAAAGGCTTGACTCTCCGGAGTACAAGTTTGGTCTGAAAAAACTTTCCGCAGGCATTGGAAAATAAGGCTGACCCGTGCTACAGTACTCCGCACACGTTGTATTGCCCTCCATTCACGCATCCGGCGTCAGCGCCGGACGGAAGCAGTCAGCGTAAATCATTCAAACAATTCGGGAGAAGTGGAAAATGAGTGTTCCTTTCAAAGTCGATCTGAGCGGTAAAGTGGCGGTTGTCACCGGCGGGGGCGGAATCCTCTGCAGCACCATGGCTGAAACCCTTGCGGAATGCGGCGCCAAAGTGGCCATTCTGGACCTCCGCCTTGAAAATGCGGAAAAAGCGGCCGCACGCATCAACGCGGCGGGCGGCGTCGCCATCGGCGTTTCCGCCAACGTCCTTGAAAAGGAAAGCCTGATGGCCGCGAGGGAAGTGGTCAACGCCAAGCTCGGCCCCTGCGACATCCTCATCAACGGCGCGGGCGGAAATCATCCCAAGGGAACCACCTCCAAGGAATATCTCGAAAAGGCCGATGCGGACGGTTCCGTGGAAGGGAAAGTCTCTTTCTTCGACCTTGATCCCGTGGGCATCTCCTTCGTTTTCAACCTGAACTTCATCGGGACCCTGCTTCCCACCCAGATTTTTGCCAAGGACATGGTCCTCAAGGGCGGCGGCACCATCATCAACATCTCCTCGATGAACGCGTTCCGTCCGCTGACCAAGATTCCGGCCTACAGCGGAGCCAAGGCGGCGGTCAGCAACTTCACCCAGTGGCTGGCGACGCACCTTTCCAAGGTCGGCATCCGGGTCAACGCCATCGCTCCCGGGTTCTTCCTGACCGACCAGAACCGCGCCCTCCTGACCACCCCCGACGGTTCCCTGACCGCCCGCGGCAACACGATCCTCTCCCACACCCCGATGGGACGGTTCGGCGAGCCCAAGGATCTCTCCGGCACGCTCCTCTGGCTGGTGGACAACGGCGCGTCCGGCTTCGTCAACGGAACGGTCGTTCCCGTCGACGGCGGCTTCGCGGCCTTCTCCGGAGTGTAAGTTCCATGAGCTTCGTCGCCCTGATCGATTATGGAATGGGAAACCTCATGAGTGTTTCCAAAGCGCTGGAATTCGTCGGCGCAAACGTCCGGATCGTGGAAAAACCCGCCGACGCGGAAGGAGCCTCCGGCGTAGTCCTTCCCGGCGTCGGCGCGTTCGGCGACGGCATGGAGCATCTGAATTCCTCGGGCATGGTTCCCTTCATCCGGAAAACGGCGGCCTCCGGGCTGCCTTTCCTGGGAATCTGCCTCGGAATGCAGATGCTTCTGGACTCCAGCGAGGAAGCGCCCGGCGTTCCGGGCCTTTCCGTTTTTCCGGGCAAGGTCGTGCGTTTCCCGGATCTCGGGGAGAAGATTCCCCAGATCGGCTGGAACTCGATCGTTCCGGACGAAAGCAATCCGTTTCTCAAGGGGATCCCGAAGGATTCCTTCTTCTACTTCGTCCATTCCTATTATGCGAAGCCGGACGACCCGTCCTGTGTCGCGGCCCGCTGCACCTACATGGTGGAGTTTGCGGCCGCCGTCGGACGCGGCAACATCTTCGCTTCGCAGTTCCACCCGGAAAAAAGTCAGGACTGCGGGCTTGCGATTCTTAGAAACTTTGTAAATATCTGCGCGAAAGGAAGTTCCGGAACATGCTGATTTTTCCGGCCATCGATATGCGGAACGGGCGCTGCGTCCGGCTGTTCCAGGGCGACTACAACAGGGAGACCGTCTATGACGGGACGCCCGCCGCCCAGGCGGCCGTCTGGCAGGAGTCCGGGGCGCCCCTGATCCATCTGGTGGACCTCGACGGCGCCAAGGCCGGACATCCGGTCAACATCGATTCCATCCGCGAGATCTGCGGAAAAGTCAAGATTCCCTGCGAGATCGGCGGAGGCATCCGCACCGAAAAGGACGCCGAAAAGATGTTTGAGCTCGGCATTTCCCGGGTCATCCTCGGGACCGCCGCCTGTGAAAATCCGGATCTGGTCCGGAGCTTTCTCGCCCGGTTCGGCGCGGAACGCCTCGTGGTCGGGATCGACGCACGCGACGGCATGGTCGCATTGCGGGGCTGGCTCGAAACCAGCCGCGTCAAGGCGTCGGAACTGGCGAAGAATATGGCCGCGCTGGGCGTCGGAAGGATCATTTTCACCGACATCGCCACCGACGGCGCTTTCACGGGTCCGAGCCTCGGTCCCACCTCCGAACTCTGCCGGATCGTCCCGGACTGTTCGATCATCGCCTCGGGCGGCGTTTCCGGGGCGCAGGACGCGGCGGCTCTGGCTGCGCTGAAACTGCCCAATCTGGAAGGCGTCATTGTCGGAAAAGCCCTGTACGACGGACGAACCACCTATAAGGAGTTGGCCGCCGCGGCCGGGAGGTAATCGGAAATGCTTCTCAAAACTGAATTCACCGCGGACACCTACGACACTCCGGAAGATTTTCCGCGGAGTGCGTGGGAATATGTCTCGCTGGGCACCCGCCTTTCCTTTTATATCCGCAACTTCTACGTGTTCTCCTGTTCCGGCTGCCGCTGCCGGAAGGGGATATTCACCGACCAGAACCAGGTTGATTACTCTCTGAAGAATATCCGGATCGTGGAAAGCTGCGGCGGAAAATTCCATCTGCGGGGACTCGACAACCTTTCCCGTTTTCCGGAGCCTGCCGTGATGATCGGCAATCACATGAGTCTGCTGGAGACCGCCGTCATGCACGCTTTCGTGCGTCCTAGACGCGACTTCTGTTTCGTCATCAAGCGTTCCCTTCTGGACGTCCCGCTCTTCGGCGACATCATGCGGAATCTGGAGTGCATCCCAGTCGACCGCGTCAATCCGAGGGAGGATTTCAAGGCCGTCATGGATCTCGGGAAGGAACGTCTTCAGGCGGGAAAAAGCGTCATCATCTTTCCGCAGTCCACCCGGTCCGCCGTGTTTGATCCGTCGCAGTTCAACACGATCGGAGTCAAGCTGGCGCGCCATGCGGACGTTCCGATTATTCCCTTTGCCCTGCGGACCGATTTCCTGAACAACGGACGTCTTGTAAAAGACCTCGGGCCGATCCGCCGCGAAAGGCCGATCTGGTTTGAATTCGGCCGGCCGATCATGAAAGTTTCCGGCTCCGGCAAGGAGGAGCACGCTCAAATTGTCGATTTCATCAAGGACCGCCTTGAAAAATGGGGAGGAAGGATCGCCGTGGGACATGAATAAAATGCAGACTCTTCGCATCGAACTGGGAGAACGTTCCTATCCGATCCTGATCGGAAGCGATCTGAACGCGGCGGATTTGCTGGCGTCGTACGTAATGACGAAAAACGTGCTGCTGGTCGTCGATTCCAACATGGATCCCCTTTATGGGGACAAGTATCTGGAGGCCATCCGGAAGAATGCGGCGTCCGCCGAGAAATTCGTATTTGAAGCGGGCGAAGGCTCCAAGCATCTCGGAACGGTGGAAAACATCTGCCGCGCCGCAGTCCGGGCCGGACTGGACCGCTCCTCGGTCTTCGTGGCCCTCGGGGGCGGCGTCTGCGGCGACATGACGGGCCTTGCGGCCGCCCTCTACATGCGAGGGACCCGCTACATTCAGGTTCCCACGACCCTGCTGGCCATGGTGGATTCCTCGGTCGGCGGCAAGACCGGAGTCGATCTGCCGGAAGGAAAAAATCTGATCGGCGCGTTTTTCCAGCCCATGCTGGTTCTGATGGATATGAATTTTCTTCGGACGCTTCCCGCGCGGGAGCTGTCCAACGGTTTCGCTGAAATGGTGAAAACCGCCGTCATCCTCGATGGCGAACTGTTCGAGACTCTGGAACGTTCCGCGGCGGAACTCCTGCGTCTGGCCCCGACCTCTCCCATCGCGGAGACGGTGAAACGGTGCTGCGAGCTCAAGGGACAGGTGGTCGCCCAGGACGAACGGGAGTCTAACCTCCGCGCGATCCTGAACTACGGACATACCTTCGGCCATGCGCTGGAATCGGTCACGGGCTATACGAAATTCGCGCACGGCGAGGCGGTTTCCATCGGCATGTCCATGGCCGCCGACCTGGCGGTTTCGGAAGGCCTGATGTCCGAAGACGAGGCGCGGAGACAGGAAGCCCTTCTCCGGGAGTTCAAGCTGCCGGTGGACGCCGGGGAAAGCATCTCTCCGGAATCGCTGCTCGACGCCATGACCCATGACAAGAAAAGCACCGGAGGCAGGATCAAGGTCGTTCTTGCGGACCGGATCGGCCATGCGGATGTCTTTTCCGGCATCGGACGCGAACAGATCGAAGAAGCCGTGAGCGGACGTCTATGACCGATCACGAAGCCTGCGTCATATTGAACCTCATGGGCGGAATCGGTCCGGCGCGGCTGTCCGCCCTGCTCGGTTTCTGCGGCGAACCCTCCGAGATATTCCGCACTTCCGCGCGCGACCTCGCCTCCGTTCAGGGAATCAGCGAAGCTCTCGCGGACAAGATCGTCCACTGGGAAGACCATGTGGACCTGGCCGGCGAACTCGATCTGGCCGAACGCGGAGGCGCGCGCATCATCACGCGTTTTGAAGAGGATTACCCGGAGCTTCTTTCCACGATCCACGACGCCCCCATCTGTCTGTATGTGCGCGGGACGATTCCCGAAAACATCTCACAGCGTTCCCTCGGAATCGTCGGCACCCGCAACATGACGGCCTACGGACAGCGCATGGCGCGTCATCTGGCCGAAGCGGCGGCGTTCTCCGGCTTCACGGTGGTTTCCGGCCTCGCCTACGGCGTGGACGTCACCGCTCATCAGGCCGTGCTCGATGCGGGCGGAGAGACGGTCAGCGTGCTGGGAGGCGGACTTGCCCGGATTCAGCCCCAGGACCATATCCCCCTTGCGCGGGAGGTCATGAAGCACGGTGCGGTGATCTCCGAGTTCCCCATGGAGTTTTCGCCTACGCGTCATTCGTTTCCCATGCGCAACCGGATCATTTCCGGACTCTGCCGCGCCACGCTGGTGATCGAGGCCGGACTCAACAGCGGTTCCCTGATCACGGCCGCCTTCGCGCTCGAACAGGGGCGCATCGTGTTTGCCGTGCCGGGGCAGGCGGACAATCCCCAGGCGGCGGGCTGCAACCGGCTGATCCGCCAGAACGCCATCCTTGTGGAGAATTTCGACAACATCCTCGAGGAGTTCGACTTCCTCCCCGGATTCGCCCATGCGGAGAATACGGTCCGCGAGGAAAACGCGGCGGACGATTTCTTCCGGGAGGCCGCCGATTCCTCCGTCAGCACGGAAGCGGGAAAGATCCTCGACTTCCTCCAGAAGGGCGACGCCTCGGTCGACGATATTTCCGCCGCCGCCGACCTGCCCGCCGGTGAAGTCATGTCCGCTTTGATCGGGCTGGAGCTTCTGCGGCGCGTGAAAAAGTCCGGAAACGTGTATCACCGGCTCCGCTGAGTCCCTTTTCCGGTCCTGCGGAATGGGCGTGAGTCCCTTGCCTTTTATCTTTTCTGAAAAATTGTTGTATCTCGTTGAAATTATTCACAAAGTAGGCAGAAAAACGGAGAAAATGGCGTTTCACCTCAAAATAACCTCAAAAAAAGTGAAAAAATTTTGAATTTCTATTTGCATTTATTTTCAGGTATGATAATTTTTTATAGCCGAGGATACAAAGTGTATCCGCAAACCAACAGAGAAGGGAGCATTCAAAATGCAGATCTACAACGTCAAGAAGAGAGCAATGGTCAAGATCGACGAAGCCAAATGCACGAAGGTTATCTACAAGAGAAAAACCAGCAAGGGCATTCAGGAACGCTACGCGGTCAGAGCCAAAGACGATGACGGCACCAATCTGACGAAGTTCATCTCCAAGGCCGACTACGAAAAGCTCAAATGCAAAGCCGGCAAGGCCTGATTCCTGATCATTCGTTTTTTTCAAAAGCCCCCGTCAAAAGGGGCTTTTTTCATGTACGGAAACTTTGCCGTGCTTGAAGGGATCAGCGCTCGTTGGCGGAGGGAATCGTGCCGCCCTGCCGGAAGACTTTCGGAGACAGACCGTGGTAGCGTTTGAAGACCTTGCAGAAGTAACTTTCGTCCTTGAAGCCGCAGCGGGCCGCGATCTCCTTGACGGAACAGAGTTCGATCTGGAGGATCCGGATGGCGGCGCGGAGCCGCAATTCCGTCAGATACTGGGAGGGCGGGACTCCATACAGATGATGGAAAAGGCGTGAAAAATGGGCGCGGCTGTAGCCGGCTTCGCGCGCAATGTCGTCCACGTCGATGTCATCGGCCAGATGGGTCATGCAGAAGTTGTGTACCGAGCGGATGAGGAGGGAGTTCAGGCGTTCCGTCCCGCGTGAGGCGTCGGCGAAATAGTCGTGAAGCGAGGTTACGAAATCATAGACCTGGGAGGAAATCAGGAACGGGCTTTTGAGGTTCTTTTCCCGCAAGCCATCAATGATTTCGGCGGCCTTGCGGATCGGAGACGAATCCTGAGGGAGGCTGACCACGGGACCGTAGCGGTTTTCGGCTTCCCGCATGAGGCGGATGGCTTCCGAGCCGGTGATGGTCAGGAAAAGGTGTCGCCAGGACGGCGTGCCGGGGGCGAGGTAATAGCGGTGGTTGTGCGGGACGTGAAGCAGCATGGCGTTGCCCGGACGCATTTTGAAGGTTCCCGCTTCGTAGTCGAGCGAGCCTTCGCCGTCGATGGTGTATTGGAAAATGGTGAATTCGGACTGTCCGCGGAGGAGTCCGTTGAAATCGTAGCTGGGGGAGGTGCGCGTTTCATACCCGCAGGAGACGAGCATGGAATGGAGCGGAACGGTTCTGGGAAAGAAAAGCCCTCCGGCCGTCCAGTTTTCCCCGTCCTTGAAAATGAGGTCGCTCATAACTGCTTTCCGGAGCTCCCCTTCCTGACTTCGAGCTTGACTTTCTGTTCGTCCTTGATTTTCTTTTCCTCTTTGTCAAGCCGTTCCAGCATTTTCACGATTTCCGGGGTCGGAGTGCTCTCTTTTTCGCTTTTGAGCTTTGTATGGATTTTGAGGATTGCGCTCCGGGTGGCGAGGCCCGAAGCGTAGCCGAGATCCTGGAATTCCTTCAGATAGCTGTTATAGAGCTTCTTCTGGTCGCGGGAAAGGGTAAGACCGTAGAGCCGTTCCGACTGGGTATCGAAGCCGTCCATGGAGGTATTGCCGCGGAAGATGTCGGCGCGTCTTTTTTCGAGTTCATCCACCAGTTTTGCGCGGGACATGTCGCCATAGGCGTTTTCGCTTTTTCCGCCTTTTTTCAGGGCGGCGGCCGGGTCGTCCGAATCCTTTCCGGCGGATGCCTTGGAGCGGAGGGGCGGATCGCTCTCGAACCCTGCCTGGTCGAGCTGTATGAGAATTTCCCGGATGCGTCGGTAGGAGACCCCCATTTCCGTCCGGAGGGCCGTTGCGCTTTTGCCGTCCAGACGGTTGGTTTTGAAGGGGCGTTTTTTCTGGTTCTGGTTTTGATTCTTATCCGCGGCGTCCGCCAGGTCATTATAGCTCCGGATCAAGGTTTCCGTTTCCTCCTGGAGATTGTATTTCTGGTAGGAGCCGGGTTCGCCTTTGCGGAGAAGCAGGGACAGTTCGATGGAAAGGGCCTGCATCCGGGAGGCGCGGGCCTCGAAAATCTTCAGGAGCGAAACATCCGTCTGGTTTTTCTGGACGGACGGAGCGATGTCATGGAAGAAATTGAACAGTCGTTCGAATTCCTTGAGCTTTCTTCGGGTTTCGAGGGAGGCCTTGATGGAACCGCCGTCGTCGGTGGTGAAGTCCATTTTGCGCAGTGCGTTGATGTCGAACTGAAGCGCCTTCAGGAGGCCTTCGGGCGAATTGGAGTACGGGACGTTCTCCTTGAAGGGTTGTCCCTGTTTCTTGGAGCGTCCCGAGTTGCCTGTATAGATGGCTTCGAGCTCATTGGCGATGGCGGGAAAATTGAAATCCTGGCCGAGTCCCATGCTGCGGATGACGGACTGGACGTTTCCGGAGAGCCGCTTGAAGTTCTGGAGATGCTCGCGGTATTCCTGATCGAAGCGGGTCCTGGGGGCGTCCATGGCTCCGTTATAGTTTTTTGCGATGGTGGCGGACGCCTGGATCAGGTCTTCGAAATCATCGCAGAAAACCGGGAAAGACGCGGCGAACAGCAGGACTCCCAGAAATGTTTTCATAAAGGCGTTCATCGTTTCTCCTGTATTTTCAAGGATTCTCTATTCGGAAAAGATAACGCGCCAAGCCGAGAATGCAACCCTCCGTTGTCCTTTTTTCCCGTCTTATCTCGAAAAACAAGTTGAAAAAGGGGGAAAACGTGGTATAATTTCTTCGAGTGTTTCACGAAAAAAACGGAAGGAGAGCTGAGAATGAAACTGGGAATCATCGGAGGAAGCGGACTGGAGAAAATCGACCACATCGATCTTGTCCGGACGCATGAAATCGAAACCCCGTTCGGCAACCCCTCCGCGCCGATTCTGGAAGGCGTCATCGGCGGGACCACCCTTTTCTTTCTGCCCCGTCACGGGAAGGGTCATACGATCATGCCTTCCGAGCTCAACCACCGGGCCAACATCTATGCCCTGAAGACGCTCGGAGTGACCCATATCCTGAGCATTTCCGCGGTCGGGAGCCTTCAGGAGCCGTACGTTCCCCGCGACGTGGTGATCATCGACCAGTTCTACGACCGGACGAAAAGTTCGGCCTCCCATACCTTCTTCGGTGACGGCATCGTGGCGCATATCGCCTTTGCGCATCCGGTCTGCCCGTGCATGTCCGCGCTCGCGGTGAACGCGGCGCAGAAGGCTCTGGCGGAGCTCCCGGAGAGCGGCGGACGCCGCAGCATGGTCCACCGCAAGGGAACTTATGTGAACATGGAAGGCCCTGCGTTTTCCACCGCCGCCGAATCGAAGTGCTATCACTCGCTCGGGTTCGACGTGATCGGGATGACCAACCTCCCGGAAGCCAAGCTGGCGCGCGAAGCCGAAATCTGCTATGCGACGGCCGCCATGGTCACCGATTACGATTCGTGGCACGACGAACACGACCATGTGACCGTCTCCATGATCATCGACAATTTCATCGCCAATGTCGCGCTGGCCAAGAAGCTCATCGTCCACTTCGCGGATTCCTTCGCTTCGGTCGGACGCACCTGTTCCTGTTCCCGGGCGCTGGAAGGGGCCGTCATCACCGCTCCCGAGGCGATCCGTCCGGACCTGAAAGAAAAACTGGCGCCGATCATCGGCCGCTATATCCGCTGAAAGCGCGGCCTCCGGAATGAACCCTCTTCCGCCATCCGCCGAAAATGCGCTTCCCGCCGTCGGAGGAAAGCACGCCGGGCTTTTCCTGATGCTGGCGTTTCTCATTCCCTTCGCGTGGCTGTGCGTCCTCCGGCCCCCGTGCATGGGCGGCGGCGAAATCTCGAACGACGCCTATTACCACATGGCGATGGCGGACATGGGCCCTTCGGTCTTCTGCGCGAAAAAGTTTCCGTGGCTGGAGCTTTCGGTCTGGCGCGACACCTTTGCGGACAAGGAACTCCTGTATCATTTCGCCCTGTGGGGAATTGTCCGCACGCAGGAATTCCTCGGGCTGAGCACGGACGCCCCGTTCCATCTTCCCGCCCTGATCTTCATGGGCGTCACGCTTCTGGCCTTTATTTACACGATGAAGCGGCTGGGCGTCTCTCCGCCGCTGATTCTGGCGATGTCCATCCTGATGCCGCTGTCCATTCCGAACTTCACCTTCCGGTTTCTCATGCTCCGGCCGCACGTGCTTTCGCTGGCGTTCCTCCTGCTTCTGATTGCGATGCTGTCGAGGGGAAGCCTGCGTTCGCGTTCGCTGTGGACGCTGGGGATTTCCTTTTTCTACACATGGAGCTACTCCAATCCGCAGTTCATCCTGATTCCGGCGGCGGTGTTTGCGCTGGTCGGATTCCGGGACGACTCCTGGAAATCGCTCTGGATCTTCGTCGCGGCGCTGGCGGGGGTTCTTCTCGGACTCCTGATCCACCCGCAGTTTCCGAATTCGTTCCTGATCTGGAAGGTCCAGTCGTGGGACGCCCTGTTCGGTCCCCTGCTGTCCGACGGCGCCGGGAAGCAGGTTTCGCTGATGCCGCCGAAGGAGATGATGGCGCCGATGCTGTCGTGGCACAAGATCGCGATTCCGTTTTACATTTTCTTCTACTTCACGTTCCTGTGCCTTGCCCGGCTGATCGAGTTCCGGGGAATTTCCTCCCTGCCGTCCCATCTGATCGCGATTGCGGTCCTTGCTCTGCTTTTCACCGGAGGCATTCTGGTGGTCCAGCGGACCATCGAATATGCCGCGCCTTTCACCGTGCTGTTGGCGGGACTCGTTTTCGACCGCGCGCTGAAGGAGAAAATCTTCTTGCCGTGGCGGGAGCGTCCGATGAAATTCTGTCTGGTCCTGACCCTTGTCGCGATGGCGATGGCGTGTTTCTCGTCCGTGATGAACATCAGCATTTCGCGCGGCACGACGCCGTCCGCGAAGGCGATCGGCGAATGGATGGGCAAGAACCTGCCGGAAAACGCCGTGCTGGTCAACTTCAACTGGGGCGATTTTCCGACAATCTTCCACGCCAACCGCAAGCAGGTCTATCTGTGGGGCATGGACCCCGCTTTTTCCGTGGCGGCGGACCCGAAAAAGACGTATGAAATGGAACGGCTCCTCCTTTCGCCCGAGCGGCTTTCGCCCGGAAGGCTCGCCCGTCTGACGGGCGCAAAATACGCCTTCGTCCTTGCCAAGCGCGAAGACTATGTGGATTATCTCAAGGACCGCGGCTGGCGTCCCGTCTACGAGACGGAACACGGATGCGTCTTCATCATGGAATAACAAAGTTGTCCGCCTCTCGCGGACCGGATTGATCAATATGAAATACTTCGATGTGCATTCCCATATTTTCCCGCCTGGAATCGCGGGAAAGGTCATTCACGACCTGGAAGAATATTACGGGTTCCACTGGCAGGGAAGCGGTCTTCTGGACGATCTCCTGAGAAGTCTGCGGACCGCCCGTGTCGGCCGGACCGTGATCTTTTCGTGTGCGACCAAGCCTACGCAGGTGGCCGCCATCAACAACTTCATCAGCGCCCTCCAGAGCCAGTATCCGGAGCTCCTGACCGGATTCGGCGCGCTCCATCCGGATTTTGAGGACTTCCCTTCGGAAATCCGCCGCATTCGGGCGCTGGGACTCCGCGGACTGAAGTTCCACCCCGATTTCCAGCGGTTCTATCTCGACGATCCGAAGATGCTGCGGATTTACGAGGCGATCGGCGATTCGCTCCCGATTCTGTTCCACATGGGCGATCCCGTGAACGACTTTTCCGCGCCTGTCCGGCTTGCGCGCGTTCTGGAACGTTTTCCGCACATGACCGTGATCGCCGCGCACCTGGGCGGGTATGCACGATGGGACGAGGTCTGCGAGCATCTGCTGGGGAAAAATCTGTATCTGGATGTTTCCAGCACGCTCTGGGCGCTGGATCGGGAAAAGATGCGGAACATGATCCTGTCGCACGGAACGGACCGGATTCTGTTTGCCAGCGACTATCCGGCGATCTGCCATAAAAAGGCGATCGGGGATGTCCTTTCGCTCGGGCTTTCGGAAGAAGACAACGGAAAAATTTTCCACCAAAACGCCGAGAAGCTGTTCGGAATCGTTTTGCCGGAGGAAAGAAAGATTATTCCGGGGCGATAACCGCGATGGCGGTTTTTACATTGCCGAACGGCGCGCTCACCTGAATTCCGGCCACTTTGTGACGGATGGCCGCCACGGCTTCCCGGGCGATCCGGATTCCTTCCGCGCGCTGTTCCTCCTTGGTGGTTCCCCGCGCCATGCGCTCCATGATGGAATCGGGCACGATGACGCCCGGAACCTCATTGCGCATGAATTCGGCGTTGCGGTAGCTGGCGAGCGGCCAGACGCCCGCAATGACGGGGAGGTCGGAAAGGCCCGGCACCGCGTCGATGAACCGCAGAAGGGGTTCGACGTCGAAGACCGGCTGGGTAATCAGGAATTCCGCTCCGGCGTCGATTTTTTCGCGCGTCCGGCGGATTTCGCGTTCCATGTCGATGGCGTTGGGGTCGGCGCCCACGCCGATGACCGCCGCGGTCGGTTTTCCGATGCTTTTCCCGGCGATGTCGAGGCCGCGGTTGAGGCGTCCCTGAAGACGCGCCGTGCCGATGGAATCCATGTCGAACACTCCGGACGCGAAGGGGTAGTCGCCGAGCTTGGGCGGGTCGCCAGTGATGAAAAGCAGATTGCGGATTCCCATGGCCGCGCAGCCGAGGAGGTCCGCCTGCATTCCGATGAGGTTGCGGTCGCGGCAGCAGAAGTGAAGCACGGGTTCGATTCCGGCTTCGTTGAGGATCCGCACGGCGGTCACGAGGGAAGAGACGCGCGAACTGGCGCGGGGACCGTCCGGCAGGTTCACCGCGTCGAATCCGGCCTCCCTGCTGAGACGCGCCTTTTCGAGGGTGCTTTCCAGTTCGTATCCCTGTGGCGGAACGATTTCGATGGACTGAATCCATTTTCCGGCCGCGAGCTTGGCTCCTAGACCGGAGCGTTCCGCCAGCGGAACGGTCTGCTGTTCCGGGACGGCGTCCTCCTTGACGAAGATTTTCTCCGCCGCTTTTCTGGAACGGCTGAGGGGACTGATGCTTCTCGCCATGTCGCGGATATGATCGGGTCCTGTGCCGCAGCATCCGCCCACGCCCTGAACGCCCAGCGAGACGAAACGCGCCGCGTAGGTCGTGAAATATTCGGGGCTGCACATATAAAAGGAGCGGTTGTCCACGTTCTTGGGCATTCCCGCGTTCGGACGCGCAATCACCGGATAATGGCACTGTTTGAGCAGAATTTCCAGCGCGTTGAGCATGGATTCGGGGCCGATCCCGCAGTTCAGCCCGAACGCTTCGGGCTTGCGGACGGCGTTGTCGAGCATCGTCAGCAGACGCGCCGGAGTGTCGCCCGTTCTGGAGACGGCATCCCGGTCGACCGCGAAGCTCACCACAAACGGAAATTCAGGAAGCTCCGCCATGCAGAGGAGGACCGCTTCCAGATCGCCCGCGCCCCGCATGGATTCAAACAGAAGGAAGTCGGGACCCGCCGGGATCAGAGCTTCCGCCTGCTGCTTGAGGAGCCCGGCGGTTTTGCGGACGGATTCCGCGTCCACGCCGGGACGTTCGCCCGCGGGTCCGACGGAAGCCGCCACCAGCAGTTCGTTTCCGGCCACTTCCCGGGCCAGCGTCACGGCCGCGCGGTTGATCTCCGCGACCTTGTCGCCCAGCAGGAATTTATTCAGGAGTTCGGCGTTGGCTCCGAAGGAGTTGGTCGTCAGGACCTCGGCTCCGGCGTCACGATAGGATTCATGAATTTCGCGCACGGCTTTCGGGGCGGAAAGACAGAGGCTCTCGTACGAAGTATTCAGAAAGAAATTCTTCTTGTAGAGTTCCGTGCCGATCGCGCCGTCGAAGATGACGGTTTTAGTTTGCAGCCGTTCCCGCAATGGATTGCTCATGACACCTCCGGTGATTGTCCATAAAATTCAGGCGATAATGTAACCGCTCAAATCCTTTCATGCAAGACGCCGAGCCAAAGAAATCGGGGTGTTTTCATGAAAAAGGGCTTCTGATTTTTCGATGTTTCGGGAACGGGCCTCTCTTGCAATCCCCGAAAGACATGGTAAAATATCCGGGTTGATTTTTATATTGCGAAAGGAAACATACATGAAACTCGGGACATTTCTGCTGCTGGCAGGCGCCCTTCTTCTGAACGGGTGCGGAGACAATTCCGGAAAACTCAAAATCGGTGTGTCCATTCCCGCCGCCACGCACGGCTGGACCGGCGGCGTCGTATGGAGCGCTCAACAGGCGAAGAAGAATCTGGAAGCGAAAAATTCTGATCTGGAAGTGCTGGTCGCGACCAGTGCGAACTCCGCGGATCAGGTGGGACGCATCGAAAATCTTCTGGCCCGGAATGTGGACGCACTGGTGGTGATGAGTCAGGAACCCGGCCCGGTGACCGCGGTCTGCGAACAGGCGAAAAAACAGGGGGTGTATCTGGTGGTGGTCTCCAATCCGCTGGAAAAGCCGGTGCAGGATGTCTTCGTGAACGGCGACAACCGGAGTTTCGGGGCGGCCGCGGCGGAAGCCATGGGGGTTCTCCTGAAAGGGAAGGGAGACATCGTGGTGATGGAAGGCGTGCCGTGTCCGATCAATTCCGACAGGGTCGGTGCGTTCCGGAAAACGCTTGCTGAAAAGTATCCGGGCATCCGGATTCTGGATTCCCAGGCGGCGAACTGGAATACGGAAAAGGGGCTTTCCCTCATGGAGAACTATCTCCAGAAATTTCCGAAGATCGACGCGGTATGGGCAGGCGACGACGATGTCCTGATCGGAGCGCTCAAGGCCTATGAGGAGTCCGGACGCAAAGACGTCAAGGGGATGATCGGCGGAGGCGGGAGCAAGATCACTGTCAAAAAGATCATGAATAACGATCCGCTGGTCAAGGCCACGGTCACCTATTCGCCCCGGATGCTGGAGGAGGGAGTCGATGCGGCTCTGGACGGTCTCCGCAACGGAAAGAAGGCGAAGCGGAAGGAGATCATCATTCCTTCCAAAATCGTGACTTCCGAAAACGCCGCCGGGCATTACTATCCCGATTCGGTCTATTGATACAGATTTGCAATCTTAAGGGCAGCAACACTTTCATTGCATTGAACGCATGAGTAGTTGTTGCTTGCGGAAGCGTTCCTGTTTTTTGTATGCTTGTTCGATTGGATATTTTCCGAGGTAGGTTCGTGACTCCGTCGCGAACTGAATTACTCTTTCTTCAGTTCGGCATGGGACTGCCGAACCTATCCGAAACGTCGCGGTGCAGAAAATGTGCTGAACTCAAAGATGACTTTTACGATCCCGAAGAATGCAAATGGGTATAAGCGTCGTCGAAGGATTAGCGTTCCAATTCAATGCGACGGAGACGGAAGACGTCGGATTCGGTGTCATACGTGATCTCCGCCAGCGAACCGAAACGGGTCAGCGAACCGGCCACGATCTCGCCGCGTCCGGAGGCGTCAAGAAGCTCATAGGGCTTGTGGACGTGTCCGCAGAGGGAGAGGTCGATGATGCGGTCGCGGAGGAGTCCGGCAGCGCCGCCCGCACCGTAGAGACGGCGGCGCGCGGAGGTGAGGGAGAACTTTCCGAGAATCGGGAAATGTCCCGCGGTGATCAGCGGTTTGGTCTTGAGCCGGGCCGCCTCCTGCATCAGGAACTGGACGGTCTCCGGCTCCATGTATCCGCAGGAGAGGACGGGATTGAAGGGACGCGCGCAATGAAGCGCGACGATGCGGAAAGCGTCGAATTCAAGGACGAACGGATAGTCTTCCACGGAATGTTTTCCCCGGGACATGGAGAGCGTGAAGCGTTCGAGCGCGGAAACGCAGGCTCTGTCGCGGACGTATGCATCGTGGTTGCCGGGGATGTAGAGGAACGGGATGTCGCTTTTCAGGATCGGCTTGAAGAGTTTGAGCGCGCGGGAAAATTCGCCGGGCTGTCCGCAGCTGGTGGCGTCGCCGGTGAAGACGACGCAGTCGGGCGAATTGGCCAGAATGTATTCGACGGCGCGCGGGAGCAGGGTGCGGTCATACCGTTTCCGGCGCACGACGGAAGAATTGAGCAAGCCCGCCATGCGTTTGTCGAACAGGGCGTGCCAGTGTTCCAGCGTGGCCGGTTCATGGGTGTCTGAAAAATGAATGATCCGTGAGAGCGCCATCAGGAAGTGATCCTGTCCATTTTTTTTGTTTTGCCGTCGCAGATGCTTTCGAAGAGCTTGAAGGATTCGATGTAGACCGTATCGTGCGCACCGTCGAAGATTTCAAAGAAGAAGGCTTCCGGCTTGAGGGCGTCCAACGCGGTTGCGAGTTTCAGGGTGTGCGTGTACGGGACGGATTTGTCATAACGTCCGTGCTTGACGGAGAGGTAGCGGACCTTCGCAAGATTATCCAGACAGGAAATCGGGGAACGTGCCGCGTATTCGGCGGGACAATCCGAGGGGAGTCCGCCGCAGCAGGCTTCCATGTGAGGCGCGTATCCGTTTCCGGTGCCGTAATAGCGGTGCCATTCGGCGACGTCGGTGATGGGACACCAGACCTCGACGGCGCGCCAGAGGTCGGGGCGGAAGGCGGCCGTCAGCAGGCCCATGTGGGCTCCGCCGGAACCGCCCAGGAGAAACACGAGATCGGAACGGATCGGATAATTTTTCAGGACGAATTCGGTTGCGTCGATAATATCCTGCTGGGCGAGAACCGAGCCGCAGGCCTGCCATGCGCGGGGATTGGAGACGAGGTTGGGCCCCCGGAATTCGGGCAGGAGCAGGGCGTATCCGCGTTTCTTGGCATGTTCGATCAGGCCCTTCAGGTTGAAGCGGTCGAAGCTCCATGTATGGAGTCCGACGACCAGAGGAAAGGGGCCGTTTCCGTCGGGCAGAAAAAGCAGCGAGGGTTCTTCCGAGGCATCGATGGAAGAACGGACTTTGATTTCAATGAAGTCGGTCATATTTCACCTCCGAGTAAAAGGGCGAGGATGGTATTGGCTTCCATGGCGGCGGCGATGCCGACACGGGGCGAGAACGGCGGGCAGGACTCCGAGACGGAAGTCTCCATGTCGCCGGCCATGAAGCAGTTGCGTCCGATGCGGCGGACTTTCAAACGGTTGCTGCATCCGAATCCGGCGAGGCCGCTGGCGCAAACGAGCGGTTTTCCGGAGGGCAGGAGCGCGTCGATCAGCATGGCTTTCGCCTTGTCGTCGTCGAGACATTCGGCGGTCAGGTCGCATTCCGTGAAGAGCTCCGGCGCATTTTCGTGCGTGATCCTGCCGGAAAATAGGACAATGTCAAGGTTGGGGTTGATCCGGAGAAGATTCTCGCGAAGAGCCTCGGTTTTCAGGCGTCCGAGCTGGTCGGCGAAGAAGAACTGGCGGTTCAAGTTGGAAGCGCAGACGGTATCGAAGTCCGCGATGACGAAGCGGCGGATTCCGCTGCGGACCAGATGGGCGGCGCAATTGGAACCGAGCCCGCCCGCACCGGCGATTCCGATGCGAACCTTTTCGAGAATTTTCCGCTGGACTTCGGTCAGGTAGGGGTTCATGTCAGCCTCCGGCGACGACTTTGTAGACGTTGATTTCGTCGCCTTCGCAAAGGAGAAGGCAGGAGAGGTCGCGGTTTCGCGGGATGACTTCGGAATTGTATTCGAGGATGACATTTTCACGCCGGATGGAATGTCCCGCGAGGAAATCCGCCAGAGACGTTTTCTCCGGCAGGGCCGTTTTTTCCGAATTGAATAAAACTGTCATGACGTCATCCGGTTCTGCTGATGGTTCAAAACGACAGGGAAAAAGGAAACATTCCGGAAGGAGATCCCTTTTTCCCTGCTGAAAAAATCCGCTTACTGGATCGCGCGGGGCGTGAGTTTCACATTGCCCTTGAGCGCAGCGACGAGGGGATTGAACTTTTCGGGTCCGAATCCGATCGGGTTGTGCTGGATCCAGCCTTCGGCGAACTCGAACGCGCCGGACTGTTTTCCGAAGAGAATCCCGCGGCTTTCCATGTCCTTGATGTAGGCGTCCATGCCCTGGCTGATGTCGAGCCATTCCTTCTGGCTCTTGTGACAGGCCAGCGCCTGACGCTTGTGCTCCATCTGGGAAGCGATGTTCACGAAGAAATCGGCTTCGACCGGACGGCGGAGCTGGTCGGTGATGCTGTGGGGCATGGAATGGTAGACGGCGACGTCCTGCAGGGTCGGCTTCGCGGTCGGGGCGCACTTGAAGTTGGTCATTCCGCGGCAGAAGGCGGCGGAGACGGCCAGGCGTCCGGCGTTGATGTGATCCTCCATGTAGTCGTAAGGACCTTGCGTAAGGATGATTTCAGGTTCGACTTCGCGCACGACCGGGACGAGCTTCGCGAGGGTGGCGTAGTCGTAGAAGACTTCGAGGTCGTCGCAGATGCTCTCGTGGTAATGGGCGCCGACCAGAGTTGCCGCGTGGAAGGCTTCCTCGCGGCGCATCCGGACGATCGTCTGATAATCATACTTGTTGGTGCCGAGGGAGCCGTTGGCGATGTTCATGTAATGAACTTCGTAGCCGGCGTCCTTGAGCATCAGTAGGGTCCCCAGCATGCCGAACTCGATGTCGTCCGGATGACAGGCGATGGCAAAGGCTTTTTTCGTCATCAGTGCATCTCCACTTCGCAGACGCCGAAACCGTGACGGTAAAAGTTGAACACGATCTGGCCGGGATGCTTGGAAAGCAGGGACATCGGGACGCAGCTGTCGGCGATCTTCTGGGAGATCATGAACGTCGTGAGACGCTGTCCGAAGGGATTGTCATGATGGCCGGGATGCCAGATGGAGACTCTTTCGGCCTTCCAGGTTTCGACCGGTCCGACGGAAACCGCGGAGGAGGGGACGTTCTGGACGGTGCCGCCGCCGGAGGTGCGGGCGTTCTGGATCAGGGTGATGGGATGGAGCTCGACCACGCGCGCACCCTTCTTGCAGTATTCGGCGGGAGTGGGGGGATTGTCCTTGAACTTGCCTTCGCGCTTCACGGGGTCATTGAAGGCCCAGTGCTTGGTTTCGCCCTGTCCGCCCTGCATGGTGATGCAGCGGAATTCGTCGTAGGACTTGGAATATTCCTTCGGGTTTTCGGTCGGGAAGTGAAGGTTTTCCTTCGGCATGCGGAGTTCGGGACGGATGCGGTTGAAACAGAGGTCGAGGTCGGCCTTGGCGAATCCGAGGGGGAAGTCGAGACCGGCGGCCTTGCCGTCGAGGATCCATTCGTCCATGCCCCAGAAATGGCAGTTCTTGAGCTTGAGGTCCATGGCGTTGACCATCTGGGCGACGAGCGGGAGCTGTTCGGTCGGTCCGATCGGACCGCAGATACCGGCGGGACGGGACGGGGTGGCCTGTTTCCAGGCTTCGATGTATTCGAGAGCCTCGGCGCAGTAGAATTCCTGAAGGGTGTCGAAGATATTGATTTTGAAGCCGGGACGCTCAAAACTTTTCAGGGTGTCGATGTTGATTTTGGCCGCTTCGTCCAGAATGGCGCGGTCGAGAGTGGTATAGTCCCACCACTCCGGGGAAATTTTGCTGAATGCGCGCATTTCATTTCCTTGGTTTTATGAGTTGAAAGTGGAAGAAAACCCTTTAAACATAACGCTTCAAAAGTTTTTTTCCAGTCGCAATGTAAATATTTGCCGCCTTGTAGTCGAGTCCGGCCTCGGTGATCGGACGGATTTCATAGCCGCCGCGGGAGTAGCATTCTTCCATGCAGACGTACCCGGGCTCATCCATGGCGAGCGTGGCGATGAAGTTGAACTTCGATTTGGACGCCGCCTTGATTTCCAAGCCTATCTGAGTGAAGGGTTCGCCGGGGAATCCGACCGAAAAGAAGTCCGAACCGATCTTGAGGGACTTGAACTCGAAGTCGCGCCTGACTCCGGACCAGTCCTTCGCGAACGCGAGGAGTTCCTTGGCGAAGAAGCGGAGCACGGGACCCGCTCCGGCCGCGAGGCCCTCGCTGGTCATTTCGGCTTCCTCGTCGAGGTTTTCCGTTTCGCGCATGATCTTTTCCGCTTCTTTGATGTCGGCTTTTTCGATGACGCGGCAGGGGATGTTGACGGTTTCCGAGGCGCACTGGAGCTTGTCGCCCTTGAGCTTCTTCGCCTTGGCGACGAGCTTCCCGACGATGTCCGCGTAGATCGCGCCGATCCGTCTGGCTTCTTCATAGCTGGTCTGGTCGGCATCCGTCCCGACGTCGAAGTGGTTGATGTTGCCGGAACACCCGATCAAAGTCGCCGCCATGACATCGCTGCCGAGAAGGTTCTGGAGATCTTTCTCCATGCGTCCGGGCCAGTCGGCGGAGACGAAATTCCCGCCGATGGTGTCGGTGTGGTTCACCAGATTGACCAGCAGGGACGCGATTCGGCCGTCCTGCCGGATCACGAGGACCGAGATTTCCTCGTCCACGGGGCCTTCCGGCTTGACGATCTTCGGGTTGAGCTTGCCGGGGTTGGTCATGACCTTGCCGTCCTTCATATAGTAACGGCGGTTGAAGGAGCAGGGGTTTCCGACCGTGCTGGCGGCGGAAAGTTCCGCGGGAGCCAGATTGGCGTAGGCGCGCTTGACCGCTTTCGCCGTCTTGCAGACCAGCTCGTCAAGGTAGGCAGGGCTGACCGTTTCCTCGCCGAAGAAGGCCGAGACGTAAGGACCCGTATGGGTGTGGGTGCAGTGGAAAATGAGGTTGTCCGCGAAGGTCAGTCCGAAGGCGGCGATCTGTCCGCGCATGCGTTTCACGAGAGCCATCCGCAGGTAGCAGAGGTCGAAGGTGACGTATCCGGTGACGAGATCTCCCTGCCGGAAGAGGGTGACTTTCACTTTCAGGTCATCGAACGCGCCGGTGTTCGGGCGGGGATCGAAATACCCGACCAGTGGTTCCCCGCGCGGCGGCGTGATGATTTCGGAGGCGATGCCCGCTTCGATCATTTTGTCACCTCGATGAGTTTGCCGCCGTTCTGGGCGGACTTGTGGGCCGCTTCGCAGAGGAGAAGGTTATGGTGGGCGTCGCAGCCGCAAAGCGGTTCGCCCTTGAGGATGGAGTCGGCGTGATCCTCGATCAGGCTCTGGTAGATGTTCTTGAACTTGGCCGGCACGATGGATTCCGCCGTGCCGGTGAACTTGTCGAGTTCGAGACGCATCTTGAGAGGCTCACCCTCATGTCCGGAGAGCTGGAACATGGTGCCGTAGCTGCGGAGAGCCGCCTTGTCGCCGTAGATTTCGAAGCCGAGGTTGGAAAGGGTTCCGCCGAGGCCGCCGCGGAATTCGGAGAAGGCGACCTTGGCGCTGCCCTGGGTGCCGTCCTCGAATATGTAGCGGACGTAGGCGCCGTCCTCGGCCTTGATCTTCATGAGCTTGGGCAGGTAGACCGCCGCGATTTTCTTGATCTTCTTACCGAAGATGAATTCGGCGACATAGAAGCAGTGGCTGGCGACGTCTCCGATGGGTCCGCCCATTTCCTCGATCTTGGAACAGCGCCAGGTGGCGGCCTCGGCGGGATCGTAGCCGTAGGCGAATTCCATGTGGAAACAGCTGTCGTTGACTTTGCCGAGTTTGCCCTTCCGGACGAGGTCGGCGGCCTTGATGTTCCATGCGTTGTAGACCATCATGTGGTCGACGGTGAGGGAGAGTTTCTGTTTTTTGGCGAGTTCAATGACCTTGAGGGCGTCGGCGGAACTGGTGGCCATGGGCTTTTCGGAAATGACATGCTTGCCGGCCTTGAGGGCCTGAATGGCGATCGGCACGTGGGAGGCGTTGTTGGTGGCGATGAAGACCGCCTGGATTTCCTTGTCGGCCAGCATGTCCTCGAGGGAGGAATACCATTTGAGGCCCAGCGCCTCGGCGGCGGCCTTGCGGGCGGGGTTGAGGTCTGTGGCGGCGACGAGCTGTGCTTTCTTGAGGGGAGCGAAACGGGAAGTGTCGCAGGCGAAACCTTCTTTAGCGATGCGATTTTCGGCGATGCCGCCGAAGCCGACCAGACCATACTTGACTTTTGCCATTTTTCCGGGATCCTTTTATTCTGATGAGTTTAAGTGAATGTGCATCGGAGAAATTTACCGTGCGGATGAATCCGCTTCAAGGGCGTTTTCAGAAAAAGCGCCGTTCTCTTGAAAAAAAATGCCGCGGATACGTATTGCAACGCAGCCGCGGCACTTGGGAATCCGGACCGCGGAACGTATTCGCATCCGCGGTTCGGCGGTTCGCATCGGAAAGATTACTTCATGTAGGCTTCCGCGACCTTGTTGAACGCGTCCACATAAGCCTTCATGTGCTTTTCGGAGTAAACCGGGTGCGTGAAGAAGCTGATGGTGCGGTCGGTCATCCAGTTCGCCTGCTTGCAGTTGAACTGGGAATAGTCGATGTTGCGGGCCTTGGGATCGAAGAAGGGATACTTGGCCACGCCGAAGCCGTTGCGTTCGGCAAAGGCGCGTTCCTTGTACATTTCCGGCCAGAGGACACTGTAGACCGGCACGCCCTCGGCGGCCACGGCGGCGATGAACTGCTTCGTGGTGATTCCGTCTTTGAGCTTCGTTGTGTCGAGTACGAAGGGAGCCCACCAGAAGGCGTTCTGGCGATCCTTGGTATCGACCGGAGCGTGAAGGATCAGCGGATGGTTCTTCAGGGCCTTGATGAGGTATTTGCCGTTGCGGATGCGGTTCTTGAGGTTCCAGGAATCCAGACGCTTGAGTTCGCAGAGACCGATCATGGACTGCATTTCGGTCATGCGGAAGTTGAAGCCGACGCGTTTGTGGATGTAGAGCTGCTTGCCTTCCATTTCGAGGAGGTTGAGCTTGGCCTGGACGTCATAGCCATGGTCGCGGAAGGAACGGAATTCCCATGCGAGGTCGTCGTTGTTGGTGACCACCATGCCGCCTTCGCCGCCGGTGGTGAAGTGCTTGCTCTGACAGAAGCTGAAGCAGCCGACGTCGCCGATGGTGCCGGCCATTTTGCCCTTGTAGTAGCCGCCGAAGCACTGCGCGCAGTCTTCCACGACTTTCAGGTTGTGCTTCTTGGCGATCGCGAGGATCGGATCCATGTCCGCCACGATGCCGTAGAGGTGAACCACCACGATCGCTTTCGTGCGTTCGGTGATGAGGGGCTCGATGGCCTTCGGATCGATGGTGTGGTCGGTGGTGACGTCCGCGAAGACCGGGAGGGCTCCGGCCTGAAGGGCGCAGAAGCTGGAAGCGATGAAGCTGTAGGACGTGCAGATGACTTCGTCGCCGGGACCGATGTTGAGACCGGACAGCGCGGTGTGAAGGGCGCAGGTGCCGTTGGCCACGCTGATGGCGTTGCGGACGCCCATCCACTTGGCCCATTCCTTTTCGAACTGCTGGCCGACCTTGCCGGTCCAGTAGTTCACTTTTCCGCTCCGGAGAACGTCTGCGACCGCCTGGACGGTCGTTTCCTCAAAGCAGGGCCAGCCGGGGAAAGTTTCCGTGAAGACTTTCTTTCCGCCGTCGATTGCGAGTTTCTGTTTTGCAGCAGCCATGAGCTACCTCCTTGTAATTTTGGTTTGCTCTGGAAAAATTACGGTTTCGATTTGCATTTCTGTTTTCTTCACATAAATTACTACAGATAGCCCATTCCAGTCAATGGTGTTCATTTGCGAAATATTATCAATAAATTGTGAAAAGTTACTATTATGGGAGAATTTGAAGAAATCAAGCTGGAATCGCAGCTGCACCCGATGCTGACGGCGGCGACTCCGTTCGACATCCTGGTCGAATACGGACGCGGTCCGCAGGAGCATCTCAAGGGCGACGTTCATTATGCGCTCCAGCTTTCCATCGTCCTCTGCGGCGCCGTCGAGGCGGTTTTCGGAGACTGGTCCAGGGTCTTCCGGAAGAACGAACTTTGGTGGACCATGTGCTGGGAGCCTCACGCATTCCGGCTTGTGGCACGCCACAACATGGTCATGACGGTCAACATCAATATCGACAACCTCGGGAGCGTCGGCCCCTGTTCGAACGCGGACTGGCTGGCTCCGTTCATCGTGCCGCCCTCGCGCCGCTACTGTCCTTCTACGGACGAGGAGCATCTGGAAATCCGGACCATCGTGAGAAGTCTTTTCCGCCTCGAATCCCGCAAGCCGCTCAACTGGCAGACCCACTGCTGGCTCCTGATCCACCAGTTGATCCTCCGCGCTTCCGAAAACATCCAGAAGGAGCCCGGCAACAATGCGATGCTCAATGCCGACATGAGCCGGATCCAGAAGGCGGTCAGCCTGGTGCGCACGCGGAATATTCCGCCCTCCCTGCGGGAAGCCGCCGCGGCGTGTTCCCTGAGCGTCAGCCGCTTCTCCGTCCTTTTCTCTTCGGCGATGGGCGTCAGCTACGGACAGTTCGCGCTGCGGGTCCGTCTTTCCAATGCGGCGAACGACGTCAAGACCGGTCTTTTCACGCTCAACGAGATTGCGGAAAAGCACGGGTTCTGCGACGCCAGCAGTTTCTGCAACGCCTTCCGGAAACTCTACCGCTGCACGCCCAACGAGTTCAAGCTCCGGCACTGAGCGCGAGACGGGAAGAGCGGAGAAAGAAGAACTTGGAGGGAGGAAAAAAGCTTTTGAGTTTTTTTTGGCAAAACCGAAAAAATGAGTAAAAAATCTTTGGAAATGATGAGGGTTCGGGAGCAGCTTTTCGATTTTTTCTCGCAAAGTTGAGGGATGGTATGGGCTATTTTTACAGAAGGCGCTTGTTTTGCCGATGCCGCGCCGCGGGACAACGGCTTCGGCGGAACTGGGACGGCCTCCTTTTCGGCGGAATCGGAGGCGGTCGGTTCCAACTTAAGATAAATGTTTTATGACAGCAGGAAGTCGTCGTAATTTTCCGGTGTCAGAATTCCGGTTTGGGCATCGGGATAGGCTTTTAGAAAACTTTGCGGGATCTTTGCTTTCGCTTTTGGATTCGATTTTATTTCCCAGGCCCGCAAGCGCCCTTGCGTCTCCTCAAGATAGTCTATCTCATGGTTTTGCGGAGCCATCGTCCGCCAGAAGAAGGAACGCGGTGGAAACGGCTGGTTCAAATTTTTCTTTATT
>CAZORN010000021.1:0-18519 GCA_964581935.1 uncultured Victivallales bacterium
CTGGGAGACTTTTGCCAGTTTGGCAAGCTCTTTCATCGTGATGCCCAATTTTGCCTCGCTCCATTTCTTGTAATTCGATTTACATTATACTTTTGAACGGACGGTTTGTCAAGGACGAAATTATTTTTTTTCAAAAAAAAATTGAGAATGCATTGTGTCAGTAGGTCAGGCGGCAATTTTCGCCGCCGCAAAAATGGCGAAACCTGAGAACCGATGTAATTCGTCACATATATTGCGGGAATCGGTTTGCGCAAAAGAAATTGCGCAGATTATCAGGACGTGACCGTTCCGAAGATTGTTTGAAGAAGAGTTACAGCAGTTCTTTTCTTGCAAGGAGGGCACTGACGAGCTCATAGTATTCCCGGATGACTGTTTCGTCCAGTGCCGTATCGAATATGATGAACTCGTCGAAGTAAGACGCCGTTCCGGCGCTGCGTCCGAACAGGAGGCCGCCGGGTTCCGGTTCCGGGGGAAGGGATGTTTCGAGGGATTTCTGTTTCAGGAGTTTTCCGTCGAGATAATAGGCTATGGTTTTCCCGTTGCAGGAGATGGCGGCGTGATGCCACTGTCCCGGACGGCAATCCTGATTGAAGTTCCGGCTGGCGGCATGATGCAGATTCGTGCATCCCGGCAGATGGTAGGCCTGAAGAAATATCCCCGGTTTTTTCAGCCCGCTCATTTTGTCAATGACGAACATGGAAAGCCAGCCCGGACGTTTTGAATCTCCGGAAGGAAGGTTTGCGGAGTTGTCCAGAATGCGCAATTCCGTAACGGCGGGAATTTCTTTGTCCGTTTTGAACCAGACGGAAAGGGTTTTTGCCTTGCCTGGCGCCAGCTCTTCACCGGACACCTGCCAGCCGATCGAACCGGGTTCAAAAACAATGCAGCTGCCTGTGATACCGTCCGATTTGATCTCGGAACGGTTGGTCCTGATCTTCCATTTGCACGTGGGATCGCGCAGGCTCTCTTTCGTGTCGAAACCGTTGCGGTAGAGCACATGGGATTTCAGGTTTTCAGGCAAGGGGATTTCCTGCGCTCCGAGGGCAGTGGCGGACAGGCACAGTACCAGGGAGAAAAAGAGGTCTATCTGCTTCATTTCTCCAGATCCTTTCCGTTATTTTTTGAATTCCAGAGCCAGGACTTCATAGGGTTTCAATATGACAGCGAGGGTGCCGTTTTCGGCGGCCGCCGGGGTTCCCGTTTCGAGGTTGGAAACTTTCCAACTGGCAGGGAAGCCCAGCTTCACGGATTGGGGGACGTCGCTGTAGGAGCAAAGTCCGAATACCGCTTTTTTCCCGGGTACGAGATGGAGTATCCAGGCGACTTCCCGGTTGTCTATTGAGAAGCCGGGACATTTCTTCTCATCCCAGTAGCGGTAAGTTTCCACGCCGGGTTCGTGAAGATACTGTTCCGAGATGGCGTGGTTGAGTGATTTCATAGGTTTCGTCGGGACAAAATTATAACTGTCGAGCATATGGACCAGCATGACACCGGCAAAAGAGCGCTGGAAGAAATCCTGCCCCGCCTTGAGCCCCGCATCGTTGCAGACGACCGGAATCGTTCCCGTGAGCTCTCCGTGGGATACGAGCTGGCAGTAGTCCCGGCTGAAGCGCGTCTGAACCGGGCCTGCGGAACGTTTCCATTCCCAGTCCAGCTGATACGTCGCGAAAGAGAGCATGGGGAGGAACGAAAGCGAGGTCATGTGCGGCAGCGTGACGGGCGGCAGGCCTTCCTCGTTCATCATCACAAACGCGCGTTTGACCAGTTCCCGCATCTCCCAGAAACAGGCGGAAGGAGTGATGGAGCCGTCCGGATTGTAATAGGCCTCCGTCATTTCCGTGTTGTAGGAGGGGACATTCATGAAGTTGTCCCAGTAAATGCCGTTGTTGCGGTATTGGAAACTCTTCTTGTGCCAATACAGGGAATAATCGATGTAGCTTCGGCTCGGCACGATGAATATTTCGTTGATGGACGGAATATAGCGGCGTACTTCGAAGTCCGCGGTGGTCCATTCGTTCATGAAGGTGGAATATTCGTCCAGGCCGCTGTAGACGGAACGGTTGTAATAGAAGATCATGCTCCGTCCGTAGCTTGCGCCTTTGGTGATCCTGTGGTGCACGGTGCGAATGTATTCTTTTTTATAGTCCGGAACGTCATAGGGAGCGAAATAGGGGGAGGCGATCCGGATCAGTTCTTCCGAAAGTTTTTCTCGTTCGGCTCTCTGCCCGGGCGTTTTCAGCTGTTCCGTATTGGCTTTCGCCAGAGCTTCCCAGAAAATAGTATTGCGTCCCGGCGGATAGACGCAGGCGCAGCAGCCGGGACCGCCCAGCCAGTTGATATCTGTTCCGAGAATCGTGTACTTCTTGTCGACCCATCTGGTTGCCCAATCCTTCGGACGGGGCTTGACGGGAGCCGCCATCAGCCCGAAGGAAAGAGTCTGCGGCTTTTCGATTACGATGGGTGAATTGACGAGGTTTACGCGCAGAATGACCTCTCTGCCTTTTCTGGCGATTTCCAGATTCGGGGTGCCGCGCTTCCATCCCCAGTTGCGGTCGTTCTCGGCGAAGAAACAGAGTCCGCGCAGGGCGCTGCCAAGATAAAGATAGGAGCAGAATCCCGCGGGCATGCGCTTGTCAGCCGGAGCCTGCGTCGACTTCCAGACGATGCCTTCCTGCGTTTTCAAACGTTCCAGGACGATGTCCCGCATGATGCCGGTGTATGCGATCGGCGCAATTCCACTCTTCATGGGAATTTCAAGGACCAGACTGTCGATCTTTCCGGGATTCAAGGTCAGGTCGTACTTCAATGCGCCGTCATATTCCCAGCGTCCCGACGCCGTGGCGGAAAAGTTTTTCCCGGTCAGAACGGAGGCCGTCCGTATGCAATCCGGCGCTTTTTCCGTGAAGGACAAGGTTCCTGCAACGGGCTGTCCGTTTGCGATCAGGCGGCATCCCGAGGCCAGCATTTCGACGCCTTTGACGGTGATCTGTTCGGGGAGTCCCGCTCCGCCGAGAAGATGTTCCCGGAAAACCGTCCCAATGATATTGCCTTTGACGGTCATGTCGGTGAACGGCGGATAGACTTTCCGGGACGTTCCGAGAGTATTTCCTTCCCATTCGAAATGTTTGCGCACCAGCTCCTTTTCCAATTTCGCATCATTCAGACTGAAGATGAGTTTGTATTCTCCGTCCAGTTCGGGGACCGTGAAACAGCTGATGACGCCGTCTTTTCCGGGCACGGAATCCTTCCAGACCGTTTTTCCCGTTTTGGCATCGACCAGTTCAACCGGAATCCGTTCCGGAAGCGCTCCTTTGAAGTTGGCGAGAATATTCCCGACCCGCAGTTTCTTCAGGTAAGGATAATGGGCGACTTCGAAATCAAAAGAATTGACCTGTCCTTCGGCGACCAGCCAGCGATTTTTTCGCAAAGGAACGTTCCAGATATATTGAAGCGGAAAAATTTCTTTTCCGGAGGAATCCTTCAGGGAGAGCGAAAGATCGAAACCGGTGCATGTATTGCCTGTCAGTTTTGCGTCGAACCGCACTTCTTTGACTTCTTGCGGAGCCAGTCGCAGCGTTTCTTCTTTACGGACGTCCGGCATATGGTTGTTGGTCAGAAGAATTTTTGCGTCATACGCCCGCGGCGCATCGGCGCGGTTGCGGACCGAAAGAGTCATGTCGATGTGTTTCAGAAACGGGTCGCGGTTCCAGCGGAATGCCAGAGCGGGATTCTCCCTTGAAAAATCGATGCGGACGTCACCTCCGTTGAAATGTCCCGGTGCCGAGGAAAACAGCAGCGGCCTCATCCAACTGCGGCAAACGCTGATTCCCCATGGCTTTCCTGTGATTTCGCGCCCGAAAAGAGCCAACGGAAATTTCGCTTCGACCGTCCATTTTCCATTCTCTTTCGACTGCTTGAATTCAACGCCGGAAATTTTCCAGTCCGGTTTCTGAGTCTTTCCCCGCGGAATCGAATCGAAGTCGCTGTTTCCCGCGGAGTTGACGAGCAGATGATAGTTGACGCCGGAGGGATCGTCCGGAGCGGGATCGATGAAGAATTCCGCGATGTCCTCGAAACACGCCTGAACCCCCTTCTGCTGCTTTTTTGTGACAAGGCTTCCATCCTCCGGCAGTTCAGTTTCCGCCGCAAGATAGATGTACTTTCTGTCCGAAGTGATGAAACTTTTCGCGTCGCGCCATTCCAGTTTTCCGCCGGACGCCTGCCTCATGCCGTCGAAGGAAAGAGAGTCACGCCATTCGTCGGGCGAAAGTTTGCCGTCAATCATTGGCGGCTTCTCCGTGACAGGCGCGGGATAATTCAGCATTTTTCCGTCTCCGAGGAGTGAGAACGCGGCAAGGAGGCACAGGGATGTCATTGCAATGTTTTTCATAGGGTGAGGTTTTTCCTTGATTTTATATTCAGAGTTTTTCACTCCATGGGAGATTGGTTAGCGCCACATTGGTCGGAAAGGCCGGCACGGAATTGCGGGAACGCGATTCCGTATGCCCGTCGAAAAAGAAAAAATTCCCCGACTCATTGTGCCGGAAAGCCGCGAAACGGATTTCATCGGGAGTCTCCAGTGCCTTCGAAGACAACTTTTTCTGGATCATGTAGGAATCCCTTTTGTTCGCTCCGCAGCCGGTTTCTCCTCCCTGAAACAGCTGAGAAGGATTTTTTATGTTTTTACGTCCGGACGCGGTTGGCGATATGGCTGTTGCCGAGGCCCCGTTGAGGGCGATGTCAAAAGCTCTGTCCTTGGCGATCTCCACTGCGGGACAGGAAAAGGCTTTCAGTTTTGCCACGTTTTTTACGCTCGAAAGTTCGTAAGCGCCTTTGCTGTCGAAAATGCCCGCCGTATTGATGAGCTCGATCCAATAACGGTAACTGCCGTTTGCATTGTACATGAACGGCATATAATATCCGTAAGTATCGTAATATTGTGCACAGCAGAGGGAGGATTGTTTCGTCGCACTCATGCAACTGATCGCCTGCGCCCGGCCTCGCGCCGCATTGAGTGCCGGTAGCAGAATGGCCGCAAGAATCGCGATGATCGCGATCACGACAAGGAGTTCTATAAGTGTGAAATGTTCCCGGACGGTCCGGAAGGCGGAGGACGGATTTCCGGACTTCCCCTTTCGATTTTTTCGGCAGACTTCTCTCATATCTGTTTTCCTTTCATGAAATGATCCTTTTTCATGTAATGAACCTCTTTATTTATTCTGGTCACCTTACGATGATTTCTGCAGGCCCGATGAAATATGGTTTCGAGTCTTTTTCCGGCATTGAAAGCGCGATTTTCCACATTTTTTCCAGATTCAGCGGAACCGAGGAGAATTCCTGTCCGGGGTATCTGGAATACAGCATGTTGAAAACTCCCGCTTTCGGGAGCGGGAGAAGCTCCGGATAACTCTTCGCCGCAAGTTCCATCATTTTGACAATATAATAGTCCGAGACGGCGAATATCGCATCGATTCTGCCGGCTTTCAGTTTCATTTTCAGGTTTGCGGGTTCCTCATTTATTTCTTCAAAAGAAAAGGGGATCAGGTCTTTTCCGAAAGTTACGCCGTTTTCACGCTCGATTCCCTCCATGATTTTCTGACGGAACGGCATCGGGTATTTGTGCGAATTAATGAACAGGATTCTCTTCGCCCCTTTCTGTTTCATCAGGAAACGCAAGCCTTTCGAATAGACCGCCACCTCGTCCGTGATGACGGCATTTTCCGGGGGCGCCATCCACTCCCAGCGGTTGACGAAAATGTGCGGGATTTCCTGGAGCAGAGGTTTTACGAGCTCCAGCGGGAAAAGACGTCCCTCCAGATCCAGCAGAATTTTTTCCGGCGAACGTCTCCGGACCCGGTTGATGGAATCCACGAAATTTCCGGGTGTGACGCGGCAGACCATGGGAAGCATTCCCGCGGCTTCGGATTCCCGGAGAAATGAGTCGATATAATTCTCGAAGTTCTCCGTTCCCATCGCCAGAATCAGGACGACGAGGCGCGATGAACCGTATTTGAGCTGAGGATTGACAAATGTTCCGCTCTTGGGTTTCCGGACGATCATTCTGCGATCCTCCAGAAGATTGCAGACCTCGTTGATTACCGTGTCGCTGCAATCGAAACGTTCCGCCATCTCACGCCGGGATGCCAGCCGTGTGCCTGGCGCAAGTCGGCTGCTCAGGATTTCCTCTTCCAGTATCTGATATATCTGCTGTTTTTTGCTTTTTTCAGTTGCCAGGTTCATTTCGCTTCTCCATCATTCTGCTTCTTTTTTTGTAAATTACACCACAAAACACCAGAAGCAAGCAAAAAAATCAATTTGTCATCCATTTTTCGAGAGAATCCAGTGAAACGGGTTCTCCGGTCCGCGCTGATCGGTTGGCGCCCCAGCCGATCAGCATGCTGGACATGCCGTCGAAGGCGTCGGCGAAAGCTCCGGCCGGATCGCTCCCGGAGCCGTGTTTTCGGAACAGGGCGTCGAAAATGCGGAAGTCGCCTCCGCCGTGTCCGTCCGCCAGATTCGGAACACGGTGAAGTTTGTCGACGCCCGCGTGCGGCATGACGTGAATCGTGTATTCCGACGGCCAGCTGGTGATCCTTCCTCCTGTCTTGCCGATCAGACGCCCCGAGGTGTCGACAATCTGGAAATGTTCCTGCCATCCGGGGAGGGGTTTGTTGTCCGTGATCCCGCTCTCCAGACGCCCTCCGGTTCCGTTGATCGCCAGATTCCAGCCCTCGAACGGAACGGATGCGTCGAGCGTGTAGCTCAGGAGGCCGCCGTTCCGGTAGCGGACCAGCAGCGCCATGGTGTCGTAAATGTCGGCGTCCTCCGAAAAGACGCAGTGGTCTCCGTCATATCCGTGGACGTGTCCCGCCTTATAGGAAAGTTCCCGGGAGAGACGCTCCGTGTCGGCGATGTCATAATAGAATCCGCAACGGGAGCCTTCGGCGCAGTCGCGACAGCGTTTCGCGCCCATTTTGCCTCCGGATTTTCCGAAGAAGTTCAGGGAACAGTTCGCGTAAACGTTTTTCGGGACATCGTTGAAAAACCAGTTCGCCAGATCGAAATGATGCGCGGCTTTCGTAATCAGCAGGCCGCCTGATTTTTCCATCAGCCGGTGCCATCTGCGGAAATAGGAGGCTCCGTGTCCCCGATAGTCCAGATACCACGTGAGGTTCATCGAAACCGGACGCCCGATTTCTCCGTTCAGGAGAATTTCCCGGATCTTGTGACAGAGCGGAATGTGGCGGTAGTTGAAACCCATGAACAGTTTTTTGCCGCTGTCGCGTTCGGCAGAGAGAATGGCATCCGCCTCTTCAGGAGTCAGACACATCGGTTTTTCCGAAGCAACTTCGCACCCTTTCCGAAACGCCTTCACGATCTGTTCCGCGTGGACGTGATCCGGGGAGGTGATGATGACCAGATCGGGCGTTTCCTCGGCGAGCATCCGGTCGTAGTCCGCATACAGATTCGCATTCAGGCCATATCCCTGAGCCGCGTCTTCGCACCGTTTCAGGACCGGATCGCACAAGGCCGCGATTTTCACGCAGTCGGAATAGGTTTCGGTCATGGCGGAAATCCATGAATGGGACCGGTGTCCAATCCCGCTTATCGCACATCGCAAGAGCTTCGTCATCGGAATTCTTCCTGTATATATATGTTTCCGCGCGTCCTTCGCGTATGTTTCGTTTCATGCCAACCGGATAGCTGAACATCCGTTGTGGTTCTCATGCCCCAGGCTGATTTTCTCTTTATGATAGATATTATACACCAGATAACACCAGATGCAAGGGTAATTTTCAAAAAAAAGAGATTTTTTTGTTTTTTTGCAGAAGGAAGAAATTACGGAATTTCGACGGTTTTGCGGTATTTGCGGGGGGAGTGCCCGTAGCAGCCGGTGAATTTCTTGGAATAATAATTGGAATCGTGAAAGCCGCATCGGTCCGCAATTTCCGAAATGGAAAGATCGCTTTCCATCAGCATTTTCCGGCTTTGTTCCAGACGAAGCCGGAGGAGGTAGGCCACCGGAGAGGTTCCGGTTACCATCCGGAAAAGGCGCAGCAGGTTGTTCACCGACATGAAACAGAGTTCGGCCATTCGCGCGAGGGTCCAGTCTTCATTGTATTTGTGCTCCAGCAGGCTCAGGAGCTTTCCGAGCCGGAGAGGCGCGACGTTCCGGTGTTCCTTCTCCTGAAAATTCCGGGAGAGGTAGATCACGATCTCCAGCAGCAGCGCGGGAACCGCCGCCTCGTGCCCGGCGGGCCGGTCCTTCAGCTCCCTGTCCATTTTCGCGAGGAGTTCCTGGAGGCTGTGAATCTGCGGACGGTTGAGGTAGAGGTGGTTCCGGAAATTGTGCTCTTTCCGGAGGCGCGGCTCGATCATGAAAATGGTGTTGAATCCGGGAATGCGGCGGAGGAAGCATTCGGCGTGTTTCAGCAGGGCCGGATCGAACATGATGTTGATGATTTTCAGGTTGGCATAGTCGGTGAAATAGTGCCGGGTCTGGTGCTGGATGACGAAAATATCGCCGGCTTTCAGGGGGTAAAGCTCCCCGTTGATGTCCTGCACGCCGAGCCCGTCCTCGATGATGACGATTTCCACGAAATCGTGGAAGTGGCACTGCCCGGTGAAGTCGTGAAGGTGGGTTTGCGAACAGCCTTCCACGCGCTTGAGCGCGACCGGCAGTCCCTCCGTGTCGAAATAGAGGTTTCCCGTGAGTTTTCTGGGGGGCGTTTTCATAATGGTGATATAATACTCGTTTTTGGTGAAAAAATCAAGGTTGAATTCATGGGGCCGGGATATATTGTATGACATGTCCGGTTTTCAGGAAAACCTTCAAGCGGGGAGTTCATAAGATGAATGTGGTGTTTGTGGGAGGCGGGTCGTTCAGGACCCTTCCGATCGTCCGTGCGGTTTTGTCCGAGGGAAACCTCCTGCGGGGAGGATGCATCCGGCTGGTTGACTTCAACCTTGAGCGGGTGGAAACGGTCGGACGCTTCATCATGAAATGTCCGGAATATGCCGGAAGCGGGTGTGCCGTGAGCTGGACCGACAAGCTTGAGAAGGCTCTGCCCGGTGCGGATCTGGTGAGCGTCAGTTTTCCGGTCGGCTCGCAGAAAACCTGTCTGCTGAGCGAACGCGCCAGCTGGAAACACGGCTTCTTCGGGAGCGACCAGCTCTCGGTCAGCGGCGCTTTCCGTTCGGTCACCGGAGGGGTAATTCTTCACGACATCGCAAAAAAGATGGAGAAACACTGTCCGTGCGCCTGGCTGGTGGACTTCGCCAATCCGGTGGCGGTATACAGCGGCCTTGTCAACAACCATACGAAGGTCCGCGCGCTCGGCATCTGCGCCGGTTTTTCCAATCACCGCTGGGACCTCTCGCGGATTCTCTTCGACAAGGATGAATATTGCGGTGAGTTCAAGGTTTCCGCGGCGGGGGTCAACCACTGCAGCATCCTTCTCCGCGGAACTTTCAGGGGGAAAGATATTTATGAACTTCTCGACCGCAAAATCGGCGACGGAGGCTGGAAGCCCTGCCGCATCCCGAAGATGCCCCGTTCCGAGAAAAGCATCCGCTACGGTCTTTCGAAGCTGGCGGAGATGCGCCGCCGTTTCGGGACGATTCTGTTTTCCACGGAGCAGGACGGACTGATGACGATATTCTCCGATGAAAAGACTCCGTGGGAGATGTCCGGACCTCCGGGGACGTCCACCGCGGCCGGGCTTGAACGGTATATGAAGAAACAGGCGGAGTCGAGGAAGCGCGCGGACGCCGAATTCCGATCGTATCTCGATAAGGATCCTGACGGTTCCTTCTGGAGGAAACCGCCGCTCGAAAATCCGTATTTTTCTTCCAATCCCTCGGATGTTACGGTCCCGATCATCCGGGCTCTTGGCGGCGCATCCCGCGAATGGATCGTGGCGAGCCTGCCGAACAACGGCGCGGTCAAAGGATTCAAGGACAGGACGGTTCTGGAGTATTCGCTTCATCTGGACAAGGACGGCGTGCATCCGGAGCCGGACCTTGAGATTCCGGACTGTTTCCACGGGCTGATGAGTTCCCTCGCTTCGCACCAGACCCTGCTGGGCGACGCGATCGCCACGCTTGATCCGAAGCTCTTCTCCGATGCCCTTTTCTCCTATCCGCTTCATCAGAACACGAAGGCGGCGAAGGCGCTCTGGCGGGAGCTTCTCCGGATTCATGAAAACGAGATGCCCGATGTGTTTCAGAAGGCGAAAGATTATTTCTGAAAAAGATTCTTCTTCTCTGACAGATGATCCGGCGCAAAACTCTGAAAATAAAGCTTTCCGCCGGATCGGCTGAATAGACACCGCCGAGGTCCGGCGGTCTCCCTTTCACATTCTCCGATCCCGTTATCGGAAGAGGAAATTCCGCTGAATTCCGCAGGGTCGAAAAAAAATCGCGAAAAAACTGTATACACACTTTGATTGACGCTTGACATTTCAAAAAAATAGAATATAATTAGGTAAAAGCAACCGAAATGTTTTGGGTGGTTATGTGAGTATACACAGTCAGATTCATGAAAAGCTGCGCGAGGGAATCGAGAGCGGCCGTTATCCGGTCGGAAGCGCGCTGCCGTCGTTGCGGACCCTTTCGCGGGAATACAATATATCGCAGGAGACGATCCGTCTGGCGCTGAATCTCCTGAAAGGGGAGGGGCGCATCGTATCGCGCCAGGGGCTCGGCAACTTTGTTGCGGAAGAACCCCTGAATCTGAAGGACGTGATGGTCATCAGCCCCCTGAAAGGGCATCTTTATGCGGATTATCTGCTGGAGTTCACGCGGATCTTCAGCAACCGCCGGAATCTTCGTCTGATCGCGGAAGATATCGTATTCTATGATGACAAGGACATCACGCCCGAATTCGAAAGACGCCGCCGGGATCTGGAAGCCAAAATCGAAGAGGGGCTCCGCCTCAAGACGCTGGACGCCATTTTCTTCAACGGAGAAAGCCGTATCACGCTCGACTTCCTGGCAAGATACATCGGACGCGTCAAGCTGTTCTGCTTTGCCGACCAGGCGCAGCTGGTGTCGGTTCCGGCGCCGTCCGTGACGATGGATTATTTTCACGGAGGATATATTGGAGTCCGGCACCTTTTCGAATGCGGCTGCCGTCATGTGGTCATCGACACGTTCCCCGAGGTGCAGCATGGAATCAGTTCTCATAAGAATTGCAGTTTTCTTGCCGGATGCCAGGCGGCCGCCGAAGAGTGCGGGCATGACATCGACATTGTGGAAGACAGCTCTCATGTCTCCAGATCCGGACGGGAACACCCGAAGCCCATTCTGGACCGTTTTCCGAAGACGGATGGAGTCTTTTTTTACGGAGACTACCGGGCGAAACGATTTTTCGAGGAACTCAGGGCAAAAGGACTCCATGCGGGAACGGATGTGGCTCTTCTGGGGTTTTACAATACTCCGTGGGTGGAAGCGTTCGATCCGCCGCTCAGCTCCATCGAAACCTTTCCCGCAGAGCTGGTCAAAAGCGTGGCCCAGATGTATTTTTCTGAAAACGATCCAGGCGAATATGTTCGTAAGATCGCTCCGAAACTGGTGGTCCGGCAGAGCACCCGGATGTTCCGGAAAACTTCTCCGTAATGTGAAACGGTCTTTCGGTAAATGAGTGTATTCTATTCACTGAAATGAAATTGATCATAGAGAGAATCAACCATATCATAAAGAGAGAGAAAAAATGAAAACTCAAAAAGATAGAATGGCAAATCTCCGAAACTTCCGGATCCGTTTTACGTTGATAGAGCTTCTTGTTGTGATAGCGGTCATCGCGATTCTGGCGGGATTGCTGCTTCCGGCGCTGGGAGTGGCGCGGGAACGTGCACGGGGAGTGAGCTGCATGAACAACATGAAGAGCCTGGGATTCGTTTTCATCCAATACAGCATGAACTATCATGACTACATGCCCGGGACCCAGAGGGGAGCTCCGTCAGGGTGGACGCAGGATGTCAGCCTGAAGGATGCCGGAGTCACCAACGCGCCGACAGGCAAGGAATTCGATTGGAAAGGATACGGAAAAAAATATACATGCAGCAATACTTCCGGATTCTGGAACGCCGGAGCCCGCGTCACGGAGCCGAACAATCCGGTGTATCATTATGCGGTCGGATATTACATCCGCCGGAACAGAACCCGTGAAATCAGGTTTCCCGCAATGTGCGGATTGTTCACGGAGGGATATAATAGCTATTCGTCATCCGTTGCCTGGAGTCAGGCGACCGCCGGGCACGTCTACATTGGAATCCATGGGAACGGTCTTCAGCAGGGGATGATGGACGGTCACGTCACCACATCGTCAAGCGCTGTTTTCAAGGCGAAGGACCGTTACCGCTTCAATTACAACGTTTATGACAACAGTCTTTCACAAGTTTATTGAAACAGGAGTTTTCATGAAACAATCCATATCGGTATTTGCGGCATGCTGTCTCGCATTCGGTTCGGCCGCAATCCTTTTTGCGGATGATGTGCCGTTTCCCGGCGGAGAAGACCTTTCTCCCGTCAAGGTATTGACGGCGAAAGGGGAGCCGTCAATACCTCTGTTCCGCGACGGTGTGTTCATTCCTAAAATCCAGCTCCCGGAAAAACCTTCGCCGCGTTTGCGCCGGGCCGCGGAGGATTTCGCATGGTGCGTGGAAGAGATCACGGGGAAACGACCCGCGATCGTGAATGGAAAAGCGGATGGCCCGGCCATTGTTCTGGGAAATTGTCCGGAAGCGGAGGCGGCCGGACTGGATGGCTCGAAGATGCCTCTGGAGGGATTTACGGTCAAAAGTGTCGGGGACCGCATCTACATTGTCGGGAATGATACGGTTCTTGTTGAAAGAAAAAAGGGCGTGAAGGGGAAACCGGAAATTTTCAGCCGGGGCACGGAATGGGGAGTTTACGATTTTCTCGAACGGGTCATCGGATGCCGCTTCTATTTTGAGAAGCAGAAGGGCGGATGGTGGGTCCCGAAGATCGTGAATCTGGAAGTTCCGGCGTTTGCCTTCAGCGATGCTCCGGTCTTTCTGAAAAGGGAGATTTTTCCATTCGGCGGAAAGAACATGGCGGGTGTTCCGGAACTTCAGAACGCTCTCCGCTCCAACGACGCGACGACGGTCCGTCTGCGCGTCCACGATCCCCGTTGGAAGGGAGAGTATCCGCCGGGCGCTCTGGACGAGATTTTTCAGCGGCAGTCCAACGGAAAACGCACGGACAGCCACATGCTCTGTTACGGGAATCCGCGCACGCTTCAGGAATACCTGAACCGGATCGACGAGGAGCTTGCGGGGAATCGGGACAGCCGCCTCATCATCGGGAATTCTGTCACGGTGTCGCCCTGGGACATCGATGTGACTTGCACGTGCGAACACTGCCGGAAGTTGTTCGAGCCCGAAAAAGGCGCGACGGGGTCGGCCTCCCGGATCCTGTGCGGATTTGTTCAGAATCTTTCTCGGGAACTGGCGAAAAGGCATCCGGAAATGAAGATTATTTTCCTGCCGTATATGAACTACACGGACCTTCCGGAGGGGATTCGTTTCGGAGACAATGTCGAGGTCCAGCTGGCGTCCAAGGTCGGTCTTGCATATTATAAGGAGCCGACCGTGCGCGACGCCGAGGAACGCACGATCCGGAAATGGTCCGAGGCCCTGAACGGGCGCCCGATCCAGCATTGGCATTACAGCTGCTGGCCGGCGGAGAACACCAGCGCCCCGCTTTTTTACCCGGACGTGATCGTCGATTTCTACAAACGGAACGGAAAATACACGCAGGGAAGTTTCGTGAACGGTACGCGCAATCACTGGCCGCAGACGGGCGTTTCCCTGTATGTGTGGCAGAAAGCCCTCTGGAATCCGGACCTGAACGTGGACCGCGTCCTGGACGCCATGTGTGCCCGTCTTTACGGTCCCGCCGCCGCGCCGATGCGCGAAATTTATGAGATGCAGCGCACCGGCTGGGAAAAGAATCTCTGGGGACACGGCATCATGACCGGACGCCTGATCTTCGAGAAGAGTTTCCCGCGGAAGGACGTCCTCCGCATGGAAGTCCTGTTTGCCGAGGCGGAAAAGAAAGCGGCCTCCGATCCCGCCGCTCTCCGGCGGATCGCCGCATACAAAGAGGCATTTCTTCCCTTCTTCGAAGAGTCGAAAGCTTTTGCCGAGGGCTCCCTCCTGACTCCGCTTGCCATGATGAAGACGGGCGAGAACCCGAAGATCGACGGCATTCTGGACGATCCTCAGTGGAAAAACGCGCCGGAAGTCCCGTTCATCCGCGCGCTCGACCGCAAAAACAAGACACCGAAGTATCCCACCACGGTCAAGGCGGTCTGGACTCCGGAGGGCGTCACTTTCGGTTTCCGCATGACCGAGCCGAACCCGGAAAAGCTTGTTTGCGACCGGGGCGGAAAGGATACCCGGGACCTCTGGTGGAACGACAATATCGAAATTTTCCTTGATGTCACGGGAGAAAACACGGGCGATTTCTACCAGTTCATCTTCACGGCGTCGAACCGCGATATCTTCGATTCCTTCAGGAACAATCCGTCGTGGGACGCCGGGCATGTCCGCTGCAAGGCCGCTCGCGGGAAAGATTTCTGGAGTCTGGAAGTCTTTATCCCCTTCCGTGAGTTCAAAAACGATCCGAAGGCGAAAATTCCTGAAACCGCCGGAGGCATCCGCTGGACCGGAAACTTCACGCGTCATCGCGTGGCGGGAGCGAACGAGAAGGAAAATGAATACACCCGTATGAATACCACATACGCGAATTTCAGCAACAACGGATCGGATGTCGCCCCGCTCGAATTCAAGGAATGAATTCGGGAATACAGCCGTTCATTTTTATTAAAGGTTGGAGAGAGAAGAGAAAAATGAGAAATATCCGGAAGACGGTCGCCGCCGCATTTCTGTGTTCGGTTTTGTTTCTTTGCGCGGAAGAGGTCGAAACCCTCGTGTTTGTCCCCGAACCCGGCTGGGAATATGTCCGCACCCCGCTCGTAAAAGAGAAAATCCTGTTCCTGACGTATGCGCGGGGCGTAGATGAAGTCAGGGCGTTCCGCCAGAGGTTCGGGGTGGACGCCGAAGCCGTTCCCGTGACCGAAAAAGACGGAGGAAACGTCGTCGATCTCAACGCCTTCCGGGAGTCGGTGAAAAAGCAGCCGGACATGATTGTCCTTTCGAACAATACTTTCGACAAGTTCATTCCGGCGGAAGACTCCATCCTGCTGCTGCGGTATCTGGAAAGCGGCGGAAGACTCCTCGTTTTCGGGCGTGGAAATGAAAAGAAAACGCCGTTCCGGGAATGGATCGGAAAAAGCCGTGCCGTGCCGCGCGGAGAGGAGGCGGCCGCCGGCTTTCCTGTTTCAGCCCTGCATCCGATGACTCCCGGAGAGAAGCTTGTCCTGAATGAATACGGGGTTGGAAAAGGGAGACTTTTCTTCGCCGACGGCTACGATGTGTTCTATCTCTATCAGGCGGCCTTCCTGCCGAACTTCAAAACGGTCACGTCCGATACGGAATACCAGAAGGAACTGTCGCTTGCGCTGACCGCGAAAATCGTTGCGTTCGTACTCGGAAGGGAGCCGTTTTCCGGGGCTTCCGGAACACTCCTGAACCTCTATACGGTCTATGGAAGGAAGGTCGGCCCGGACTACGCCGGAGAACGCCTGACGGTCGAGAGCGGAAAGGGCCTTCTGAACGTCCGGCTTCATCCGGGAACGGGAAAAGGGCTGCGGGATGTCCGGGCGGAGGGACGCCATGTTTTCTGGAATGCGGACGGCTCCGCAAATGTCACGGCGGAAGCGATCGTTTTCGACGGCATGAACCGGGCCGTTTCCTTTGCCCGTACGGAGGCGGGGAAGGGGACACTGGCCCTTCCGGAGTGGCCTGTCCGGCAGTCGGCCTACCGTCTGGAAGTGCGTCTCCTGCGGGGATCGGAAATGCTGGACGCAAAACAGATCCCCCTCGTTACCGGCGTTTCCCGCGAATGGGACGCCAAAGAGTTCAACCGGACCGTATGGGGCAGGGAAGACGGTTATCTCACGGAATATACAAGGTACCGGATCCTGAAGGAGATGGGAATCGACGCCATCGGCGTGACCGGTCTTGGAAACAGTTCCCTGCTGCCCTCCCTGGCCGGACTCCGGATCATTCCCACCAATATCTGCGTCCCTCCCGGACGTTTCAATAAATTCACTTTCGACACCGCTTCCCGGAACGAGCGTCTCCGCAAAATTCTGGAGAACTCCGTGAAGCTCTCTCCCCTCGGATATGTGATCGCCGACGAGCCGGATAACGCCAGTTACGTCATTCCGTTCACGGAACACCTTTCGAAGCTCCTGAAAGCGGCGGATCCCGGCGCGAAAGCCGGTTTCAGCGGAGTCCATCTCAAAACCGTTTACGACGTGCCGGAATTCATACGACTGTGCGATTTCATGCAGGCCTACAGTCCCGGCTACCTTTACACACCCGACCTGTGGACCGGTGCGGAACGGGATTATCTGCGCTCCTTCCATGATAAGAAAAACATTCTCACCTGCTGGACTCATTACTGTCCGTGGCTGACCCACGAGCCTTACTGCCGCACCGCTCCATGGCTTCTGCTCTTCGAAGAATTCAACGGCGTCTCCCTTTTCTCCTCCGGCGGCGGCTTCGCCATTCTGCCTTACGATAACCTTCCGACGCAGGAGGGACGCTGGTACATGGAGGAACTTGGCGTCCTCGCTTCCGGGATCGGACGGGAACTGGTCATGGCGGAACGGGACAAGGGAAACATCAGGATCGTTTTCCCGGACAGGGTTCCTCCTGCTTTCGAAAAAGATGTAATGAATCTGACCTCGAATCTGGGGCTTGCTTTCAACCAGCGCAATATCCCCTTCCGCTTCATTTCTGTGAAGGAAACATCTTCCCTGAATCCCGGGGAGACTCCTCTGGCGATTCTTCCGGGCGCCGTCTATGCGGATCCGGCCCTGCTGGAGAATCTCCGCCGGTTCGTCGAGGCGGGCGGCACGCTGGCGACGTTTGCGCCCGCGGCTCTGTTTGCGGAAATCCCCTCTTCCTTTGCGAAACCGTTCTGGACGGAGGGCATCACGGAAGCGGAATTCAATCAGGAACGGACGAAGGAAAAATTACTCCATGAGAATTTCCGGGCAATACCGGGAAACACCTCTCTTTTCGGATTCGTCCGGAAGCCTTGCTCCTCGGGCGACATGAAAAAGGCATCTGCGGAGATTCTCTCCCGGCACGGCATGAAAACGGCTATTTCCTTGAATGGCGAGGTTTTGTCCGTCGGACTTTCGGGCGACATCGTGACTCCAGCGGATGCCGTCGCCGCCGTCTCGTTCCTTCCGAGTCCCGAAATTCCGAAAGCCTATGCCGATGCCCGGAACACTCCGGCCGTTCTTGTGCGGAAGGTCGGAGAGGGGAAAGTCATCTATCTGAATTTCACCGGGGCTTTCCGCGCGCTCATACCCTGGCTTCTCGGCGAGGCCGGAGTCAGGACGCCGCCTTCCTGCCGGGTCACGGTCGCCGGAAAAGACGCTTCGAACACCTATCTGTACCCGTTCGAACGCAAGGACGGAACCCGCTTTCTCGGAGTCGTCCGGAACTATATTCTGGAAAAACCCGTCCTGCATTACAAGGATCCCGCCGGGGCGGAATATTACCGTCACGGTCCCCTCCGCTGGAAGCCGGAATCCGCTGTGCTTGAAATCCCGGAGGCGAAACATGTCTACTTGCCGCGGACCGGAAAATATCTGGGAAAAAACACGAAATTTGAATTCCTGCTGGAACCGGGGCGTCCCGAGCTTTTCGCGCTGTTCGATGAAAAACAGACGCCGCCCGTAATGAAATCTCCGGACAAGCTGGATGCGGGCGGGACGTTCACTCCCGAAATCGGGATCCGCAACACTTCGCTTGTGACATTGACCTCGCCGTCCGGACTTTCCGGAATGGAGCCGCTCCGCGTATCTCCCGGCGAAACGGGGATGCGTCTTCAGGTCCCCTGCAACGCGGAAAACGGCACATGGTCCCTGGTTCTGCGCGATTCCGTCACCGGACTCGAATGCCGGCGCAAGCTCGAAGTCCGGAACCGTTGCGTCGATGCGCCGATCCATCCTCCCCTCCTCATGCGGCGCACCGTGGACATGCCTTCCGAAAAAGGGACGCCCTGGAAGGAAAATTCGGATTCTGAACTCGAAAAAGTCCAGATTTCTTCCGGAAAAACGGTGGATAAAATCCTCAATCACGGAAGGTTCAACGGCAAACTCCACAGAACGCTTGCCGCCTCCCTGAAAAACAGGGAATGCACATGGCAGTTCAGTTATAGCTCCTGCTGTGATTCTTCCGTGTTTCAGAAGGGAGAGTGCGATCCGGAATCCGACCTCGGCATATTGCGTCCGGCCCCCCATCTGTTCTACAATAACGGATTTTTGTCCGTCAAGCTCGACGGACAAAGCCTCAACAGGGGTGTCCTTCTGGAAGCGGCGGAAGCGGCGAACTCCGGTTCGGCGGG
>CAZORN010000021.1:18619-21498 GCA_964581935.1 uncultured Victivallales bacterium
TCCGGATCTTTCCGGGGAAAAGCAATGCGGACGCCTGGAATGAAATCCGGGATACCGATGCCGAAGTCCATGAATATCTGAACGGAATTTCTTCGAGGCAACCCGGAATGAAAAACTTTTGAGCTTCGCGGATAAAACAGAAAAAGTACGTTTGTATCAATATTTGACTTTGCCGTGAGCGGAAAGCCGGAAACTCACCGTGTGAATGGCGACCTCGATGCAGCATTTGCCTCCGGCAAAGTCGATCCCGCTCAATTTTCCGGAAGTCCGGAGACTCACTTCCGCCTCGGCGTGGGCGATCTTCTCCAGGCCGCTTCCATTGTGACCGTATCCTGTATTGAACCGGCGGTTGACCGGATAGCTGCCGTTCAGCTTCAGCGTTTCCAGAGAATCGCTTCCCAGAATCGTATCCGTGTAATCAATGACGATTTCTTCCGCCTCGACCGTCAGAAAAAGTTCCACGGGCTTTTCGGGCAGAGCCGCGCACATCAGCGCCGCCAGTTTTTCGACGTTGCTCTCAATGAACGAAACGATCTGTTTTTCCACTTCCGTTCTCAGCCGTTTTTCAATCTGATCTCTGACCGGTTTTTTCAGGGAGTCCCTGCCTGCGTCGAACAGCTTTCTGAAGGTCTCTGCAATCCGGTGAAACATGTTTCCTCCGTCGTTCGCATGATTGTTCCGCTTCCGGCATCCTCACGGAGGAATGCCGGTTCTAAATATACTTCCCCGCGTGACTTTTTCCATCAGGAGGACGGAGAAAAACGGATGGATAAGTTTTTTCAGATTTTTTTTCAGGGACTATTGACAGTGTCAGATTTCGCATTATATTGTTATTGAAAGGGAAAGAAAATGGTCCACAGTAACGAGATCAGAAAATATCTGTTGAAGCTTGTGGAGGAGCGGTCGTCTGAAAACGACAAGCTTCCGGGCGCGCTTCAGATTGCTTCCGAGCTCGGGTGTTCGCTTCCTTATGTGCAAGCGGCGATCAGCTCGCTGGTGCAATGCGGGGTTCTGGAGTCGATTCCGCGGTCCGGAACTTATATCCGCTCCGGATGGCGCGAACGGATTCTGACCAACAATCTGGCGATCTACCGTTCCGGGCTCGGTTTCTTTCCTGAATTCAAACGCCGCTTTGAGTCCGAGTTTCCGGAGATCTATTGTTCGGAACATTTCGCAAACGGCAATATCGAACTCAAGGTGACTTATAATGTGCTGTGCCGTCAGGATGAATATGCGGACCTGTCCGGGCTTTTCGACGAATGCTTCCCCGACAAGTCCATTTTTCATGCCGATGCGATCAATGCGTTTTATTCCGGACGGAAACTGATCGGCATCCCGGTGATTTTCTCGCCGGGAGTCATCTTCTGCAACCCCGAATTGTTTTCCCGCGCGGGAGTTCCGCTGCCTTCGCCGGACTGGCGCTGGCAGGACCTCCTTGACACGGTCCACGCCCTTCGCGACGCCCTGCCGGGAGTCAAGATATTGAATGCCGGATCCGGAATAAACCGCTGGATTAATTTCGTCATACGCTGCGGCGGCGGACTGCTGGTTCCGGACGCTTCCGATCCGGTGCGTCTGGATTCACCCGAGAGCATCGAGGGCCTGCGCCGTTACCGGGAACTGCGCGACATTCTTCAGGACGAGGAAAATGACTACAACAGATACCGTAGCGCTTTCATCTCCGGCAAAGCCGCGATGTTCTGGGGATTCCGTCAGGCAAATATCGTGTTTGACGCGCCGCCTCCGCATGTGGTCACTCTGCCGCTGATGGGAGGAAGCCGCGAAAATATCATGGGCGCGGACATCCTGGTTTTCCGCCGCGAATGCCGCGACTTCAAGCTGATGAAGCACGTCATCCGCTTCATGCTTTCTGAGAAAACACAGACTTTCCTTGGCCGGGCATACGGCGGAATTCCGATCCTGAAACGTTCCGCCGCGGCCGTCCTCGATCCCGCCGATGCCGCGGACCGCGTTTTCATGGACGAACTTTCCAATATCTCCTGCTGCTACAACTGTTCCGACGCCATGCTCTTCCGTCTGATCGATTCCGGGATGGAGCGGATTCTGAGTCTTCCCCCCGGGGACCTTGACAGCGAGGTGAAGTCATTCTCTGAAACTTTGCGCAATATTATAAAAATACAAAAGTTCATAGGAGAAAAGGACAAATGAAGACAATTCATCCGTGCCGGAAAAATTTCACGCTGATTGAACTCCTCGTTGTAGTTGCCGTGATCGCGATTCTGGCCGGGCTGCTTCTTCCGGCGTTGAACAAGGCGCGCGATACCGCCTATCGGATTAAATGTATGAGTCTTGTCGGTCAGATGGCCAAGGCGAACCTGCTTTATCTCAATGACTACCGTGATTATTTCGCCCCTTACCGCGATTCTCCCGGCGGTAGCAATTCCAATTTCTGGTATGGTCCGGGCCCCGGCGGGCTGCTCTATCCGTATCTCCGCCACCGGGGCAGCATCGGGAATGTCAATTCCAACTTCCGCTGTCCGAAAGTGGAAGCCCCGATTGTCTACTGTTACGGCTATAATACCCAGATATATTCGTGCACGGACGGCACATGGGCGAATTACCACTATAAATTCTCGAATTTCAACTTTCCGTCGTGCACCATGATGTTCGGCGACGGCACCTCGTCCCTTTTCTCCAGCAAGGAATATCTCGCCGCTCCGCATGGAAGTTACGCATCCTTCTCTTTCTGCGACGGTCATGCCGCTGTCGTTCAGTGGTACAAAATTCCGAAAAGAAGCGACGGCTACAGCGGCGGCAACATGAAAAACATGAATGTGCCGTTCTGGGCTCCCGTTCCGGGCACCGGAACCTACAATCAGAAATACGACCGGGAAATTTTCGCTCCCGGCGAATGAACG
>CAZORN010000021.1:21598-27495 GCA_964581935.1 uncultured Victivallales bacterium
CGGAACATGGACGCCGTTTGAATTTTCCTTCATGCCCGTGAAAACGGAACCCCTGACACTTTCCCTCCTCGGGAACAATGTTTCCGACGGCCGGCCCCCGGTATTCCATGTCGATGCCATATCCGTCATCGGCGCGGAGCTCAAAAATCCGTCTTTTGAGGAGTTGAACAAAAACGGCTCCCTTCTCTTCTGGAATTCGGACCCGGAACGCGTCGCGGCAAACGTTCCGGACGCCAAAGACGGCAAGAATTACGCCCGCGTCTCTTATGACCGCCCGCTTCTTCAGAAACTCAACGTCACCGCCGGAAAACAGGTCCGCGTCGTTCTCTGGATACGCCAGGAAAATGAAACAATTCCGACGGCCCCGGAGGGCGACAATGTCTATTTCGACCTGAAATCCGGCAGCAAAGTTCTGGTCAGTTCCGGACGTCTCGAGATGCGCCCGACCTTTGAGAACTGCGGCGTCTATGTCAACCGCACCAAAGCGGAACGCGGCAAAAAAATCGACCTCAAGCTTTTTTACCGCGAAAAAGGAAAAAATGAATGGACCCGCACCCTCGATCCGGTCAACATGGAGCGGGAAAACGCGTGGCGCGGCTCTATTCTGCTGCTCCGCGAGAATACTTCCTACGAGGTGAAGTGCGAAATTTCCGGCGACGTCGCCGACATCTTTACCGGCAGTTTCCGGACCCTGAATTCCCGCGTGCCGGTGGCGAAAGAAATCGTCCTTGATCCTGCGACGTTTTCCGGGACCCTGCCTCAGGTCGAATCCGGTGCTCCAGACGGCTATGTCCGCTACACCATGAAGCCCGGAGCCCTGAAGGGGGAAAAATTCTTTTCCGGCGCGGTCATCAACGCCGAGAAAGCCCGCTGCGTCATTTTCGACGGACTCAAGATCATCGCCAACGGCGCACGTCACGGACTTCGCCTGACAGAGTGTGAAAATATCATCGTCCGCAATTGCGACATCTCCGACTTCGGACGCACCGACAATGTCCGGGACTACCGCCAGCTCGGAAGATGGACTTTCGCCGGCAATATAACCGGCTGGGACGGCGGCATCTTCATCCGGGGCGGAACCAACCAGCTGATCGAACGCACCTATATCCATTCTCCGCGCTCCACCTCGAACAGCTGGCTTTACTCGCACCCGACCGGGCCGGAAGCCATCTTTGTCGACCGTGCGGCGGGCGGGCTTGTCGTTCGTTATAACGACTTTGTCGGCAGTGACAAGAAACGCTGGAACGATGCGATCGAAGGCGTTTCCAACGGCTCCATCGACGGCGGATTCGGGCGCGATGCCGATGTCTATGGCAACCTCTTCGCCTTTTCCAACGATGACAGCATCGAGATCGAAGGGGGCGAAATGAACATCCGAGTCTATTTCAACCGTTTTGAAGGTTCGTTCTGCGGCGTTTCCACCGGCAGTTGCCGCCTCGGTCCCTCCTATCAGTTCCGCAATCTTTATTTCCGGCTCGGAGATGAGAACGGCCGAAGCGGAAACGTCTTCAAGAACGGCATGGGCGTTCAGGGGGACGGCGCCGTTTTCATCCTCAACAATACCGTTTTTTCACCGGATACGCCGTACACGGTCGGCGATTTTCATTCCCGTCCGCCGGAATACAGCCCGCCGCTCAAGGCGTTGCTCCGCAACAATATTCTCATGGGGAAAATCGACTGGTTCCTGCCCGGAGTCTTCAAATGGAATGTGGATGCCGATTATGACCTCCTGTACGGCGGAGCCTCAAAAGGCGGCAGCAGGGCTTTGCTCGTCAAACTCGGAAAGGAACGCAATGCGATTTTTGCCGAGCCCCGTTTTGCGAACCTCGCCGCCGCGGACTTCAATCTGGCGGACGGGTCTCCCGGACGCGACAGCGCCGCGCCGCTTCCCGGTCTGCCGGTGCGCCACCGGGGCGCCTTTCAAGAGGACTCCGTAACGACGCTTCCCTTCCGGCCCCTTCCGGTCGCGACCAGCGTCAACGAACTCCGTTTCTCCGATGAAAATGCCCCCCTTGAAAAACAGTTTTCCGTCAGTGCCGCCGCGGGCTTCCGTTCGACATTCAAGGTAGAATGCAACGATGACTTCTTTACCGTGACTCCCTCTTCCGGCGAGCTCAGGGACGCGGACAGAATTCAGTTCACCGTCCGTCTGGACCCCGCCCGGATGCCGAAGCCGCAGCTTTACAGGGGAATGGTTCTGATCCGTTTCTCCGACGGCTTTTCCCGTCCGGTGAGCATCTACGCCGATTACCGGAATTCCGCTTCCCGTCAGGCGGAAGCCTTGAAACATGCGATCGTCATTCCCTCGGATTACCGTTCCGGAGAACGGAAAACCTATGAGGTCGAAATTCCGGAGGACGGCTGTTATTTTCTCCTTGCGAAAGGCCGGATTTCCGGCAAATCAAAGGTCGAAGTGCAGATCGGCGGCGAAAAAACCACCGACAAGGCCCGTTTCATCGAACAAAACTCAATTGCAGGGAAAGACCGCATCGGCATGGTCTGCGACAGTTCCCTTTCCGTATGGTATTTCCATCTCAAAAAAGGACGCCAGCGTCTGACTTTTCACGTGGTCATGCCGGGACTGGAGATCGATCAGTTCTACCTGACCCGCGAACCGGAATGGTTCCTCAATTGAAAATGCAGTCCCCCTGTCTCAGGGGGGACTGGCTTACGTCCTGACGGCTCATTCATCGTGCCGTTATCAGTATGATTTCCCGGTTGCGGATCTGTGTTCTTCCGGAGGCAATGGACAGGATGCCGTGAAGTAAGGAATTTTTTGCGGTAAATGAATTTGCTTTCCCGACGACATGAACATACGAGTCAATCGTGGAATCCCGCCCCCAAAAAGTGGATTCTGCTTTATTTCTGATTTCCCCTTCCCCCTTTCATTCAATGCCTGCAATATGGAATGTGGGCATTCTCCAATCATTGGAAGTTCACTTTGATCAAAAACAATAGTAATATTAAGATTGTTTTTCTATTTTATATTGTTATTTCCTATTTATATCTATATATTAAATAGAAAAAAGTTTCTAAATTCTATTTTTCTGTTTTTCATAGAGAATACGTCAGGGTTTTTGAATTTCGTTGTGGAAAGGTTTTAACAGTTTTCAGGAGAACTGTCAAATAAGCAAAACAGGGCAATGGTTCCGATTCCCGGGGCCATTCAAAAAATAAATCTGGAATGCAGGAATTCAGTTATGAAAAGAAAACTTCTCAAGGCTCTCGAATGTCCGCGCTGTCACGCTCCCCTCAAAGTCTCTTCATGTGAAGAAAATGAAAATGAAATCCGTCGCGGTCGCTTGAGTTGTGACGGTGTTGACGAGCATGTTTACGAAATCAAAGAGGGCATTATTCATTTTGCCACCGGCTTCGATCACGAAGCCGTGAAAAAAGAAATCGCCTATGAAAATTCCACATACAAAGGCAGCGACCGATTGACCGATTCTGAGCTGATTTCGCAATTTCCGGAAACTCTCGCAGAAATCTGGCCCCATACATGCCATTTCGGACCCGACTTTAAAGTCCTCATGGAACATCTTGATTTGAAACCGGATTCGTGGATTCTCGACATCGGAACCGGTCCCTGCTGGAGCAGTCGTCTCCTTGCGCAGCGCGGCGGAAATGTTGTCGCACTGGATGTCAATGATGCCAACTTTTACGGTCTAAAAACCTCCGATATTCTGTTCGAGGCGCATGATGTATATTTCGATCGTATTCTTGAAAGCATGAACAATTTGCCGTTTCGCGATGAAAGCGTGGACTATGTCACATTCAATGCTTCGTTTCATCACACGCCGGACCATTATCAGACGCTGAAGGAGTGTTGGCGTGTGCTGAAACCCGGCGGACGAATCGCGATGGTAAATGAGGAATTCGAATCGCTGCGGCACAAATTTTTTCCCTCGGGAGAATCTTGCGACACCAGCTCTCATCATAGTATCCCATACTCTGATTTCGAAAAAGCTGCCAGAAAATTCGGTTTCAAAATCCGTTATTTTGTTGCCGATCATGTTCGCAGAAAACTGCCGATTAAGGGAGCCGCCGCAGTGCTTGAAGCTTTCCCTGTGCTGCTCAAACAGCTGAACTCCGCGTTGATCATCCTGCAAAAAAGCGCTTCGCAGCAATGATTAAAAACGGAAGCTTGGGCAGCGGTGGAAAAGTTTCGGACAGTCCTGAAACATCAGAACCCGACGACTTTTTACGGACATGACCGGTGACGTAATATTGGACTCTGAAGCCGGTTCTCCTTGCGAGACTTTTCGACACTGGAGCGCCGCCGGGCAAGCTCCTTCAATCAGAGGCCGCCAATCCGGTTTTTGTATTGCATCAGTCGAAAATTCTCAAAGACGGCAAACTCGTTTGCACGAGGTGGAGGTGATTTCACCTGCCGCGGAGCGGGAGCCGCCGCTCCCGTGAGATTGTCTTCCGGGAATGTCCGGAGCTCTCGAACTTGATGAATCAAGTTTCTCGTTCTTGAGAATGGAACCGCTCCGGGCAGGAATTTCGTGCCTTGTACGACCTGCCTTCGCACCTGGACCGCGGCAAGGCGAGAGTCTTGCATGACATTCCTTTCAGAAATGGAAAAGGTTTACTGGCGCAATACCGGTCTTTTGAGAAAAATCAAAAAAATGTGATAAAGATATTGACAAAATCGAGAAGGGGGATTATAATGATTGCTAACACGATGTAGTAAAGTCAGGAGAAAGCACCGGACAATGGCTGCCGTTATAGAAAAAATGAACAAAAAAGTAACGATTAAAGATATCGCCAACGCGTTGAATATCAGTCATTCAACAGTGTCTGTGGTATTGGGCGGCAGAGAAAAGGAACTGCATTTGAATGCCGATACTTGCAGCCGGGTTCGCGAAACAGCCAAACAAATGGGATACCGTCCCAATATGTTTGCGAAATGCTTGCGGAAACAGTGCTCCTATTCGATCGGGATTCTGCTGCCGTCCCCGAAAGATCCTTATTATGCGGCAATGGTGGCGGAAATGCAGCATCTGCTGGCCGATTCGGAATATACCGGGATATTTTCATTCTGGGACACCCGCGATAAAATTCAAAAGGCCACGCTGCGGATTCTCCAGCGCGGCGTGGACGGGGTGGTTACCTGTGAGTCTGATTATTTGCCGCCGGAGTTGGATATTCCGGTGGTAACGTATGTCAATGAGGACCCCAGATATGATTATGTCGGGTTGGTGGCGCACATGTATGACCACCTGGCGATTCGCTATTTGCGCGGACTTGGACATGAAAAGATTGCGATGGCTTCCCGCTCGAATATGTCTTATTCTGCGGAATTCAACCAGAAACTGGAGAAGCACGGACTGCTCCCGCTCGATCCCGACTACAGGATTGATATGAGCCGGCCGGAATCCATCGGAAAATATTTTGCCGAACGGCTTAAAACGAACCGTCTGCCTACCGCGGTAATAGCCTTTTATGACAGAGATGCTTTGCTGGTGATGCAACATGCGTGGATGTCCGGAATCCGGATTCCGGAACAGTTGAGTATTGTTGTTTATAACAATGAACTGAATCTGGTTCCTGAGTTAACGACGCTGAAGTGCGTCAGGCCGAGCATGTCGGAAAAAATAATTGAACTGCTGCTTAACCGTCTGAAAAATCCCGCTGTTCCGCGACAAAAAGCGATTCTGCAGATTCAAGTCATAGAAGGAGGAACATGTGCGCCTGCGCGATGATGAGTTGTCTATTGCAATAATCATTATGGAGGAGATAAAATGAAAAGAAGAAAATTCACGCTCATTGAGTTGCTGGTGGTTGTCTCGATCATCGCCATATTGGCGGCGCTGCTGCTGCCGACGCTGAGTACGGTGCGGGAAAACAGCAAAAGAGTTGTCTGTGCCTCCAACCAGAAACAGCTGGGGGGC
>CAZORN010000022.1:0-24968 GCA_964581935.1 uncultured Victivallales bacterium
TCTGTCTTCTGGCTGCCCTGCTTCTTTTGTTTTGCTGTTCCTGCACCGAATACGAAAGAACCGGTGTGAATTCGCGTCCTTTCAATGAACCCGGAAACTGGGAAAACAGTCCTTACGGCAACGTCTTCCGCAACTGATGCGGATCCGGGGACGTTCCGACCAGGAGTTGTAAAATGGCCCAAATTCAAATTCTCGGAAGCGCTGCCGCGGAAGGGATTCCCGCAATTTTCTGCAATTGCCGGGTCTGCCGCGCGGCCTGGGAAAACGGGGGAAAAGATGTCCGTTTCCGGGCCGCTTACAAACTGAATGATCATGTCAGAATTGATTTCGGACCCGACAGCCTGGCGCAGGAATACAAGTTCAAGCTCCATTCGGAGAACCTGAAGCATCTGTTCATCACCCACAGTCATGAAGACCACCTGTATCTGAACCTGCTGAACTACCGCATGCCCGGTTTTTCGGTGGTGGAAGAAGATAATATTCTCAACATTTACGGCAATCCCGGTGTAATCCGTGAACTCAACCGTCATCTCTGGGACAAGTCATACCATTATTTTGCCGGAGACTACAAACGGTTCCGTCTCCGTCCGGTAACACTGGAAGCCTTCCAGCCGGTCGTTCTGGAAGAGGAGGATATGGAATTCTACCCCCTGAAGGCGGACCACATGATCGGAATTCCTACCGAAATTCCTAACTTCTTCGTTTTCAGGGTCGGCAGAAGCTGGGGCATGGTCGCCAACGACACCGGCTTCTTCCGGGAGGAGACGTGGGACTTTCTCGAAAAGAAAAAATTCCGGCTGGATCTGGTCATTTCCGATTGTACCGGCGGCGTTCGGGACAATGAGCGCGGACACATGAGCGGCAAATTCGTTCTGGATGTGAAACAACGTCTGGAACGGATCGGCAGCGTCACGGATTCCACGAAATACTACGTCAACCATTTCTCCCATAACGGGAACGCGACTCACGCCGAACTGGAGGCGCATTACCATCCGTACGGCGTCGAAGTCGGCTATGACGGCCTGATCATCGATTTCTGAACTTACGAGTTCTGCTTCGCATTGAATTCGCGGCGGTATTCAATCGGTGAAATGTGATATTTCCTGCGGAAAATGCGCGAGAAATAAAAGGCGTTTTCCATTCCCGCCAGATCGGCGATCCGCTTGACGGATTCCTGCGTATGAATCAGAAGCGAAGCCGCTTTCCGCAGACGGCATTGAATCAGGAACTGCTGCGGCGGCATTCCGGTCAGTTCCTTGAAAAGACGCCGGAAATGAGTGGGCGTCACGTGGCATTTTTCAGCTTCCTCGTTGAAATCCCATTCCGCAGACGGATTGGCGGAGATTTTTTCGATCAGCGCGTTCAGAAGGGGCGTCTGGTACGGAGGCGGCTTGCTGCGAGCGTCCGCCGACTCATGGAGCTGGAGAAGAAGGTCTTCGAACATCAGCACCGCACGGGGAGCCGCCGGCCCCGGCAGCCGCGTCAACGCCATGATGTCCAGCATGATCTGGAGAAAACGCTCGGGGTTGCGGATATGGACCAGCGGGGGATCGGCGGAAAGGCTCATCAGCCCGCTTTCCAGATACCTTGCGATGCGGTCTCCACAAGTACAGATGAAATTGTGGTGTCTGGGCGCATCGTCGATGCTCCCGTATTCAAAATCCGCGCCGGGATAAGTCAGAAAAGCATAGGGCCCCTCCACCCGGTATTCGCGTCCCCCGTTGACGCGCAGACGAAGCGGCCCGTGGTAATTGAACTGGATTCCATAGTAGAGCGGCTCGTTATGGATTGACGCCCTGTTGTTGGGGGCCGACCCCGACATGCTGAAAAACAGTCCGTCAAAGTAATTCATAAAAGAACGCTTTCATGTTCGTTTTGTGCAAAGAAGTGTTTGTTTTCTCCATTTGCAACCGTATATTCCGATGTATATTTTAGACAGGTTACAATATCCGAGACAGGTAAAAATACAAGGAACGGAATCATGAAAGAAATGAAAATCGGTTATCTCGCCCTATCCAAACTCAGCTGGAGAACCCCTAAGATCGACGCCCTCATGGCGGATTCGATCCGTCATCTGGAAACCATTCCGGGCTGTCGTCTGGTCCATCCCGGCGCGCTGGTCACCAGCGAAGCGGAGGCGGAAGCCGCCTCCGCCTTGCTCAATGAAAAGGAAATCGATCTGCTGGTGATGCACTTTGTAACCTTCCCCGCGGGAGCGCTGATTCCAAACATCGCAACCCGGATCCGGACGCCGATTGTCCTGCTGGCCAACCCGGAAGAGCCGGGTCCCGGCAAGATGTGGGAACAGAATTCCTTCTGCGGCGCGAATCTGGGTGCCTTCGTAATGCGGCGTCTGGAAAAACAATACGGATTCGCCAAGGCGCTCCCGGCGGAAACCCCCGCGGCCCTGGCAAAATTTATTGCCGCCGCCCGCTGCATCAGCGGACTCAAAGACTGCCGGATCGGACTGGCCGGAGGACGTGTTCCGGGCTTCTACACCTCGAACTTCGACGAGATGAAGACCCGTTCCAGATTCGGTGTGAGCGTGGAAGTCGCCGATCTTCTGGAAGTGGTCGAGACGTCGAAAAAGCTGACCGACGATCAGCTTGCGGAAGCCCGTGCCGTGGTGAAGAAATCCGCCTCCAAAGTCTGCGGCGTTCCCGGCGCCGAACTGGAACTTGCCGCTAAAATGTTCGCATCCTTCAAGGCGATGGCGGAAAAATACCGCCTGACCTCCCTTGCGATCCGCTGCTGGCCGGAGTTCTCCGACTTCTTCGGAATCGCCCCCTGCGCGGTGATCGGGATGCTGAACGACAACGGCATTCCCGCCAGTTGCGAGGGAGACGTCCCGGGCGCGCTCACCATGTCCATCCTCAAGGAGCTTGCCGGAGGCGGACTTCCGCTGTTCGTCGACCTCATTTCCTATGACGAAAAGAAGAACACCGGCGTAGTCTGGCATTGCGGCGCGGCGCCGACTTCCCTCTGCCGGAAATTCGAAGAGACGCAATACCGTCTCCACTTCCGCGTGGACGGCGGCGACAAAAAAGGCGTCACAAACGATTTCCCGCTCAAGGCCGGGCGCGTCACGCTGGCCAAGCTCGATCAGGATACCGACGGTCATTTCCGGATGCTGATCGCGCCCGGAACCGCGATCGACACCGAGCCGTTCATCCGCGGCAATCCCCTCACGGTCCGTTTCGACAAAAGCGTCGGCAATCTCATCGACACCATTATGATGAAAGGGTTTGAACATCATTACACCGTAATTCACGCGGATGTCGCGGCGGAACTGCTTCAGTTCTGCGCGTGGATGGACATCGAACCCGTCATGCCGGAGTAAAACACTATGAAAAAGTCACAGATTGCGGCACAGCTTTACTGTTTCCGCGACTTCATCAAGACCCCGGAAGGCGTTGCAGACACCTTCCGCCGTCTCCGCAAGATCGGCTATGAGGCCGTTCAGCTCACCACTGCCCTGCCGGAATCCCTGAAGCCCGCCGAACTGCTGGAACTTCTCGAAAATGCCCGGCTGACGGCCGTTTCCGCGCATGAAAACGGCGCGAAAATCATTGACCATACAAACGAGGTCATTACTAAGCTCAAGGCGCTGGGGGTTCCGCATGTGGCATATCCGGGACCACATGTCAGCCCGACCGGAGTTGCGGAGGTCGTCGCGCTGGCCCGGAAACTCAATGAGGCGGCCCGAGCATTCCGCGCCGAAGGGATCACCCTCTCCTATCACAACCATGCGATTGAGTTCAAACGGTTTGAAGGAAAGCCCATGCTGGAACTGATCTATGACAACGCTCCCGATCTGGCGGGGGAAATCGACACGCACTGGATTCAGCGCGGAGGCGGAAACCCCGTAAAATGGGTTCGGCGTCTGGCCGGCCGCATGGAATATATCCACATCAAGGACTACGGCGTGGATTCGGCCGACCACGCGAATATCTGGAGCAATGCCCCGGTCATGAAGCCGGTCGGCAGCGGTTCGCTGGACTGGGATGACATCTTTTCCGCGGCCGCGGAATCCGGGGTAAAATACTACATTGTCGAACACGACGCCGATGTTGCCGATCCCTTCGATTCCTTCGAGAAAAGTTTTCGTTTTCTTGAAAAAAATTATATCAGGTGAGGAACGCTTCCCATGAAAAAAATCAATGTGACCATCTGGAACGAATTCAAGCACGAACGGGCCGAAGGCGCTTTCGGAGACTTGATCCGTCAATATTACCCGAATGGAATGCACCGGACCCTCGCGGAAAAGCTCGCGGCCGAAGATTTGAACATCCGTACGGTTTCTCTGGACGAACCGGAACAGGGGCTTCCCGATGAAATTCTGAACACGACGGACGTGCTTCTCTGGTGGGGACACTGCGCCCATGCCGAGGTCAGCGACGCGCTGGTCGACAGAATCCAGCTTCGCGTTCTCGCGGGAATGGGGCTGATCGTGCTCCATTCGGGACATCTTTCCAAGATTTTCCGCCGGATGATGGGAACCGCGTGCCGTCTGCGCTGGCGCGAAGTGGGCGAAAAGGAACGCCTCTGGGTCGTCAGCCCCTCCCACCCGATTGCAAAGGACATTCCCGAGACCTTCGTGATCCCGAATCATGAGATGTACGGCGAACCCTTCGACATCCCGCAGGACGGCAAAATCATTTTCATGTCCTGGTTCGAAGGCGGCAACGTGTTTCGCAGCGGCGTCGCGTTTGAGCGCGACAACGGCAAGATTTTCTACTTTTCGCCCGGACACGAAACCTTCCCGGTCTATCACGCCCCGATTGTGCTCCGTGTGATCGGAAACGCGATCCGCTGGGCGGCTCCGGAAAAGATTTCCGGACCGCGCACAACCCATCAGGCGGAATCCCCGGAACATGTCTATACTCAGAATCCGTTGGAAACGATCGACACCAGCGCCATTCATAAATAAGAATAAGGAATCGGATCATGAAAAAACACCGGATTTCATTCATCGCCGCGGGCCGCATGGCCAACAGCATGGCGACCCAGTTGAAAAAGCTGGAAAATGTCGAATTTGCCGGAGTCTTCGACATCCTTCAGGACAGAAGTATCGCCTTCGCGGAAAAATACGGGTTCGAGAAGAATTGCACCTCCCGGGAAGAACTGCTGTCGGACAAGACGGTCAACGCCATCGTGATCTGCAACTACTGTCACCAGCATTGCGAAACGATTCTGGCGGCGCTCAACGCCGGATTCAAGTTCATTTTCTGCGAAAAACCCGCCATCCGCAAAGTGGAAGAGGCTCAGCTTCTGCGGAACGCGGCCGCCGCGCACGGAGCGAAAATCATGATCGGACATCACCGCAAGCATATTCCCGCGTGCCGGAAGCTCAAGGAGCTGATCGAACAGGGACGCCTCGGCAAAATCCGCTTCGCCAAGGTCCATTTCAGCAACTGCTGGTATTCGCGCGAATGGGACGATTATTTCGCCAGCTATGAACAATCCGGCGGCACGACGCTGGACATGGTCACGCACTGCGTTGACCTTCTCAACTGGTATTTCGGCAAGGCGGATTCCGTTTCCGCCCGCGCACTGATGCTGGAGAAGACGGTCCCGAAAGAAGTGAAGCCGGTGGACTACGTCAGCGCGACGCTCACTTATAAAAACGGTGTGATCTGCGGGATCGAATCCTCCTACCAGCGGTACGGCATTTCATACGACACATTGGAAATCTACGGAGACGAGTATACCGCGATCACCGACTACCACAGCAGTCTGAAGCTCTACCGCAAAGACGAAACCGTCGACTTCGATGTCAGCCTCGGCAAAATCGAAAGCGAACAGCTCGAACAGGCGAAAAACTTCGTAGCCATGATCGGAGACGGCGTTCCGCGCCAGACCACGCTCGAAGAAGGACTCGCCTCGGCTCTCACGGTGCTCGGCATGTTGTCCTCCAGCGAAAAAGGCGGAGAACTCGTCCGCTGTTGAACCACGGGCTCCCTTTTTGCATTTCCCCTCTTCCTCCTCAAAATTCCGGACGGAAGAGGGATTTTCGTTTCATGGAAAACTCACAAACGTTTTCAAAACGTTCCTTGACTTCAGTTTTCAGCGGGGTATAGTACCGTTTTGAAATACAACGCATTAAACACAGAACTGAAGATGCACACGGCGGACGAAATCATAAAGGCTCTCGGGCTGACCCCCCTGAATGCGGAAGGCGGTTATTTCCGCGAAACGTACCGTTCGATTGTAAAAACGGAAGCGACCAAACAGCGTCGCGCCGGAACCTCGATCCTGTATCTCCTGAAGGGAATGGACATTTCCCGCTGGCATCAGGTCCGTTCGGACGAAATCTGGATGTATCACGCCGGATCGCCCGCGCTTCAGATTCTGCTGTATCCCGATGGAAGCTGGTGCGAACGGGTCATCGGTCCCGACGCGCTCGCGGGGGAAATGCCGCAGGGGCTGATTCCCGCATGGACGTGGCAGGCGGCCGTGCTGCTGGACCGTTCGGAAAAGTCATGGGGACTCTTCGGCGCGGTGGTCGTCCCCGGTTTTGAATATCAGGACTTCAAGGAAGGCGCCGCCTCAGAACTGGTGAAAAAATATCCCGACGCGGAAGAACGCATTCGCGAAGCCGGACTGTTTGTATAGGAGACGGAAATGGAAATCCGGACGGATCTTCACATTCATACAACGCTCTCCTGCTGCTGTCACGACCCGGACCAGACCCTCGAAAACATCGTCCCCCTGATGAAGGAAAAGAGTTTCCGGAAAATCGGAATCTGCAACCATCTCTGGCGGAATCCCGCCGTGCCGCCGAACCGCTTCTACGCCCCGCAGACGGGGGACACCATTCTGGAACTCAAAAAAGAGACGGAGAAAAAACAGTATCCGATCCGGGTCCTGATCGGAGCGGAGGCGGAAATGACCGCACCCGGTGTTTTCGGCGTAGACCGCGCCTTCAAGGAACAGCTCGATTTCGTGGCCATGGCCACGGACCATTTCCATATCACGGACTTCGTGGAGCAGCCGACGGACGAAACCCCGCGCGGAATCGCGCTCCATACGCTCAAATTCTTCATTTCCGCCGCGAAAAGCGGATTGGCGGACATCCTGGTGCACCCGCTCATGCCTCTCGGAAAGGACATGGAACGGTACGACCGGATCATCGAATCGCTCTCCGACGCGGAGCTTTTCGATGCCCTGAGCATCGCCGCCGTAAACCGGGCCGCGATCGAGATCAATACGGCCTGCATGTTTCTCGGACGGTATCCGAAAATGTTTTCCAGAGATACCATTCTGAGGACATATGGACTCGCGAAGCAGGCGGGCTGCCAATTCACGGTCGGTTCGGATTCCCACGAACTCGGAAGGCATATCGGTTACGAGGAAGCAGTGACGTTCTGCAAAGAAGTCGGGATTACGGAGGCGGACCTTTCCCCGCTCATGTTCTGAAAACCAACAGATCATTTCTGAAAAATACAATATCGTTAAAGAGGTGAAAAAATGATTCGAAAGTTCTGGGTGCTCTTATTTGTTTTCGCCGCATTCCAACTGTTTGCCGAACCTCCGAAGTACGTTTTCTACCTGATCGGAGACGGCATGGGAAAAAATCATGTCGACTTCGGGGAAAAGTTCTTCGGCGGACTCCAGATGAAAACGCTTCCCGTGAAAGGTTCGCTGGTCACCGCCAGCATCCAGAGGGCCACCACCGATTCCGCCGCCGCGGGGACCGCGCTCGCCTGCGGAGTGAAAACTTATAACGGAGTCCTGGGCTTCGACGCCGACGGCAAAAAAGTGGATTCCGCGGCCGTGCTCGCAAAAAAGAACGGATACGGAGTCGGTATTCTCACCTCGGAGTCGCCGGACCATGCCACGCCCGCCTCGTTTTACGCCCATGCGGCCAGCCGCAACAACTACAAGGAAATCATGGAGCAGATTCCCGGTTCGAAATTCGACCTCGTCATGGGTTACGGCATGCGCGGCGAAAAGGAACCCGCCGCTTCGGAATTCTTCAAAAAAGCCGGAATGAATGCGATCTGCAAGGATGAGTCGGATTTCTTCAACCTCAAAAAACTGGAAAAACCGACGGTCGTCTATTTTCCCTTCGGATACGAAGTGGACCGCGGCGACAGCAAGGTCCGCCCGCTGAATGAATACGCGGCAAAGAGCATCGAACTGCTGGAAAAATCCTGTCCGAAAGGGTTCTTCATGATGGTGGAAGGCGCGAAAATCGACCATAACGGACATGCGAACGACGGCCCCGGCATGTTGAAAGAACTCATCGAGTTCGACCGTGTGATCGGGAAAGCCCTCGAATTTTACCAAAAACATCCGAAGGATACGCTCATCATCGTGACGGCGGACCACAATACCGGAGGTCTGGTCGTGAGCGGAGACGTTCCGAAATCCTATCTGGAGGTATCGGGCAATATCACCAAGGCATACGGGCTGACGGAAAAAGACACCCCGGACGCCGCCGCGAAAAAACTGGCGGAAAAAGGAATTGTCCTGGCCGCGGTGGAAAAAGACGCGCTTTCCCATTCGGTCGCCAAGCTCACCGGTTCCAAGAAAGCGGAAGCGTTGAACCGGGCGGTGCGCCGGATCATCGAAACGAAATACGGAATCACCTGGCCTACAGGATCGCACACCAACGAGGACGTGTATGTGTTCGCTGTCGGAAAGGGGGCGGACGCCTTCGGAATCCGTCAGGAAAATTCGGAACTCGGGCAGAAGCTCAAAGCATTATATGAGGAAGGAAAATAAGATATGACCACACTGGGAACCGCGCTGACGAAATCAGCAGTCAAGGTATTGTTTCTCGGAGCCGGGGAACTGGGCAAGGAAGTCATCATTGAAATGCAGCGTCTCGCGGTGGAAGTCATTGCCGTGGACCGTTATCCGAACGCCCCCGGAATGCAGGTCGCCCACCGTTCCCATGTCATCAACATGCTGGACGGCGCGGCCCTCCGCCGCGTGATCGAGCTGGAAAAGCCGGACTACATCGTGCCGGAAGTGGAAGCCATCGCGACGGCCGAACTGCTGAAGCTGGAACAGGAAGGATTCCGCGTGATCCCGACCGCGAAAGCGGCGTTCCTGACCATGAACCGCGAAGGAATCCGGCGTCTGGCCGCGGAAGAACTCGGACTGCCCACCTCCCGCTACAAATTCGCCGCCTCGTATGAGGAATTTTCCGCCGCCGTGAAGGAAATCGGCATCCCCTGCGTCATCAAGCCGATCATGAGCTCCTCCGGACACGGACAGAGCGTCATCAAGTGCGAAAGCGACATCGACAAGTCCTGGAAGATCGCGCAGGAGGGCGGACGCGCCGGAGCCGGAAAGGTGATCGTGGAAGGCTTCGTGGACTTCGACTACGAAATCACGCTCCTGACGGTGCGCCATATCGCCGGAACCAGCTTTCTGGAACCGGTCGGACATCATCAGGTGGACGGCGACTATCAGGAATCCTGGCAGCCTCAGGCAATGAGTCCGGCCGCGAAGGAGAAGGCAAAGGAAATCGCCGGAAAAATCACCGACGCCCTCGGCGGACGCGGCATCTTCGGAGTGGAAATGTTCATCAAGGGCGACCACGTGATCTTCAGCGAAGTGAGCCCGCGCCCACACGATACCGGCATGGTCACGCTGATTTCGCAGGACCTTTCCGAGTTCGCTCTCCACGCCCGCGCCATCCTCGGACTGCCGATTCCCAACATCGCGTTCCACGGTCCGAGCGCCTCCAAGGCGATCGTCGTGGACGGCGTCTCGCGCAATGTCAGCTTCAAAAACCTGGACAAGGTTCTCTCAGAACCGGACACTTCGATCCGGCTTTTCGGCAAGGGCGAGCTCAACGGACACCGCCGTCTGGGCGTTCTCCTGGCGCGCGGAAAAAACACGGACGAGGCGCTCGCCAAAGTTTTCGAGATGAGGAAAAAGATCGAAACGGAGCTCTGACCCGCAAAGAAATGCTTCAGCGGCATCCAGTCGCGTTGGCGATGGCAAGGTAATCGTTCGTCAGGATGGTGTCGATTCCCATGGAAAGGAAGTTTCTGGCTTCCTCCGGATCGTCGCTGTAAAATACATTGCACCGGATTCCGTTTTCATGGGCGTTCCGGATCATGGCCTCGTTGAAGTTCGGCTTGAAGAGCTGCACTTTGGAACACTGCCAGCGAAGGGCGTTTTCCACGATCTCCCAGGGGGTCGAACCGGCCGCCATGCAGCGCTGGATTTCCGGCGCAACCGCCAGGGCTGTCTGCATGACGTCACCGTTCGCCATGAAGTAAATCCGTTTTTCAAAACCGTATTTGTAGATGAGTTCGACGATTCTCTGCATCACGTTGGACGGAAAAGGCTTGCCGCCGACAGACTTGATATGCAGGTTGATGATGACCCTTCCGGCAAAGACCTTCATGACTTCTTCCAGAGTGGGGATGCGGAGGCCGGCGAAATGGGGACCGTGGTTGATTCCGAAGTCAAAAGAGCGGAGCCGGGCAAACGTCAGATCCCGGATCAGCCCGGAGCCATTGGAAATGCGGTCGATGGAATCGTCATGGCAGACGACGAGTTCGCCGTCTCCGGCCTTCCGGACGTCCATTTCGATTTCGGACGCGCCAAGCGCCACGGCCGCCCCGAAAGCGGGCAGGCTGTTTTCCGGCGCAACGGTATTGAATCCCCGGTGAGCGCAAAGTCTCGGATAAGGCACGGACAAATCATTTCTCTGAGTCATCGGCAAATCCCCTAAAGGTTCCATCCGGATAATATAGCCCGGAGAAAATACAATGCAAGGAATCGGGCATCTTCTCCGGATGCAATCCGTTCCCGATGGAATACTTGCAAAAAAAATGAGTTCAAAGGACTTTTTTAATGAGGCTTCCCTGCTTGAATCTCTGCAAAAAAGGGTTATATTCCCGAAATAACGCGGAAAGTATTCAGTGACTGCAATGGATGATAAAGATAATCAGAATATAGAAACCCCGGTTCCGTCCGGCACGGTTTATGACGAGAGCAAGGTAAAAACCCTTTCTTCGCTGGAGCACATCCGGCAGAGGCCGGGCATGTACGTCGGGCGCATGGGCGACGGCTCGCACCCGGACGACGCGGTCTACGTGATGCTCAAGGAAGTCATCGACAACAGCGTCGACGAATATATCATGGGCTACGGGAAACGGATCGACATCTCCATCAACGGCAACGAGTTGTCCGTCCGGGACTACGGACGCGGAATTCCGCTCGGCAAACTGGTGGAATGCGTTTCCCAGATCAATACCGGCGCGAAATACAATACGGACGTCTTCCAGTTCTCCGTCGGACTCAACGGCGTGGGCACCAAGGCGGTGAACGCCCTCTCGGAACGCTTCGCGGTGCAGTCGGTCCGCGACGGCAAATTCAAGCGCGCCGAATTCAAAAACGGCGTTCTCTGCGGAGAAGAGGACGGTTCCACCGAAGAGAAGAATGGAACTTTCACCCAGTTCGTGCCGGACCCGAAACTCTTCCCGAAATACGCGATCAAGCAGGAGTATGTGGAACGCCGCCTCTGGATGTATGCGTTCCTCAACAGCGGACTTTCCCTCTACTACAACAACCAGCGCTACTACTCCAAAAGCGGCCTCATGGATCTGGTCAACAACGAGGTCGGCGGCGAAAGCCTGTATCAAATCATCCACTTCAAGGACAAGACCCTCGAATTCGCGCTCTGCCACACCTCCGACTTCGGGGAAAAATATTTCTCGTTCGTAAACGGGCAGTACACCTCCGACGGCGGAACCCATCTCTCGGCCTTCAAGGAAGGCGTCCTCCGCGCGGTCAACGAGTTCAGCGGGAAGGACTTCGACGCTCCGGACCTCCGGGACGGCATCGTGGGTTCCATCGCCATCAAGCTCCAGGACCCGATGTTCGAATCGCAGACCAAGAACAAGCTCGGCAACACGGACATCAAGGGCTGGATCGTGGGAACCGTCAAGCAGGCGGTGGTGGACTATCTCCACCGGCACCTCGACGAGGCGGAACTGCTGCTGAACAAGGTCAAGCGAAATCAGGACGTCCGCAAGGAAATCTCCGCGATCCAGAAAAAAGGACGCGAAATGTCCAAGCGCATGAGCCTCCGCAACAGCAAGCTCAAGGACTGCAAGCATCATTTCAACGACCGTTCCAAATTCGCGGACCAGACCATGATCTTCCTCACCGAGGGCGATTCGGCGGGCGGTTCCCTCGAACAGAGCCGCAACCCCATGTTCCAGGCGGTCTTCTCCCTCCGCGGCAAACCCCTGAACTGCTTCGGAATGAAGCTGGACTCGGTCTATACGAACGAAGAGTTCTACTATATCATGCACACCCTCGACATCGAGGAGGATATCGACAACCTCCGCTATGCCAAGGTCATTCTGGCCACCGACGCGGACGTCGACGGACTTCACATCCGCAACCTCCTGATCACGTTCTTCCTCTCCTACTTCGAGCCGCTGGTCCTCTCCGGACACCTCTATATTCTCGAAACCCCGCTCTTCCGCGTGCGCAACAAGAAGGAAACCCATTACTGCTATTCGGAAGAGGAACGCGACACCGTAGCCGCGAAACTCGGAAAAGGAGCGGAAATCACACGCTTCAAAGGACTTGGAGAAATTTCCCCCAAGGAATTCGGACAGTTCATCGGAGATGACATCCGTCTGGAAAAAGTCACCGTGGAACACTCCAAGGGCATCGGCGAGATGCTGAAGTTCTACATGGGGGACAACACGCCCGACCGCTGGGCGCACATCGAAACCCATCTGGTATGACATCATGAGCCCAAAAAATAAAAAAATAAAAGATTCCTCCCGGCCCGCCCCCGTGAAAGACGGAGGACAGCCCGCCGACACCGCGTCCGAAAAAGAGCTTCAGGACGTCGCGCCGGAAGAGGAAGAGGACAATTCCACCGAATCGGCGGCCATCCAGACCGGCTCGAACTCCCGTCTCCGGGATATGATGGACCGCAATTTCATCGAATACGCCTCCTACGTCATCAAGGACCGCGCCATCCCGGACGTAGACGACGGCCTCAAGCCCGTGCAGCGCCGAATCCTCTGGACCCTCTGCGAAAAGGACGACGGCACCTTCCACAAAGTGGCCAACGTCATCGGCGAAACCATGAAGTACCACCCCCACGGCGACGCCTCCATCGGCGACGCGCTGGTCTATCTCGCCAACAAGGAAACGTATATCGACAAGCAGGGGAACTTCGGAAACATCATGACCGGCTCCCCCGCCGCCGCGCCGCGATACATCGAATGCCGCCTCACTCCGCTCGCGCGGGAAGTCCTTTTCAACCGGGACATTACGGAGCTGGTCGATTCCTATGACGGACGAAACCGCGAACCGGTCTGTCTCCCGTCGAAGATTCCGACCCTGCTCCTGATGGGCGCCGACGGCATCGCCGTGGGCACGAACACCAAGGTCATGTCCCATAACTTCAACGAACTGCTCCATGCCCAGATTTCCATCCTCAAGGATGAGCCGTTCACCCTGTATCCCGACTTCCTTCAGGGCGGCATCATGGACGTTTCAAAATACGAGGATGGCTTCGGACGCATCGTGCTGCGCTCCAAAATCGAGCTCGACGGGCGCAATCTGGTGATCCGCGAAATCCCCGCCGCAACCAACACGTCCAAACTCATGGACTCCATCGAGGCCGCGGTCAACCGCAACAAGATCAAAATCTCCTCCTTCAAGGACTACACCGCGGAAAAGATCGACATCCAGCTGACCCCACTCCGCGGATATGACCCCGAAAAGGCGCTGAACGCCCTCTTCGCCTACACCAACTGCCAGCTGAGCATTTCCTGCAACCCGATGGTGATCGTGGAGAACCGTCCCAAGACCATGAGCGTGAGCGACATCCTGCGGCGGAACACCGAAAAGCTTCTGGTTTACCTCAAATACGAACTTTTCATCGAAAGCGGAAAGTGTCTGGATAAAATTCTGGCACGCACGCTGGTCCAGATCTTCATCGAGGAAGGCATCTACAAACGGATCGAAAAGTGCAAAACACGGGAAGCGATGTTCACCGAAGTCCGGAACGGTCTGGAAAAATTCAAGTCCGAATGGCTCCCGATCGTCCGGATGCTCCATGAAAACATCCTCAACGGCCCTCATATCATGCCCCTTCCGAAAGAATTCGAGCTCCGTCTGGAACAGCTTTCCCGGGGCGTGATTCCGGACATGGAAATCGAACGTCTGCTGGAAATTCCGATCCGCCGGATCTCCGCCTTCGAGTGCAACGAGAACCGCGAGCAGATCGAGATTCTCAACAAGACGCTGAACGAAGCGCAGAAGAACTTGAAGCGGATCAAGGGCTACGCGATCAAATACATTCAGGGGCTGATCGACAAATACGGGGCGCTGTTCCCGCGCCGCACGGAAATCGTGCTGGACGGATTCGAGAAGATCGACAAGAGCGCCGTCGCGCTGAACAACATCCGGGTTGGGTGGGACAAGAGCGGCTGTTACATCGGAACCAACGTCAAAAGCGACGACGTTGTGGTCTGCAACGAGTTCGACCACCTCTTGTGCATCGAACGCAAAGGCGGCTACAAGGTCATCGACATTCCCGAAAAGATCTTTATCGACCGTCTGTACGAATTCCGGAAATATGACAAAGGCGTCGTTTTCGGAGTGGTCTATTCAGACACGAAAACCGGCAAGGTCTACGCGAAACGCTGTTCCATCGACAAGTTCATCAAGGACAAGGACTACCGGATCTGTCCGGAGGGTTGCCGGCTGGAGGTGATCACTCCTCGCGCAAACGCCATTTACGAATGCCGGATCGACACCCCGATCAAGGCCCGGCAGGTTCAGACGATCAACCTTTCCGAAATGCCGCTCCGGTCGGCCCGCGCGGGCGGAGCCCTGCTCTTTACCCGGAAACTCCTCAAGATCAATTTCGCGAAATATCTGGACGGCACGGAGGAAAACGGAGAGCCGCCGCTGCTCGACGTTCCCGCAGAGACGGAAGCCGATGCGGAAAACGCGTCCTCCGGAGAGAACATTTCCGCCGAAATCGATGTCTCAGTGGTGGAAGAGATTGATGTGGAAACAATCGTCGAAACCATCGAGATCGTCGAGGAGAAGGAAACCCCGGTAAAAAGAAAAGCCGCCCGTTCCGTAAAAACACCCGCTTCGGCGAACAGCCCGGAATCCGGCAGAAGCAAGAAATCCGCCCCGGTGGAATCCCCGGAATCCGAAGGGAATAGCGATTCTCCGGCATCCGGAAAAGAGGATGAGACCTGGGGAATTTCCCAGCCGGAACTGGGTTTTTGAAAGCCCTGCCTGTTTTTCCCTTGCAATAAAGCTTCCAAATCGGAAAATCAGCTTGAAAAAACGCTGAATCGCGCTTATGTTGTTCGGTCAATGAAAAACGAACTGTTTTGAAGGATTACTCGTATGGCGCAGAACTGTGACTTCATTCTTGAACTGCTTCTTGAAAACGGGATGGTAACCGACGAGCAGGTCAGTGAAGGATGGAAGAAAGTCGCGGAAACCGACGGGCGGCTCAATATCATTCAGGCGCTTCAGGAACTGAAGTATGTGAATGAGCTTGAACTGCTGTCGATGCTTGCCCAGCAGTACGGTCTGGAAACCCTGGACCTGGCGACCTACAAGATTCCTCGCGAAGTCATCGATTCCGTGCCGCGGGACATCGTCATGCAGTATCACATCATCCCCGTGATGAAGCATGACGACGTTCTGACCATCGCGATCGGCGATCCGACCGACATGACCACACTGGACTCCGTCCGCTACGTCCTCAAATGCGACGTGGACGCGGTGGTCGCCCCTCAATCCCAGATTCAGACGATGATCGATCGCTATTACTCCGAACTCGAGAAGGGCGTGGACGCCGTTCTCACTGAAGTTCAGGAAGATATGCAGGACGACGTCATCGAGGCCGGCGAGGAAGGCGTCAACAGCGACGAAAGCGGCGAAGGCGAGGCTCCGATCATCCGGCTGGTGACCGCGATCATCGTCGAGGCTTACAAGCTGCACGCCAGCGATATTCATCTGGAGCCGCTCGAAAAACGCTACCGGATCCGTTACCGCATCGACGGCGTGCTCCGGGAAGTGGACGCGCCGCCCAAATACCTTCAGGCCAACGTCACCAGCCGACTGAAGATCATGTCTCGTCTGGACATCTCCGAAAAGCGCCTCCCCCAGGACGGACGAATCCAGATGCGCGTCAGCGGGTGCGACATCGACCTCCGCGTGTCCACCATTCCCACGACCCACGGGGAAAGTATCGTCATGCGTATCCTCGAAAAGGCCAGCATCCAGTTGGAAATCCCCCAGCTCGGATTCTACTCGGACGACCAGCAGAAGATCAACAAGATCATCAATATGCCCGACGGCGTGTTCCTCGTGACCGGACCTACCGGTTCCGGAAAAACCACCAGTCTTTACGCGTTCCTGAACTCGATCAACCAGCCGAACCGCAAGATCATCACGGTGGAAGACCCCGTGGAATACCAGCTCGCAGGCATCAATCAGGTGCAGGTGAACGTGCTGGCCGGAATGACCTTCGCCAACGCGCTCCGCGCCATGCTCCGCCAGGCGCCGAACATCATCATGGTCGGTGAAATCCGAGACGCCGAAACCGCGGTCATCGCGATCAACGCGGCCCTCACCGGACACCTTGTCTTCAGCACGCTCCACACCAACGACGCCCCCAGCGCCGTGACCCGTATGATCGATATGGGCGTCAAGCCGTTCCTCGTTTCCTCGGCGGTCCGGGCGATCATGGCCCAGCGCCTCCTCCGGAGAGTCTGCAAGAACTGTGCCGAACCCACGAAAGCCACTTCCGAAGAAATCCGCCTCCTCCGCCTGGATGAAAAGTTCATCAATTCCGCCACGCTGAAACGCGGGCGCGGCTGCTCCGTCTGCAACGGAACCGGATACAAGGGACGCGTCGGCATCTATGAAATCTTCCAGGTCGGGGAAGACATCCAGCATCTGATCTATCAGAAAAGTTCCGCCGACCTGATCCGCGACGCCGCCCGGAAAGCCGGAATGGTCACCCTCCGGGAAGACGGACTCCGGAAGGCCGCCGCCGGAACCACCTCCCTGGCGGAAGTCATTGACGCCACCATGGCGGACGCCGAGTAAAGACAACAGAAACGGAGACATGGAAAATGCTTGACACCGAAAGCCAGATTCTGAAAGATATCCTGATTTCGGAAGGCCTCTGCACCGAGGAGCAGCTCAACGAGGCCGAAGAAGAGCAGACCCGCAACGGCAAACCGTTCAAGGAGGTCCTCGTCGACTTCGGACTCCTCACGGAAAAGGACATCCTCGAGGCCATCGGACGCAATCTCGTTCTGGATGTCATCAGCCTCGGCGCCGATTTCCAGGTGGGGGAAGACGTGATCAATATGGTTCCGCCAGACACCGCCCGGATGCTTGGCGTGTTTCCCATCTCCTATGACGGCACCACGCTCACTGTCGCGCTCCGCTCTCCCCTCAATTATCAGGTCATCGACGAACTCCGCTTCCTGGTCGGAACCGATGTGGCCCAGGTCCTCGTCCCCGAAGGGCAGATCGAAAAAGCCATCGAAAAATACTACCCGCTGGACGTCGCGGTTTCCATGCAGGAAATGCTGGCTGAAATGGACGCCGAACACGAGAAGAAACTTGCCGCGGAAGCCGCCGGAGCCGAATCGGTCGAGGACCTTGAAAAACGCGCCAACGACGCCCCCATCATCAAGTTCGTGGACGCCGTCATCTATCAGGGCATCAAGGACAAGGCCAGCGACATCCACTTCGAGCCGTTCGAAAAGGAATTCAAGATCCGCGCCCGTGTGGACGGCGCCCTCTACGAGATGCCTCCGCCGCCGAAGAACCTTGCCATTCCCGTCATCAGCCGCGTCAAGCTCATGAGCCAGATGAATATTTCCGAACGCCGCAAGCCTCAGGACGGACGAATCCAGACGAAAATCGGAAGCCGCCCGGTCGACCTGCGCGTATCCACCCTGCCCACGCAATTCGGGGAATCGTGCGTGCTTCGTATTCTGGACCGTTCCGTGGTGAACCTCGACCTCGATTCCCTCGGCATCAACGAGCAGAACATGGCGAAAATCCGCGACATGCTCCTGCTCCCCAACGGAATCATGGTGGTAACCGGTCCCACCGGTTCCGGAAAAACCACCACGCTCTATTCCGCCCTCAAGGAAATCAACAAGGTCGAAGACAAGATCCTCACCGCCGAGGACCCGGTCGAATACGACCTGGAAGGAATCATCCAGCTCCCGATCAACGAATCGATCGGAATGACGTTCGGACGCGCGCTCCGCGCCTTCCTGCGTCAGGACCCCGACGTGATCATGCTGGGAGAAATCCGCGACCTCGAATCCGCCCGCATGGCCATCGAGGCGTCCCTGACGGGACACTTCGTGTTCAGCACACTGCATACCAACGACGCCGCCGGAACGGTCACCCGTTTCGTGGATATGGGCGTGGAACCCTATCTCATCGCCAGCTCCCTCGTGGGCGTCGTCGGACAGCGCCTGATCCGCCGCGTCTGTCCGAAATGCAAAACCCCGTTCGTCCCCACGGACGACGATCTCTGGCTCCTCGGTCTGGAGCGCGCGGAAGTCGGCGACCGCAAGTTCTACTACGGAAAAGGCTGCGACCACTGCAACAAAACCGGCTACAAGGGACGGAAAGCCCTTACGGAGGTTCTCGTGATGAATCCCCAGATCAACGAACTGGTCGTCCAGAACTCCCCGACCGTCATCATTCGCGACAAGGCCCGCGAACAGGGCATGAGGACCATGCGCGAAGACGGCCTCCATGCCATTCTCGACGGCGAAACCACCATGGAAGAAGTATTGAAATACACCTGACATAAGGATATGGAAAGGAGCGGACTATGCCCAACTTCATTTACACGGCAATGGATGCCAACGGCAAAGAGCAGAAGGGGAAGAAGGAAGCCGCCAACGAAGAGGAAGTTTCGATTTTTCTGAAAAATCAAGGGCTGTTCCCCACCTCCATCAAAAGCGCCGAAAAGGCCGTTCAGAAAGCGGCGCCCGTCGCAGCCCAGAAAGACAAGAAGAACGCCAAGGACAAGAAAAAGGGCGGCGGCCTGAACATGAACATCAGCCTCGGCCCGTCCGTGATCAAAAGCAAGGACCTGACCATCCTGACCCGCCAGATGGCGATTCTTCTCGACGCCGGACTTCCCCTGATCCGTTCCCTCAAAACACTTGCCAGACAGGCCAAGAACCCTGTCGTCAAATCGACGCTGGAGGAAACCGCAACCTCCGTGGAAGGGGGCTCCACCTTCTCGGAAGCTCTGGCCCAGCATCCGAAATCCTTCGACAAACTCTACCTGAACATGATCCGCGCCGGAGAAGCCGCCGGTAAACTCGAGCTGATCCTCGACCGTCTGGCCGTCTTCCGCGAAAAAGCCGCCAAGATCCAGGGCAAAGTCAAGTCCGCCATGGTGTACCCGACCATCGTCATGACGATCGCCATCATCATCACGTCCGGCCTGATGATCTTCATTGTTCCCAAGTTCGAGAAAACCTTCACCGAACTGCTGGAAGGCGCACCCCTCCCGGCCTTGACCCAGTTCGTCATGGGCATCAGTAAAGTCATGATCGGGAATGCCGCTTACATCATCCCCGGCATCATTGTCGGCGTCATCGCCTTCCGTTTCATGCTCAAAGTGCCTTTCCTCCGTTACTATATCGACTGGATCAAATACAATATTCCTCTTTTCGGCCCGATTGTTTCCCGGTCCGCCATCTCCAAGTTCGCCCGGACACTCGGCACCCTGATGGGATCGGGCGTCCCCATCCTCAACGCGCTCAACATCGTGAAGGAAACGGCCGGCAACGAAGTCGTCTCGCAGGCCGTCCAGAAGGTTTACGACGCGGTCAAGGAAGGCGAAGGCATGGCCGCCCCCCTTCAGCTCACCAAGATTTTCCCGGAAATGGTGATCAGTATGATTGAGGTCGGCGAGGAAACCGGTAAATTGCCTGAAATGCTGGATAAAATCGCAGACACCTACGACGAAGAAGTGGACAACGCCGTATCCGCCCTGACCTCCATGATCGAACCGGTCATGATGGTCGGCCTTGCCGTTGTCGTCGGCGGTATCGTCATCGCCTTGTTCATGCCCATGATCACCATCATCGAAAGACTCGGCGGCGGCTGAGTAGGAGAGATCTCAAAATGCAGAATAAAAACAGTGCCTATGCGATCGTCATGGCGGGGGGACGCGGAGAACGCTTCTGGCCTCAGAGCCGTCTTTCCAACCCGAAACAGCTTCTGCGTCTGCTGGGAAATCTGACCCTGATTGAACAGACCCTCGAACGCCTGACTTCCATCTTCGATCATGACCACATCATTGTCGTGACAAACACCAACTATGTCGGCCCGATCCGATCCCTGCTCTCCTACCTGCCCCAATGCAACATCATCGGCGAACCGGTCGGAAGGGATACCGCTCCCTGCGCCGCGGTCGCCGCGGCCTATGTCAAGTCCATTTCCCCGGATCCGGATCCCGTGCTCTGTTTTCTCCCCGCCGACCATATCATCGAAGACGTCGGCCCCTTTCTGGAAGTGGTCAGGGACAGTCTTTCCGTGGCAGAATCCTCCAGCCGGATCGTCATGATCGGCGTCAAGCCCACCGCCCCCCTCACCGGCTACGGCTATATCCGCCTCGGCGACAAAATCCAGACTCCGACCTCCACGGCTTTCTGCAATGCCGTCGGATTCCAGGAAAAGCCCTCCCTCGCGGTCGCGGAAGCTTCCGTCGCCGACGGCCAGCACAAATGGAACAGCGGCATCTTCTTCATGAAACGTTCCATCCTCGAAAAAGCCTTCTCCGAGTTCGCTCCCGACATCGCGCATTTCATGCACACCGCCTCCGCCCGCTTTTCCGCTTCCGCCGCACCGGAACTGACGGACCTTTATGAAAAGCTCCAGCCCATCTCCCTCGACTACGCCATCATGGAAAAGGTTTCCGACCTCATCGTCGCCGATGCGGCCTTCGACTGGGACGACGTCGGATCCTGGACCTCCATGCGCAATCAGATTCTCCCCGACGAAAACAACAATGTGGTGCAGGGCCTCCATGCCGGGGTCGATACCAATGACTGCATCATCGTCGGCAATTCCAACCACCTGATTGCAACCGTCGACGTCAAAGACCTCGTCATCGTGGAGACGGAGGATGCCACGCTCATTTGCAGCGCCCGTTCCGCCCAGCGGGTCAAGATGCTCGTCCATCGCCTCGCGTCCGAACCGGAACTCGCAAAGTTCGTCTGATCATGAACTCAGGAATCCGCATCCTGAACATCGGCAATACCCATGTTCAAATCGTTGACTCCCCTTCAGACGCGGAGTTTCTTCCTCATGCCTGCGTGAAAACGGAAGATTTCGGGCGCGATCCCCTTCCTTTCCTGAAGGGATATGCGGTCGCAGCTTCTTCCGTGGTTCCCGACATCACCTGTTTCCTGCGAGGACACGGCAGCTTCGTGGTCTCTTCTTCCAATCCGCTTCCCTTCGAAAAATCGAAGCTGGACATGACCACGGTCGGCGCGGACCGCCTGGCCAACGCCGCCGCCCTCCTCGACGGTCCGCTCCCCGCGCTTTCCATTGACTTCGGAACCGCCGTCACCCTTGAATACGTCACCGCCGAACGGCAATTCGCGGGCGGAGCCATCCTTCCCGGACGCACGCTCACGCGCCGCGCCCTTCACGACTATACCGCTCAGCTTCCGCTGATCGATCTTTCCGCCGACCTGCCCTCCATCCCCGGCGCCAACACCAAAGACGCCATGCGCCTCGGAACGGATCTGGCGGCCATCGGCGCCGTCAGGGAACTCATCTCAGCCATGAGGGAGCTGTCTTCACGACCCCTCCGGATCGTGGCGTGCGGCGGCGACCGCGCTTTTTTTCTCAACCATCTGAAACATCTGGAAGACGGATCGGATTTCTTCACGATCCGGGGAATCCGCAAACTCTGGGAGTACGGCCATGCGTGTAAAAATCTGCGGAATCAGAAATGAAAAGGAACTCGAAACCGCGGTCAACGCGGGTGCAGACGCGGTCGGACTCATGGTCGGGCAGCGCCATCCGTCGCAGGACTTCATCCTGCCCGGAACCGCCGCCCGTCTCGCCTCGCTCCTGCCTCCGTTCGTCTCTCCGGTTCTCGTGACTCATCTCACCGCTCCGGACGCGATCATGGAGCTCGTCGATCAGACCCTCATCACGACCCTCCAGCTTCATGGAGGAAGCCGTCCCGAGCAGATCACTCCGCTCCTTGATTATCTGGAGGGCGCCGGAAAACTCATTGTGGCGGTCCACGTAACCGCCCCCGGCGAATTCACGCCCGATCCGGCTCTCTATTATGAGAAAGTCAACGCGATTCTGCTGGACAGCATGGATCCCGCCACCGGGCGTGTCGGCGGCACCGGACGCACGCACGACTGGAATACCAGCGCCCGCCTCGCCGCGGCCTCGCCCCGTCCCGTCATTCTCGCCGGAGGACTCACCCCCGAAAATGTGGCTGAGGCGATCCGCCGCGTACGCCCGTTCGCCGTCGATGTGAACAGCGCCCTCAAAGGATACGACGGCGAACTCGATCGCCGCCTCGCGACGGCCTTTGTCCGCAATGCGAAAAACGCCCTCGCCGATTCCCCCTGACCCCTTCCCGGTCCCGAAAGTCCGTTGCACGTTTTGTCTCTCGCGGGAAACTCCGGAAATTTCTTTCCGGTCTCAGTGATTTCCGCCTCATTTCACGACTTTTTTCGAAGAATCCGGCAAAAAAATGCGATATTTGATTTTTTTTCGCTGATTCTGCCTTGAAAAGCGCTTTTCTGTCGTTATGTTTAGGCTTGGGCAAGGAATGCGCGACAGCAACGCAATCCGAACTGAAAAGAAACACAACATAAACCGAAAAGAGAGGTAACCAATGGTCACTGCAATCATCCTGGTGAATGTCGAACGCGATCTCATCATGGACGTCATCGACGAAGTCCTCAAAATCGACGGCATCATGGAAGTTCATTCCGTTGCCGGGGAATATGACCTCGCCGCCATCGCCCGAGTGGACGACAATCAGCAGCTCTCCATGATCCTGGCCGACAAGATGTGTCACCAGATCAAGGGAATTACCCATACCAAGACATTGATCTCCCTCGGCTCCTACTATAACTTCGACGCCAAAAAGGCCTTCAAGAAGATCGCGAAAAAGTAATCCGCAAGAATCAGCTCAAAAAAGCAAAGGCCCCGAAAAGGGCCTTTGCTTTTTTTTTGTACGACAAAACAAATTTTTTTGAAGCTGTTTCCGGAAACTCACCCGAAATCGCCGCCGAGCATTCCGAAGTAATTCGAGGCGGGCATGGGACCGGGATGTCCATAATCCATGCACACGAGGGCGGTTCCCATCGTGAACCCGTGCCGCTTTCCGAGTTCGATCATCCGGGTCTGATTGTCCGGAATGACCATCAGGGATTTTTCTGCGGGCGGAGCGGCCATGGCGACCGCGTCGAACAGAGTCAGGGCGTCCTCTTCCGAATCGGCGGTAATGGCGGAAGCCATGCGCGACACCGGACCGTTGCGACCGATCGTGAACCCGCTCAGGGAACCGTCCTTCCGGCAGAGTTTAAAGCTGAATTCAGGCGCCTGACGATAAAAATAAGCGAGCGTGGATTCGCGGTTCAGCCCGAAAGAGGCGGCATCCATGGCGACGGCCTGGGGAAGGTCGCTTTCCAGCATCGGACGGATGCGATCGGACACTTGAGCGCGATAACGGTCCGCGCCGTATTTGTGCATGGTCGCGTAAGTCTCGAAACCGAGCTTGGAATAGACGTAGCTTCCGGCGTCGGTCGCGTAAAGACGCAGGGTCTTGAAGTCGCGCAGATACTCCATCAGGGTGCGGAGCATCCGCGTGGCGATTCCATGTCCGCGGAACTCCTCCATGACCACGACCATATTGATGTAGCCCATCTCTTTTTTTCCGTAGAGTTTTGCGGCCGCGGACCCGATCACGGCATTATCCTTGAGCGCGAAAAAACAGACGGCGTCCGGTCTGTCGACCAGCTCAGCGCAGTCATTCAGCGTCTGGTTCCAGCCGACGGACCCCGCGAGGCGCAGAAGTTCCTTTGCGTCCGACGCCCTTTCGATTCGGATTTCATCCATGTTATTTTCCCTCAAAATTACCGGTTGCGATATAGTTGCAGACAAGCTCCGCCGTGCGCGGCGCATAGACGATCAGCGTATGTGTCGAAAAAACGGTGGCGTGCGCCCGCTCGGCGTTCAGGTGGGTGTATTTCTTCCGTACCTTGGTGTCGTGGGACGCGGCAACAACCGCGATGTCGAACTTCTCCGGCGGTTCCGGAAAGGTGTTGGCATAAGAATCCTTCGCGGAAGAGAGATCACGGATCGGAGCGACGATCCTGTCGGCGAAGGGAATGAGTTTCACTGCGAAATATGCCATATCCGATCCCTTGTTGGGCGGAGCGAGCATGACGCTCCGTCCGATTTTCGAGGCTGTTTCCGGAGAAATCTTATGAAGCGCCGAACGGAGGAGAAGGCCTCCCATGCTGTGCGTGACGAAATGGATTTTGGGATAGTCCTTTTGTGACATCCGTTCAATAAAATCCGCGAATTCGGCGCCCAGCGCATCGGTATTTCTGCTCAGGGTCGGATAGTCATAGGAGACCGTATGGAATCCTTTTGCCGACAGCTTTTTCGCGAGGGGGACCATGACGAAGCTTCCGAGGAAAAGTCCGTGGACAAGAATCACAAGTTCCCCATTCGATATTTCGGGCTCGAAATACCTGTTTTCCCAATGAAAAAACATACTCGCCGGACCCCTTTCTTTGCGCATCAATGGAATATATCCGCCGAAAAAATAAATACAACCGGACGGAAGTCGGTTATTTGCCGAATTATGAGTTGCAGTTTCAAAATGTGATGTTATATTATCCGTATGGCGGAACATCAAACCCCCAAGGAAAGGAAACACC
>CAZORN010000023.1:0-24910 GCA_964581935.1 uncultured Victivallales bacterium
GTTCATAGAGGGCATGGCCGCCCTCGTGGACACTGCTGAGCAGGGCGGAGAGCGGGTTGTCCGCCTGGAAACGGGTTGTGATGCGGACGTCGTTCAGTCCGAAGCTGGTGGTGAAAGGGTGGACGCTGACGTCCTGGCGTCCGCGGGAGAAGTCGTATTTCATCCGTTCGAGCACCTTGACCGAGAACCGGAGCTGTCCGTCCGTATTGAAATCGGTCCGGAGGAACGAATCGTCGGGAGTCTGCGCGGCGGCGATTTTCCGGAGGAGCGGGACCAGTTTCGCGCGGAGATCGGTGAAAAGCGGGTCCAGCTGTTCCACCGTGAGACCCTCCTCATAATTGTCCAGGAGGGGATCGTAAACGTTGTTGTGAGGCGTGAAAAGGGCGGCGTATTGGCGTGCGAGGTCGAGGAGGCGTTCCAGGAAGGGCGCGAACCGGGAGAAGTCCGAGGCCTCTCTGGCGGCGGACCATGCGTGATGGGCTTTTGCGGAAGTTTCGGTCATTTCGCGGATCAGCGAGGCGGGAATTCTGGATTCCTTGTCGAAGTTCCGTCTGAGGACGCGTACAAGGCATTTTTCAAAAGAATCCGGCGGGAATCCGGTGACTTCCTTTTCCGCGTCATCGAGATTTTTCGCGAGAGCGGAAGCGGTTTCCTTCTCATGAATGACCGAGGCGATGGAGGTCAGCTGCGAGGCACGGTCCTCGGCGGAGTTGCACGGCATGTAGGTCTGCTGGTCCCAGTCGAGGAGCGCCGCGGCATTGCGCAGATCCTGAATCAGGCCGATTTCCGCGAGGAGAGCCGGAAACGCTTTCATGATTACCAGACCTGTCCTTTGCTCTCATAATAGGCGGCCACATGCGGGATGATCGGCTTGATGAGTTTCTTGATGGCCTGGGCATACTGCCGGATTTCCCACTGGGCGTGTTCGCTGTCGCGGAGCTCGAGAAAATGAAGGAGATTGCTGAGATCGACGGTGCCCCAGAAGGTGACCATCATATTCTGCGGGAGGACGCCGCGCGCCTGTTCGCGGCAGACGTTGCGCTCCAGGAGGCTGTTGTAGAGTTCCAGCGACTTCATGTTGTGGGCGCGGATTTCCTCGCGGATGGCGGAGCCGTCGAAGGCAGGGTCTTCCACGGAAGCCTGACGGTTGGTTTCGGCCTGCATGCGGATGACCGGCGGGGTGTAGAATTCGAGGTCGATTTCCGTATAGCGCCGGGAGATTTCGTTATAGGACCATGTGCGGTGGCGGTGCCACTGTCCGCGGATGAAGAGGGGGCAGTGGACGCTGAAGGTGAAGACCAGGTGTTCGAGGGGGCTGGTGTGGCGGTTTTCGATGAGATACTGAAGGAGCGTGACGTCTTTTTCTTCCATGGTGGATTTGAGTTTTCCGAAAGAGACGCGCGCGGCGTTGACGATCGTGGTTTCGCTGCCGAGATGGTCGATGAGACCGACCCATCCCTGGCCGTCCAGAACCTTGACATGGTTTTCCGGGGGCACGTTCAGATGTTGAGAAGACATGATACCACCGCTTTCTTTATTTGTTATTCGGTTTTATGGTTGTTTTTGAGTTGGGAATTGGCCTTTGCCAGAGCGGAAAGGAGTTCGTCCCAGGAGTTGTAGCGCTGACGCGGCTCCTTCATGGTCATGCGGGCGAGAATTCCGGCGGTGACGGCGGAGACGTCGACCTGCGGATTGCGGTCCCGGAGGAGGGGAAGGGGTTGTTCCTTGTGGAACCGTGCGAGTTCTTCGGGAGAATCGGAGCGGAACGGAAGCACGCCGGTGAGCATCTGGAAGAAAATGATTCCGAGGGAATAGAGGTCCGACTGCCATGTGAGATCCAGGTTGCCGGTGAGCTCCGGACTGGCGTACCACTGCTGGGGACGTATCGTATCTTCCGGGAAATATTTGCGCCGCCAGCGCGCGATTCCGCAGCCGAGGATGCGGTTGCTTTCCCTCGGGATGTAGAAAATTTTGTCGGGTTTCAGGTCGCCGTGGATGATTCCGTTCCGGTTGGCCTTGTCGAGGATGAGCGCGGCGGAGTAGACCAGCGGGAGGGCGCGGCCTTCGGAGAGGGGCGCCATGGAGGAGATGAGCAGCGCGTAAGAAGGCTCTTCCCGGTAGGGGGTGGAATAGTAACAGAGCCCGTTGTCGAGCGATCCGGCGGCGGCGAAGGGAAGCAGGCCGGTGTCCGTTTCGGGGATGATGGCGGCGATTCCGGCCAGCTCTTTTCCGGCGGAGGAATCCGTGGGAGTTCCCTTGAAGACTTTCATGGCGGTTTTTTCACCGATGCGGTCCGTCATCAGGTAGAGGGCGCTTTCCGCGGTTTCGGAAAGGATGGCCGAGATGACGCCGTTGGAGAGGTGGTCGCCGACCTTGAAGGGGCTCTCGAAGGTTTTTTTCTCGGATGGCTTGACCATCGAGAGCGGGGTTTTCGAGAGGGTCTGGATTTCGGTGCTCTTCTGCTTGACCGGCTGTGTCTGCGTCTTGGATTCCGGGATGCAGAAACGGAATTTCACGGGACCCGCCTGAATTTCATCGCCGCCCCGGAGGAGGACGTCGTGGTGCCCGATTTTCCGTCCGTTGAGAAGGGTTCCGTTGGTGGAATACATGTCCGCCAGCGCATAGGCGCTGGTATTGGAATTGTAGTAGATGACACAGTGGCGGCGGCTGATTTTCGCCATGTTCTCGAGGGCGATCGCGCATTTTGAATCCCGCCCGATATAGTATTCGCGGTCCGGAGTCAGTTCCAGTTTTTTCTTGACATCGTCCAGTTCATATTCCAGATACGGCATAATGAGTCTCCCAATCCGACATATCATAGCATGCGGAGGGTTTTTTTTCCAGCGTGAAGAAATAAAATAGGGGCTTTTTTCGGAGGCGGCCGGGAGGAGAAGCCGGTTGTTTTTTTGAAAAAATGTGTTATAGTGTTTATTTCATATAAAATGTACTGAGGTTGACTGATGGTGACTGTTCTGCTTCCGAATTACAAGACGCCGGAATTGACGAAACTTTGTCTTCGCGCTCTTCGCAAGAATTCGGATTTTTCAAAAATACGGGTCCTGGCAGTGGACAATGCGTCCGGTGACGGGTCCCTCCAGTATCTCCGTTCGCTTCCATGGGTCGAACTGATTGAGAGATCCTCCTCCGAAGTGGAGAAACTTCTGCCTCCTGCGATGCACTCGACCGCGCTGGACCTGGCGCTGGACCGGGTCGAAACGGAGTTCGTTCTTTCCCTTCATACGGATACGATTCTCCTGAGGCCGGACTGGCAGGACTACCTGATGAAGAAAATCAACCGTTCGGAAAAAGTCGCCGGGGTCGGCAGCTGGAAACTCGAGCGGTTTTCTCCGTTGAAACAGGCCCTCAAGCTGGCGGAAGATTCATTTCGCGGAATTTTCGGATTCGGTGGCAGCGAGTTCCGCTTTCTCCGAAGCCATTGCGCGCTCTACCGCACGGAACTGCTCCGGAAGCATACGCGCGGATTCGGCGACGGTGAATGCGCCGGAAGATCGATTCACAAATGCCTGCTGTCCGCCGGATATGAACTTGATTTCCTGCCGACGGAAGAGTTGTCACGCTACATGATTCATCTGAACCATGCCACGCTGATTCTGAATCCGGAGGTATGCGCGGCGCGCCGGACCGGCACGCCGAAAGCCTTCCGGATGCTTCAGCGGAAGATGGACAGCGAACTCTTCGCCGAAATTCTGCGGGACGATTCACTGGACCGGTAATCTTCTTTCCCCGGCCCATTGAAAAAATGCCGATGGCGGGTTATTGTATAGGAGTTTTTTTCAGGGAAAAGAAAAGACATTGCGGACCCCCTGTTTCCGGAAGCGGATCCTCCGTCCGCATCTTTTTCTTTCCGGATCGATCGCCGAATGGGAGAAAGACGGATGAAAATCCGTCGTGAACTAACCTTAAATGCCTGCCTTGACGCGGGCCGGGACAGTTGAATGCATCATAAGGAACAAAAACTGGCGACCTACTGGCGCCTTCTGCAATATGCCAAACCTTACAAATGGCGCCTGACGGTCGGCATCCTGGCCGGATTCCTGGCGGGCGGTTCGCTGCTCGGCGGACTCATGATGCTTCCACACCTCGTAAAAGGGGTCGAGAACGTCCGGCCGGAAACCGCGGAAGGAGTGGCCCGGACCGCCGCGAAGATCGTGCGCGCGGTGGAATCTCCCAGCATGACCCAGCCGGACAAGGAGAAGGCGGTCTCGGTCATCCTCGAAACCCAGGACAACCGCGGCGAACTCCAGAAGAAGGTGGAGAAGGCGGACCGCCATGTCAAGGACGCGCTTCCTGCCTCGTGGAAGGCCAGCCTCCAGTATGTAAGCGGAGATGTGATCCTCCATGCCTTCGGATGGAAAATCTTCACCCTTCACGCAGAAAACAGCGCAGGGAAAATGACGTGGCAGTTCTTTTCGCTGTTCGCGTTCGGGTTCATCCTGATCTGGATTCTCCGCAATATCTTCATCTTTGTGAACCATTATTATACGCGCTGGGTTGGCACGAGGGTGGTGATGGACCTCCGTTACGAGGCTTTCCGGCATCTCATGAGCCAGTCGATGCGTTTCTACGGGAAAGTGGACATCGGCCAGATGATTTCCCGGACCACCAACGACACCGCCGCAATGGAGGCCGCCGTGGCCAACTCGATCGCGGACGCCACGCGCTGTCCGCTGGAGATCCTCGCCTGCATTCTTGCGATCCTGATCGCAAGCCTCAAATTCAACAACTGGATGCTGCCTCTCATCCTTTTCGTCGGATTGCCCTTCTGCATGCTGCCGGTCATCATCATCAGCCGCCGCATCCGCAAGATTTACCGGAAATCCTTCCAGCAGATCGCGGAAGTCGTCCAGCGGATGCACGAGGTTCTTTCCGGAATCATCGTCGTCAAGGCCTATCACGCGGAAAAACGCGAGGTTGAAAAGTTCGGCGAAATCAACACGAAATATTTCAATTCCGTGGTCCGCGCCCTGAAACAGCAGTTGTTCATGCCGCCCCTGATGGAAGTGGTGGCCGTTTCCGCAACCCTGATCTTTTTCGTCTTCAGCTACAGCCAGGGCGTCACCCTGACGGAACTCGTGCAGCTTCTGGCGCCCTGTTTCCTTGCCTACGCGCCCATCAAGGCGTTGGCGAAAGTCTTTTCCAACGTCCAGCGGAGCATGGCCGCGGCGGACCGCTATTTCCAGCTGCTGGACATCAATACCAGTCTGGAGGAGAAGAAGGACGCCGTGGTGAAGAAAGACTTCAACCAGAGCATCCGGTTCGACAACGTCACCTTCGCCTACGAACAGCGTAAAATCCTTGACCGCATCAATCTGAATATTCCGAAGGGGCACGTTGTCGCGGTGGTCGGAGAAACCGGCTCCGGCAAGACCACCATCGCGAACCTCATCGCGCGCTTCTACGATGTCAACGAGGGACGCGTGCTGATCGACGGCATCGATGTGCGCGACATTCAGGTGTCCTCCCTCCGCGACCAGATCGGAATCGTCTCGCAGGACGCTGTGCTCTTCAACGACACCATCGCCAACAACATCGCCTACGGAGTGCCGGACGCTTCCCGCGAACGGATCACCGAAGCGGCGAAGCAGGCCAACGCCCATCTGTTCATTACCGACGGACGCCATGAAAGAGGTTATGATACCGTGGTCGGCGAAAAAGGATTTCTCCTCAGCGGCGGCGAGAAACAGCGGATTTCCATCGCCCGCGCGATTCTGCGGAATCCTCCCATCCTGATTCTCGACGAGGCCACCAGCGCTCTGGATACGGTGACCGAAAAGCTGGTTCAGGACGCCCTGACGCGCGTCATGGCCAACCGCACGGTCTTCGCCATCGCCCACCGCCTGAGCACCATCAAGAACGCCAACCTCATCATTGTCCTCGACAAGGGGCACATCGTCGAGTCCGGCACGCATGACGAGCTCATGGCCCTCAACGGCAGATACCGCAAACTTCACGATACCCAGTTCGGGAAAAACGACAAGTAATCCGGGACTGGATTACTTCTTCAGAAGGTGGGCCGCCGCGGCTTCTGCCGGAAGGTCTTTGCCCTTCAGAAGGCCGTTGACGTCGGCGCTGATGACCGTGTCCGGCGAGACTCCCTGCTTTTCGATCCGTTTCCCGGATTCCCTGACCTCATTTCCGGCGACGGTCTGGAGGCTGAATCCGTATTTCAGCCGTATGACGGTGGACGGCAGGCACTGTCCCGCCGAACGGATGCCGAAAACGCGACCGGCATCGGCATCCTGAATTCCCGCTGCGAAGATTTCCGCGGAACTGTAGGAATTATTGTCGATGATGACTGCCAGAGGTCCTTTGAATCCCTGTTTCTGCGGGGTGGATTTCAGGCGGACTTCACCGCCCCTGAAAGACATGGTGCCGAAACTGATTTTTTCCGGAGAGGTCCACGCGGCCAGCCATTCGACGCTGTCCAATGTCCCGCCGATGTTGCCGCGGAGATCCAGAATCAGCCCGTGGGCGTCCTTGAATTTTCCGAGGACATCCTCGCGGACTTTTTTCATGATGTCGCTGGAAAAGACCGTGAAGTGGATATAGCCGACCCCGTCGGGGCGCAGTTCCGAATAGTAGCCGCCGCGAAGGGGCAGACTTCCGAGAAACGTGCAGCTTTTTTCGGAGGGAACCGGGGCAAATTCAAATACATAGACTTGCTGGGGGACGCGCGCGCGCAATCTGATCTTTCCGTTCCGGGCGGCGTGTGAAAACAAGTCCGGCGCAAGGATCGCCCAACGGCGGTTCATCATACCGGAATCGATCAGGGGAAGGTCTCCGATTTCGAGAATCTCCAGACCCGGCCTGACTCCGGCCTTTTCGGCGGGCGAGCCTTTGCGGACGCGGAGTACCAGCACCTTGCCGTCCGACTCGACCACGTCGATTCCGGCGTCCATATCCTTGTCCGCGGGGAGCGGGGCGGACAATATCTTCTCGGCCTTTTCGGCGGAATCGCGGAGCGGCGGCAGAAGGTTCATGTGGCTGTCCTCGAAGTCCCCCAGCAGTTTGTTCAATTCCGCGGCCAGTTCCCGGTCGTTTCCGGCGGCGAGAATCTTCGGACGGCGCCGTTCATAATATTTCAGGTTTTTCGCGGCGAAATCCGGGTCCGGGTAATAGCGGGAGACTTTTTCGTAGAGGTCGTCCAGAATTTCCTGCGAGCGGTTTTCGCGCAGGACCTGCGCCTCTTCGCCCGGCGGGTAGAACATCCCGTCCGGAAGCTCCTGGTTGAACTTCAGGTTCCGGATTTTCACACGCATGGTGATCATCGGCATCTCCAGAGAACTTCCGACGTCCACCATGATTCCGTCCACCATCTTGTATTCCAGAATGTCCGACTGGACCCTCATGGACCCGAAAGACCCCTTGAGGATCTTGATGTAGCGCCGGGCCAGGAAATCCTTCGTGTCGAAGAACCATTCGACAGGCGGAAGCTTCATCGGAGCGGGGGGGTAGGCCACGATCCGTCGGCAGGGAAGTCCCCTTACGGTATACAGGGCGGAGTCCAGAATCAGGCGTTCGTAGCATTTTCCGAAACCGATCGACGGGTTGCTTTCGCGGATCGTGAGCTGTTCGGTGACGACTTCGTCCGGGGGCAGTTCCGTCGTTCCGAGTCCGTCGACGATTTTCCAGCCGCGTTTCCCGTTGATGATCACGGTCGTCCCGGGCTGTCCCTGCAGCTGGATTTCGGTTCTGGACCTATCCGGGAACTTGCACCACAGACGGCCGTTCGCCTGAATTTCCTGGTCTTCGATGGACATCGACATATCCAGCGAGAGCGTTCTGATGTTGTCCGGTTTCCCGTTCGGATAGGTGGCCTTCTCGATTTTCACGAGAAAATCGTTCAGCTCGCTTTCCGGGGCGGGGTTCTGGACATCGGGGATGGAAACGCATCCGGCAAGAATTCCCATCAGTGCTCCGGATAGGAACAGCACGATTTTCGTCATAGTCTCTCCTTAATGTAAAACGTTTTTCCTGCCCTACAATATGACATTTCGCGCGGGAAAAATCAAGCGGACGCCTCCGGTTTTTCCGGAAGAGGAAAATTGACGCTTCTTTCCCGGCATTTTCTGCGGAGCGAAATTTGAATACGAACTCGGGACGTGCCATATTGTCTCCATGTTTAACCAATCTGGAATCGTCTGATTATGAAGTGGAATCATTTATTCGACCCGATGCTCGGCGTCCGCATTATTTCGGACAACTGGTGTTTTTTTCAGCAGCTGGTCCTGAGAAACATTCAGGCGCGTTACCGCGGTTCGTTTCTGGGCGTCCTCTGGAGCTTTGCCCAGCCGCTGTGATGCTCAGCGTGTATTTCATCGTTTTCGCCTACATTTTCAAGGCCCGCTGGTCGGATGAAGGCGTTTCCGCGACCAAGGGCGGCTTTGCCATCATCATGTTTGCCGGCATGGCCGTTTTCAATATCTTCAGCGAAAGCGTCTCCACCAGCTGTACCGTGATCGTGCAGAATCCGAACTACGTGAAAAAAGTGATATTTCCGCTGGAACTCCTGCCCGTGGCGCAGGTATTCTCCAGTCTGGTCCTGAGTTCCGCGTGGTTCATCCTGCTCCTGCTCGGGGACATCCTCATCCTTCGTTCCGTTTCCTGGACCATGCTTCTGCTTCCCGTGACGCTGGTTCCGCTGGTCCTCTTCACCTGCGGCGTCTGTTTCTTCACCTCGCTTCTGGACGGGCTGATCCGAGACTTGCAGCATCTGATCGTGGTGGTCATGCAGATCCTCTTCTTCATGACGCCGATCTTCTATTCCATGAACCGCGTCCCGGAAAAGCTCCGCTGGGTTCTCTACCTGAATCCGATGACCATCTGGGTGGAACAGACCCGCGAGCTGTTCCTTTTCGGGCGTATGCCGGACTGGGGACTCTGCGGGCTGATGTTCGTTTTTTCCTTCCTCTGCTTCCAGATCGGACTGGTCTGCTTCCTTCAGATCAAGAAAGGACTTGTCGATGTCATCTGACCAAACCGTCATCCAGCTGAACAACATTTCCAAATGTTTCAAGGTATACGACACTCCGATCCAGATGGCCAAGCAGTACCTGTGTCTGGGACTGAAACAGTACTACCACGAATTCTGGGCTTTGCGCGACGTTCACTTTGAAGTCAAGAAGGGCGACCGCGTCGGAATCCTCGGACGCAACGGCGCGGGAAAGAGCACCCTCCTCCAGATCGTCTCGGGCATCATGACTCCGACCGTCGGCAGCCTGAGCGTCAAGGGAAGGGTGGCCGCCCTGCTGGAGCTGGGGAGCGGGTTCAATCCGCAGTTCACCGGACGCGAGAACGTCTACATGTGCGGTGCGATCCTCGGCCTCAACAAGAAGCAGATCGACGACCGCTACGACGATATTCTCGCCTTCGCCGACATCGGGGATTTCATCAACCAGCCGGTCAAGACCTATTCCAGCGGAATGATGCTCCGCCTCGCCTTCGCCGTGAATGCGCATGTCAACGCGGACATCCTGATCGTGGACGAAGCGCTGGCCGTGGGGGATCTTTTCTTCCAGAACAAGTGCATGGAGCGCATCCGTTCCCTGCTCGACGATGGCGTATGCCTGCTGTTCGTCAGCCACGACATCGGAACGGTCCGCGAGTTCTGCAACAAAGCCCTTTTCCTGAACAAGGGCCGGCAGGTCGAATTCGGCGACAGCTCCCGCATTGTCAGCATGTATCTCCGCGACGTGAGGCGTTCCCAATATGAACAGGTCCGGAATTCCGGCTCCTTCCACGGAACCCCTTGGGCCCAGCGGAAATGGACCGATGACAAGGATCTCGACGGGGATGCGAAAAACAAATTCCTCTGCTATAATTTCGGCGACCTTTCCGTGGAGGATCCCTCTTCCCTCCTGAAAGCCCCCGTTCCGTTCAAGGACGATGCGGATTTCATCGGCAAAAACATCGGGGAACGCTATGGCTCGGGACGCGCCCGGATCATCGGGATCGACACCCTGGACTCTGAAGGGAACATGAAATCCGTGTTCGATTTCGGCGAAAAGATGATTTTCCGGTGCTATATCGGTGTGAAGGAGGAAATTCAGGCGCTCTGCCTGAATCTGCGTCTTGACAGCAAAAACGGGGTTCCGATCGCCCATATTTCCAGCTACGAGCACCGCTATTTCTTCGGAGTGATTCCCGCCGGTTCAAAACTCGTCGTGGACGTCTCGATGACCAACTATTTCGGGGGCGGAAAGCTCTATTCCATCCATACCGGGCTGACCAATCTTGTCGCCACAAAAGACTTTACGCATGAAATTCTGGATTTCACGGAAAGTTCCTGCGTGTTCAAGTCTGAATTCGAATATGCGGAAACGCCGGTCCATGAACTGGTCATGATGCCGTTCCGGATGTCCCACACGATCGTCGGGGAATAATACCGATCTGCATTCTCTGTGATAGAAAAAGTCATATTTGAGTTCAACACCTTTTCTGCAATGCAACGTTTCGGGTAGGTTCGGCAGTCCCCTGCCGAATTGAAGAGAAAAAACTCAGTTCGCGACGGAGTCACGAACCCACCTCGGATGGCGCCCGATCGAGCAATCGTCCGGAAGACAGGAACGCGTCTGTAAGAAAAACCATCTCGTTTTTTTACAAAGTGTTACCGATCATAAGATTGCAAATCAGTATAAAACGCTCTTTCAGAAGGAGTGTTCGTCGGAGGGAAACGCGCCGCCGCGGACTTCTTCCGCATATTCCGTAAAAGCCTTCCGGATGACGGAAGAGAGATCGGCGTACTGTTTGGCGTGTTTTGGCTTGAAGCCGCTGAAGAACCCCAGAAGGTCGTGCACCACCTGAACCTGTCCGGAACAGTGGGGACCCGCCCCGATTCCGAAAGTCGGAATGGAGAGTTCTTCCGTGAGTCGTTTCGCCAGCGCGGCTGGCATGCACTCGAGGACCAGCGCGAAGGCTCCGGCATTTTCCATGGCTTTCGCATCGCGGATCAACTGTTCGGCGCCCTCCTCGGTCTTGCCGGTGATCCGGTAGCCTCCGGCGGTCTTGACGTGCTGTGGAAGGAGTCCGACGTGTCCCATGACCGGGATTCCGGCGTGGACCATGCGTTCGACCGTGGGCGCGAGCGCGGCGTCGCCTTCGATCTTGACCGCGTCGCATTGCGCTTCCTGAATGTAGCGGGCCGCGTGGAGCAGGGCGTCGCGTTCGCTGGAATGGCAGGTCATGAAGGGCATGTCGCCGATGACGAAGGCATCGGGGGCTCCGCGCCGGACCGCCGCGCAATGGTGAAGCGACTGTTCCAGCGTGACCTGAAGGGTGCTCTGATAGCCGAGCACCGCCATGCCGAGGGAGTCTCCGACCAGCAGAATATCGATCCCGCACTCATGCGCGAGCGCGGCGGTGGGTGCGTCGTAAGCGGTCAGCATGACGATGCGTCTGCCTTCCTGCTTCATCTTGCGGAATTGCGTGACCGATGGTTTTTTTGCTGCGCCCATAAGACTCCGTTCCTTATTGTTAGAGGATTTCCCGTCCATTTAAAATAACATTCTTTTCCGGCATTTCCATTTTTTTCCGGAAGTTTCCCGGAAGAAAAGCCGCCGGGAGGGGAATTCCGGGGTCACTTGGAGAAGACGATGGTGCGTCTGCCGGAGATGATGATGCGGTGTTCGAGGTGGGCGCGGACCGCGCGGGTCAGGACCCGGCGTTCGATGTCCTTGCCGATCTGCTTGAGGTCCGAAGGTTCCGCCTCGTGGGTGATGCGTTCCACGTCCTGTTCGATGATGGGGCCCTCGTCGAGGTCGGCCGTCGCGTAATGGGCGGTGGCACCGATCATTTTGACGCCCCGTTCCCAGGCGCGTTCATACGGGTTTCCGCCCTGGAAGGCAGGGAGGAACGCGTGATGGATATTGATGATGCGGCTGGGGAATTCCCGGATGAATTCATCGGAGAGGATCTGCATGTAGCGGGCAAGGACCACCAGATCGATATGATGGCGGCGGAGAAGTTCGATGATCTCCTGTTCCTGCGGGCGTTTGTCTTTTCCGATCGGGAAGCAGTAGAAAGGCACGCGGAATTTCGAGGCGACATCCTCCAGCGCCGGATGGTTGCTGATGATCAGGGGGATTTCGCACGGGAGATCCTTTTCGTCCTGGGCGTGGGCCAGCAGGTCGTAGAGACAATGCGACGCGCGGGAGACCAGAATGGCGACCCTCTGGGGGCGGTCGGAATAGTGCACGCTGAACTGAAGGTTCTGTGCCGATGCGAATTCGGCGAAGGTGTCTTCCAGATTCTTGCGGGTGATCGGCATGTCCGTGATGTCCAGACAGACCCGCATGAAGTAGCGGTTCTCGCAATTGTCCGTATACTGCTGGCAGTGAAGGATGTTGAACCCCTTCTGGTAAAAGAAGGTGGAAATTCCGGAAAGGAGTCCCTTACGGTCGTTGGAGCAAATCAGGAATACGGCTTTTTTCATGGAGACTGCCTTTTTTTGAATCGTGTTACAGCTCATCGGCGGAACGTTCGCCGGAAGAGGCGCGCTGCCGCTGGAGTATTTCCAGTTCCGAACGCAGTTTTGCGTTTTCGGAGCGTGCGGCGCGCAGAGCGTTGAGAAGGTTTCTGTTTTCGATTTCCGTCCGGCGGAGGACCGCCGCGTTGATTTTCGCCTGAATGCTTTCCAGCATGAGCGTCTGGGTCTTGTTGTGGGGCTTTCCGAATTCGCTGATGATCTTGTCCCCTTCCTCGCGGATGATTTTGAGGGGAATGGTGTCGTCTTTCGTGAAACGGCCGAAAGTGGCGATCTTCTGTGCGAGACGGCTTTCCGCGGAGATTTCCACGGGCGAGTTGCCGTACCAGTAAAGCGTGGTGATGATCGTGAGCATGACGGCGACGGGGATCAGGAGGACGAGGATCCGGACGAACTTGCGGCGTTCCCGGATTTCGTCTTCCAGCTTGCGGACGGTGGTTCTTGTGTGAATGGATTCCTTCTGGATGTCATAGTCGAGCCGGCGCACGGAGACGGTATGCACGTCCGGAACCAGGGACCGGTCGGGCGCGGTGGTCTGGCGGATGCTCCAGATGTCCCGGAGAAGCTCGTCCATGTCCTGATAGCGGTTGGCCGGGTCCTTGGTCATCATTTTCTTGACGAGCCTCGCGACGGCGGGCGGGATATCGGGATCGGTCTTATCCAGCGAGGGAGCGTCCTCCTCCATGTGCTGGTAGGCGAGACTCCGGATGGACCGGGCTTCGAAAGGCAGTTTCCCGCTCAGCATCTGGTAGAGCGTGACACCGAGGGAATAGATGTCGCAACGGGTGTCCGGCTTGGCGCCCGTGAAAAGTTCCGGGCTCATGTAGGAGGGGCTCCCGGAGATGTCCGAATCCTCGCGCCATTCGGCGGTGTCGATGGCGAGTCCGAGGTCGGTCAGCTTGACGATGCCTTCCCCGGTGATCATGATATTGTCCGGCTTCACGTCCCGGTGGACGATGGCCTTCTCCTGCCAGACGTAATGAAGCGCTTCGGCCGCCTGCTGGATGATGTGGAGGGACTCGTCGACCGGCAGTTTCTTTTCCTTGTTGAGACGGTCCTTGACGCTGCCCCCTGAAATATAGGTCATGGCCATGTAGCAGATGTTGTCTTCCTCGCCGATTGCGTAGGACTGGATGAGGTTGATGTGGTTGAGGGTGGCGGCGGCGCGGGCCTCCTTCAGGAAATCCTTGATTCCGCGGGTCGTGGTGTATTCGGGGGAAAGGATCTTCAGGGCCACCTGACGTTCCAGCGAGAGCTGGGTGGCGAGATAGACCGAACCGATGGCGCCTTCCCCGATTTTGGACTTGATGAGGAAGTCTCCGATGATGCACCCTTCCTGAAAGCGCGAAACGGGCACGAGCAGTTCCCTGGAACAGCTCGGGCACAGCGTCTTGTAACCGCGGGCGGAATCGTCCACTGTTACCGCGTAAAAGCAGAACGGACAGCGAAAGCGCATAACGGTACCTCGATCTTCAATGGGTGGTGAGATGTTCCACCAGTTCATCCAATCCGCGCATGACGTAGCGCGGACAATAGGCGAATTTCCGCAGGTCCTCCACGGCGGTGACCCCGCTGAGAACCAGAATGGTATCGACTTCCGCCTCGACCCCCGCAATGATGTCGGTATCCATCCGGTCGCCGATGATGACCGTGTCGCGGGACATTGCGTTGAGGTGCTTGACCGCGCGGCGCATCATCAGGGGATTGGGCTTGCCCACGAAATAGGCTTTGGTCCCGGTGGTGAGTTCGATGGGGGCGATCAGGGAACCGGTCGCGGGCACGATGCCGTGTTCGGTCGGACCGGTCATGTCGGGATTCGCCCCGATCAGGCGCGCGCCCTTGAAGACAAGCTGGACCGCTTTTTCGATCCGGTCGAAGCTGTAGGTCCGCGTCTCTCCCACGATCACATAGTCCGGAGAGGAGTCGTTCATCGTGATCCCTTTTTCATACAGGGCGTTGTAGAGGCCGGCCTCCCCGATGACGAATGCGGAGCAGCCCGGCTTCTGGCGGGAGATGAAGTCCGCCGTAGCCAGCGCGCTGGTATAGAAATGGGACTCGTCCACCTCGACTCCGAGGCGACGCAGTTTTTCGGCCAGTTCGCGCGGCGTGCGTTCGCTGGAGTTGGTGAGGAAGAGATAGTTTTTCTGACGCTCTGCAAGCCACTTGACGAATTCCCTCGCGCCCGGAAGCAGTTTGTTTCCGTGGTAGAGGACTCCGTCCATATCGGATATAAAGGTTGTTTTATCCTTGAGAGAATCCATGCGGCCCTCTTTCTGCTCAGGCGCGTCTTCCGCCGCGGTCTCCCGTCAGGATGCCGCGCTTGGTCGTCTTGATGAAATCGAGGAATTCCAGGACTTCCGGCAGCTTTTCCACTTCCGCCTCGGCTTTTTCAATGGCGTTCGTCATGCTGAGGCCGTGGCGGAAGAAGATGTCGTACAGGTCTTTGATTGCGCGGATCGTTTCGGGCTTGAAGCCGTTCCGGCGCATCCCGACGATATTGAAGCCTCGGACGCCTCCGTTGCGTCCGTCGCCGATCATGAACGGAGCCAGGTCCATGGAAATCTGGGAGCCGCCGCTGAGAACGGCCAGACGTCCCATGCGGCAGAACTGGTGCATTCCGGAAAGTCCCGAGATCAGGCAGTTGTTGCCGACGGTGCAATGACCCGCCACGCCGCTGTAGGGAACCATGACCACGGCGTTGCCGATCGTGCAATTGTGCGAAACATGCGTATTGGCCATCATGAAGCAGCCGTCGCCGATCACCGTGGTGCTTCCCGGCATGGTGCCGCGGTTGACGGTGACTCCTTCGCGGAAGCGGTTGTTGTTTCCGATCCGGGTGAAGGACACTTCATTCTTGTAGCTGTAGTCCTCCGGGTCCGTCCCCAGAGATGCGAACGGATAGACCGTGTTGCCGGACCCCAGGGTCGTATGGGCTCCGATATGGCATTGCGCGATCAGGCGCGTTCCCGCTCCGATGACGACGTCCTCCTCGATGATGCAATAGGGACCGACTTCCACGTCATCGGCAAGCCGGGCAGAGGGATCGATGATTGCCGTTGCATGTATTTTCGCCATAGATTCAACCTTCCGCTTCGAATCGGATTCTCTCCGGACCGATCCAGTTTCACAATAAAAAGGGCGGGGGGATCCCCGCCTCGCGTCTTTATTTCTTTTTCGCGGGCTTCATGGCCGCCCGGGCTTTTGCCTGCTGTCTTTCCACATACCGTTTGTGACGCGCTCTTTTCTGAACCTTGTTATACTGTCTGCCCATTTCCGTCTTTTCTCCTTAAAAATTGAAGACTCGTTTTCAAGTTATGTCAAGTCATTTAAGGTATCATGAAAATCGACAAATTCAAGAGCGTATGTCATAAAAAAACGGATTTGGAGAACGGAAAAACTTTTTTTCCAGTTGTAAATTGCGTTTTGCCTGCTAAGTTATTTGTAGTGTTTTTTACAATCTGCGAGGACAATTGCTGTGATCCGAAACAAGAATGGTTTTACAGCCGGGGTTTACTCCGGTGGTGTCCGCCGCGCGGCCGCCGTTCTCCTTCTCTTATTTTTTCTCGTTTCCTGTTCCGACCGGAAAGGTCCTCCGCCTCCGCGCACCCAGCCGGAGCTCCTTCTGGAAATCTACAACCTCGCCCGCAAAGGCGAATACAGTTCCGTCCTCCCGAAAATCCAGAGAATGCGCTCGCTGGAGCCCACCAACACGTTTCTTGCCGAACTCGAAGGCACCATCCGTTTCAACATCATGACTTCGGAAGTCAACAAACAGCTTCAAAGAGGAAAATTCGACAACGCCCTCAACTACATCCAGCGCTATGAAACCCTTTACGGCGCCTCTCCCGCCACCGCGGAGGCCAAAAACCGTCTCTTCGCCATTGCCGAACTGAATTCGCTCGTCGGCAAGGCCAGGGAAACCCTCAAGCCCGACGACCTCGAAAAGATTCTCGCACGGATCAACGGGTTTTCCAAAGAAATCAAATTTTCTCCGAAGGTTGCGAACTTTCTTCAGGATCAGATGTCTATGGTCAATAATCTGCGCAAACTGGAGAGGGACCGCATGCTTTTCGGAGTCCGGGAGGATGCCATTATTCTTTTCAAGGCCGGCGATACCCGCACGGCCTCTGTTTTTGTTGCCGCCTTTGCGCTGGAAGCGCCCGGCGATTCCGGAATCAATGAACTCCTGAGCCGAATGTAAGTTTTCTGAACCTTGGAAACATGAAATAAAAAACAACATCCATCGAAAGGGATAAAAAAGAAAATGATGAAACGCACAACTCTCATCCGGGCGACCGCTTTTACGGCAATCGCCGCCTTCGCCTTCGCCGGTTCAATTCAGGTCGTCGGACAGGACGCCAAAGCTAAACCCGCCGCTCCGGCCGCGAAAGCCGCTCCCGCTCCGGCCGCCAACGCGCCGAAGACTCTGGAAGAAGTTTTCGTTTTCCTCCCCGATCCCGTCGCCACCGTCGGATCCAAAAAGATCACCAAGAAGGACTTCATCGACCAGCTCGGCAAAGTTCCCGTCGAATACCTCGCCCAGCTCCAGCCTGAAATGCTCAAGGCACAGTCCAAACAGATCGTTGAAGCTCTTGTCGAAGCCGAAATCCTCATTTCCCTCGCGGATAAAGCAGGAATCAAGCCCACCAAGGAAATGATCCTGGCCGAATTCGACAAGAAACTCAAGGCCCTCCCCAAGGAACAGCTCGACCTGATTGAAAAACAGCTCGCGCTCCAGAACAAGAAGATCGACGACATCAAGAATGAAATGGTCAAGGATCCCAACAACCTCAAGGGCTTCGCGATCAACAAGTGGGTCGAGGATGTCATCAAGCCCAAAGTCAAAATCACCGATGCCGCCATCGAAAAATACTATCGTGAAAATCCGGATCAGTTCAAGAAGCCCGAAACCATTTCCGCTTCCCATATCCTGATTTCCACCATGCCCGATCCCAACGCTACCGTCAAGCCCGATGCCGCCGCCCTGGCCAAACTCGACAGCGATGCCAAGGCCAAAGCCGAAAAGATCCTCGTTCAGCTCAAGCAGGGCGCGGACTTCGGCGCGATCGCTGAAAAGGAAAGTGCCTGCGACAGCAAGAAGAACAAAGGCAGCCTCGGCGAATTCCAGCGCGGACAGATGGTTCCCGAATTTGAAAAGGCCGCGTTCGCCCTCGCGAAGCCCGGCGACCTTTCCGCCGTCGTCAAGACCCAGTTCGGCTACCACATCATCAAGCTGGATAAGAAGAACCCCGCCTCCGTCGTTCCGCTTGCCGAAGTCAAGGATGACATCCGCAATTCCCTGATGGGACAGGAACTCCAGAAGGAAGTCGCCGCCCAGATCGCGAAGCAGAAGGAAACCCTGAAAGTTTCCATCCCGGACTTCAAATAAGAAACGTCTCTTGTTTCACCCGGTTCTGAAGTCCGCTTCAAAACCGGGTTTTTCATCTCGGACATTCCTGACAACAAGGAGAGATCAATGAACTATGACGAACTGATGACAACCATCCGGCACCGCCAGAGCTGCCGGTCTTTTGATCCTGACAAGGATGTTTCCGATGCGGATATCCTGAACGCTCTGGAAGCCGCCCGCCTGGCTCCGTCGTCCTGCAACAAACAGCCCTGGCGTTTTATCATCGTACGTGACAAGGCCCTGCGTGAAAAGCTTTGCAAGGAAGGGCTTCTCCCCGGCATTTCCATGTCCTGGATTTTGAATGCTCCGGTTATTGTCGTCCTCTGTTCTGAACCGAAACCGTTCACCCACTGGCTCGCCCCGATTCTTTCAGGCATCCAGTTCCAGCTGATCGACCTCGGAATCGCCGGCGCCCATATGAACCTCGCCCTTGAGACTCTTGGTCTCTCCGCCTGCTGGATCGGCTGGTTCAAGGGCAAAGTCGTCCGGAGAATCCTTGGAATCCCGGCTCTTGTTCAGCCGGCCGCCCTCATTCCCATCGGCTATGCGAAGGAACGTCACGATCCCACCTCCCGCCTCGACATCGCCAGAATCGCTTTCAAGGACAAGTGGAACAAGCCCTTTTGACGCGGCTTTGAACTGAAATAAAAAAACGGACCTTCCAAAAATTCGGAAGGTCCGTTTTTTTTGCTTTTCTGTCAGGAGAAATCCGCTTCCTCCGACCGGAGAAGAATGCGGATTTCAGGGAAAACCGGAAACATTATCTCCGGTAACCCCCGTGCCCGCCGCCATAATACGGAGAGGGTCCGTGACCCGGTCCCGGACCGGGGCGGGGACTCGGACGCCATTGCGGTGAGCGCGGAGCCGGTCCGGGTCTTCCCCAGCACCAGCGGTTTCCGTAGTAATACCAGCCCGCATAATAGGGCACATAGACATTGTTGTAGTAGGCGTAGGTGTAGGCGGGAACCGCAACGGCGGCCGGCTGCTGGACTACTGTTGTACCCGACTGCTGAACCACCGTGGTCGTGGTGGTGACGCCGCCCGGCTGCTGAACTATCGTGGTCGTGGTGGTGGTCGGCTGCTGAACCACGACAGGCTCGGGAGTGATCATTACCGGCGAGGGAGCCATCATCACAGGAGCAGGCGCCACCACGACCGGCGCGGGCGCTACCGCCATCGGCGCGGGAGCCACTACCACCGGTGCGGGAACGGGAGCCACGACGACGGCTCTCGGTGCGAATACGGAGCCCACCAGATCGACGATGTCCGCCGCAAGCCGGACGCCTCCGACCGTTCCCTTGTAGGGATCCGGAGGACAGCCTTGCGCCATAACCTCCGCCACGGGAAGCAGCGCCATTCCGGTCAACGCCGCCATAACGATTTTCTTCATAAACAACCTCCTTGAAAGTTCCAGTTTTAAAATATTATTTCTAGGTTTGGAATTCGATTGCGCCTTCGGAGAATAACTTAAATCTTTTAATGCTTTTTCATGAGAATTCAGCCGGGCAAACGGTTTTTCCGCTGTCGACTCAGGGGTTTCCGGTGCATTCCCGGGTAGAGGGACAATTCGGCCTGTTTCAGGTCGGTTTCATTCCGCCGGATGTCTCTGCGGAAGAGGATATTTTCTGACACTTTCATGAAAACTGACTGATCTTTCAACGCCAACTTTTTCTTGTTGCATCAATACGGCATTACTATACTTCTGATCCCGGGAAAAATCAAATTCGACGACTTCATAAATCCGGGCGGACGGCCATTCCATACTTTTTCCGCACAACCCTGTTTCCGGCATTTTCCTTTCCCGCTCAGACACTTGCGTCAACGTTACCGGAACACATTATCTTTTTATCATCTTCACCTCAACCCGTCCGCCCGGAAATCCGTTCAGCCGACGTCGCAGTGCCTTTTCCGGTTGCGACAGCGGGATCGGGACCTTCGCCCCGGTCCCCCTGTCAATGAAGACCCGTTTTGTACCCTGAAAAACGTTTCAGCCGACATTTTATTGTGGCCTCTGTTTATTTAGACATTTTTTTGCGGAAAAGTTTTCCGGACTTTGAGGGATTGCGGGAAAAACGACTTCCCGAAGGTTATTCCCGCCCAATCAGCTTATGATGATCGGCAAATTTTTCTCCGGTCAGCAGCCCCTGTTTGTCGCGGACAATCCAATAGGTGTCCGCCGCAGGCATGCCTGTCCGGGAAGGAATTTCATCCAGTTCTTTGTGGAGATAGAAATAGGCCGCTCCGGCGGTCCTTTCCGGGACGTCCGCAAGAATCACTTTTTTCCCCTGTTTTTCCAGAACCGCACATTTTTCGAACAGGGGGCGCAGCGATTCCTCCGGATTCGTGACGACGCCGTATACAACGTCGTACCCCGCAAATCCCAGCGCCGCGATCAAGGAAAACGACCAGGCTTTGACCGGGGTGTCCGGACGGAGAAATCCCGGGACTTTCCGGAGTCCTTTTTCCAATGCCGCTTTCAGGCGCGGCGGAAGATTCAGCAGATAATATCCGCACAGCAGCGCGCAAGGCGCATACAGCGGCAGAAGATAGACGATCCGTTTGCTCGATGCAGCGCACAGCGCCGTGAACGGAGCCAGCAGGAATACCAGAAGAAGAAGCGTCCCGCGGTCCGGCTTTTCACGGAATCCCTTCACCGCCTGCCAGAGCGCGAACGGCAGAATCGGAAGCCATGGCAGGAACAGCGTCGGCATCTTTGTGAAATAATAGTAAAAAGGCTCCAGATGGTCCCCCTGACTGCCCGAAAACCGTCCGAAATTGTTCACGAAAAGCGCCGTTTCCAACATCTTTTTATCCCCGGTCCTGAAAATCAGGTAATACCAGATTCCCGTCAGTCCGACCGCCAGCAGACCGCCAACCGCAAGAAGAATATAGCGGTTCCATGAAATCTTGCGCTCAAGCACATCGCCTAGAACCAGCCAGACTCCCAGCACCAGCCCCGGCAGAAAGAGTCCGAGCAAGCCCTTGGTGTATGCTCCTCCGGCCAGCCCCGCGGCGAACAGCGCGAAATATCCGAGTTTCGACCGTCTTTTTTCCGAAACGGTCAGCGCATAGAAGCTGAAGACCGCCAGAAGGATGAAAAACGCCAGAAGCATGTCCACCATGCACTTCCGGCTGTTTCCGAAGAATTGGGCGCCAGTCATCAGCATGAGGCTTGACAGGAAGGCGCACCACGGCGGAAATTTCAGTTTTCCGGCGAAGACGAACAGCAGAAGTCCGCATCCGATCGCCGCCAGGGCGGACGGCAGTTTCGCCGCAAAGTCGTTGATTCCGAAAATGGAATACGCGCCCGCCGCCGCCCAGTAATACATCGGCGGATATTCCAGGAACGGCTCATGATTCAGATACGGAATCAGATAGTTTTTCCCGACATACATCTTGGCGGCGATCCCGGCGACGCGTGTCTCGTCCCCGCTTTCAAGTTCGCGCACGTTCAAGGCCGCCAGTGCAATGACAGCCGAAAAAAACAATGTCATCAGCACCCCCTGCCGGACGGTCATCCGTTTCCAGTAATCGAACATTCAGTTCTCCCCTGATTCATGAAGATTTCCCCGCTTCCGCATCCGGAACCCCTGTGTTTTCCGCAACGTTCCCCTTCCCGGAAAAATTTTCCCGGAATCTGCTGTCTGATCCCTTACCATACACCCGATCCGTCCGGAAAGCAATCCGTCCGGAAATGAACTTCCCGAAAAATGAAAGTCTTGCAGGAGGGAACGCAAAACTCCATTTCCGGCGTATCATGTCGGAAATGGAGCGCATGGTTTATTTGAACACAATGAGGTCGAACCGATTCTCTGTGCTTGCTTTTTCGCCTGAATTTTTACTTTTGATTGGAAACAGACTCTTTGAGTTTATTGAACTCGTCATTGCCGCCGACAAAGATGAGAGTTCCTGAACCCGGCAGGATACTAACGGAATACAGATTGTCAGCCGCTGCGGTCAATTCCGCTTTATCGGCGAAACTGAAAACCTTTTCCCCGGGCTTCAACTGAACTTTAAACCTGATAGTCCGCGGTTTTGTATTGGGAATATAACCCGAAAGTTGGCCTTCTTCGTCAATGCTTATGGGGTCTTTGGCATCAAAGAAATATTTGCTGTCGTATGCCCAGTTGCCGACGTCTGCATTGTGGATTACGATGATTTTTCCATTGTATCCGGAAATGGTAAAGGCCCGGTTGAAACCCTTTTTCTTGTTATCGGTGGTTACTGGCGATTGTGGCAATTTATTCATTCGCATGATCAACGATTCAAAGTTGCGGATTTCTTTTGCAACGGCCGCCAATTCTGCCAACTGCGGATTGGGTTTGCCGGGTCTGCCGGCCAATGTGTAATAACCGAAGTCAGTATATGGTTTGTTTTTTCGTTTCTGTTCCCAGGCCTGCCGTGCGACTGTTTCGAGGGTTGTTCCGGACAACTCTTTTGGCGTTGGGCTGTAGCTCCAGCAGAGAAAATATCTGGCGCCTTCCATGACTGCCAGCCATGCGGTCGCTTTCAGGCAATTTGCCGGCAGCCGGTAATATTTCCAGCAAGTGTAGAGTTTTTTCCCTTCATATTCGAATTCATTCCAGCCATTTTGTTTTTTGACGGCATATTCCTTCAAGCGCTGTGCGAATTTTTCTTTTTCCGAAGAGGGTGCATTTTTCAGAATGCGTCCGACGGTTCCCGCCAAATCATCCGTGACAAAAACCCATCCGCCCTGTGTAACGACAAAAATGAAATCACTGCCACGGGCCGCCGCTTCCTGATAAAAATTTGCAGCTTGTTCACGCAGCCAGTTCAGCGAGAATGCGGGCGATGCGATATAACCGTTGCCGGAAAATTCCCACCAGAAGGCATACCGGTCAGTTCCGAAGATGGCCGGATCGGGAACCGGCATATCGCGTGCCGCTCCAAGGTTGCTGTGAACGATTGCCAGTTTTGCTCCCGGTGCATATTCAAGAATTTTCTGGTAATAGCGCGCCAGCGTGTGAACGTCCTTTTGAGCTACCTCCTCGCGAACGGAAAATCCAAGAATTTCTGGATCCTGCTGATGTGCGGCGATGAACTGTCCGGCCTCTTTTGCCCGGACGTTTTCATTTGCTTCCGTCCAGACTGTTTCCGACCTGAAATAGGCAAAGTCAAGCTGGAGGATTGCTTTCATCTGATACTTTTTCAACAAGGGCAGAAAGATTTTCTCGAAATTATCCCGGTTGTTGACGCTCAAGTGGAGGGTATTGACGCCATTCTGCGACAGGATCCGGAAATGTTCCTCGGCAAATTGCATCGGATCTTTGCCATATCCTTGCGCGGTTCGCGTCATGGAATAGTCATACAGGTATACTCCGATGTGAAATTCAGAGCCTGAAAGTCCTGAACACAAAGCCAGTAAACACAGAATAAATCCAAATCTTCTCATCATCTGTTCCTTTCTATATTGTTTCATTGAGGTTGCAGTCGAATTCATCGCATTCTTACTGAGCAATATCCATTGGATTGAAGCTGATATTTATTTTCTGCGGCCACATGTCCGTCCAGAAGCAGAATATTGTCCTTTGACTGATGACGCATTGCAAATGCCTTCATACTGCCGGGACTGGTAGGAGGTACGGTATTGGTCAGCTGCATGGAAAGCGTAACATCCGTATCCGATGTCGGAGGACTGTCGGTTAGGAGAATAGAGCGTGTCGGAGGATAATAACTGCGGGTAATCTTGAATATATCCGTTCCGACCGCGGGGGTATTGTTCCAGGTGCCGCAAGCGTAGTTGTACTGATAGCTGAAACGCCAGTTCTCATGAGCTTTCAGAAATGCAGTGCCCCATCCGGCGGCGTTCAATACTTTCGGTGTGGAATCACCCGGACAGTAAAGAGTTTTATGATTATATTTTTTACTTTGAACACCGTTCAAGGCGTCATAGTTGCCGATCAGAATGTGATACCAGAGAATCGCTCTGGAACTTTGTGAGGATGGAGGATACCAAATAGCGGGAGAAGCAAAATCGTTGAAGTCGACTGTATATAACCCGAAATGGGTTCCCAGTTGTTTTTGATGATTAACGCAGCTGATTGCTTGAGACAGTTTGCGCGTCTTGTTCAATGCGGGAAGAAGAAGTCCCGCCAGAATTGCGATGATCGCAATCACCACAAGAAGCTCGATAAGCGTGAAAACATGTCGTCTCATTTTTTATCTCCTTTTATCTTGGTTCAATGTGGATTCGCCTTCCACGATTTCCGCATCCAGAATAGAATAGCTCTTTTCGAGAGGAAGACCTTTTATTTTTCTGTCGAGCAGACGGCAGGCTTCTTTTCCCATCTCGAAATAAGGAATCCGCAGATAGGTCAGGGACGGGGTCATTCCGTCGAACGCCATTCTGCTGCCGTGACTGACGACGGCAATGTCGGTTCCGACCCGCAGCCCGAGGTCGGCCATCACCCTGTAGAGTGCGAACGGGTGCGTCACGGATTCGCAGAAGAACAGTTCCGGAACGTCCTTCAGATGGGAGGGGAACTCTTTTTTGAGTTTTTCATAGCCCGCGATCTTTTCATCTTCGAGATAAAAAGTCCACTCCGCGGAAACGTCCACGCCTTTCCGCTTCAGAGTATGAGTGAAAAGATCGATTTTCTCTTTGTTGTCCTTTTGAATGTCGCAGTATCTCAGAAGGCCCACGCGCCGTACTCCCAGGGAAACAACATATTCGGCAAGCTTCCGGATTCCTTCCATTCGTTTGTAATATACATACGAATGAATATCCTCGCAATCTTCGGATGTCAGCACCGTATTTGGAATTCCTTCGTCATCGAAAATCTTTCTCATCATGAAAAGCTGGTTACTGAGGAAAACGGCGCCGTCGAACCCCTTTGCGCCTTTCAGCTGACGGCTGACCTGAATGCGGTCTTTCAGGTCCTCGAAATACCGGAAACTGACCTGCAACCCATATTCGCGCGCCCCGTCGAGAATTCCCTGATGCGTTTCGGAGTCGGCGCACCAGTTGGCATAGTTCA
>CAZORN010000024.1:0-24886 GCA_964581935.1 uncultured Victivallales bacterium
ACCATGGGCAGACGGTTCCCAACACAAGCACCGACGACCGTCTGGAGCTGGGCAAGTGGCATCACCTCGCCCTGACATTGTCCAAACCGATCGATCCGCGCAGCCACGGAAACATCGTCGCGGACTTTGAAACCAATCCCTACGGCACGTTCACCTATACCTCGCCCTCCGTGGAGTATTCGCGGACCTGCGAGTCGACGCAGTTCATCGATTATTTCACCTACAACATCCGGCTGGCCAAGTTCTACATTGACGGCATCCTGAAAGGCGAGATGCTCATCGTCCAGCGGCCCGAGGTGACCGATCCTCCGGGACGCGGACACTTTTCGCTGAAAATGGAAAACATGTCCGAGCAGGACGGAACGTATCCCGATGCCGTCGACGAGATCAAGCTCTTCGAAAAGGAGCTCACCCTTTCGGAAATCCGGAGCGAGTGCGCCCTGATCGGTTTGCAGTTCCTTTCCGACGATCCGACCGGAAGCGAGAGCGGCGGCATCAAGAAAATCGGGCGCGACGGACGCAAGCGTCTCGGCAAGCCGGACGACCTCTCAACCGTTCCGCTGTCCTGCCGCCTCAAGGCGTTCCCGGTCGACAATCAGACCGTCGCCGTAGGCGGCGTGTTCCGCGATTTCTTCCTCGACCGACTGAGGACGGAATACCCGAATCTCGACGCGACCGAGTTCAACTACCGGAACGGATTCATCGAGGAGTATCTGCGGCACTTCCACTACATTTACGGCATGTGGGAACTCTACAACGACTACCAGCCGCGGATCGTCGCGGCAATGGACGACGCGGCGACGTGGTCGTGCGACGGAAACGCCGTCGAACTTCTCGGACGCTGGCAGAATTCCACCGGCGTCATGCGGTTCGACGACTTCCTCGACGGAACGGACTATGTGGAACTGGACTGCGCCGACATCGTCCACTTCGGCTATCTGCACCTCTCCGAACCGATGGCGGAAGGAAGCGCGCACACGGTTGCGTGGAACGGAAATGAACTGGTGTTCTCCTACGGCCGGGACCATTTTGTCTCCAGCATCAAAGTGAACCAGGAGGGGTATCTCTCCGACGCCGGGCGCAAGTATGCGTATTTCGGTCTTTGGCTTGGAACGGGCGGCGCGTATGCGCATTCTCTTTCCGACCTCACGTTCCATGTGCTTCCCGTTGGATCGGACGTTCCGGCGTTCACCGGGACCATGACGAAGCGCGAAACCGCCCCGACGCATACCAAGAACGGCGTGACCTATCTCCTGACCGGCGAAGAGACCTATGTCTGCGATTTCTCCTCCCTCCAGACCGAAGGCGAATACCAGATCTACATTCCCGGCGTCGGATACAGCCACACATTCAAAATCGGACAGGCCGCGCTCGGCAAGGCGTTCTGGACGCACTGCCGGGGATTGTTCCACCACCGTTCCGGCTGTTCCGGCGTGGTCAAGCCTTACACGAACTGGGAGTATCCGAAAGCGGCCCATTACTGGACGTGGGAGTCGAAGTTCATCTGCGACGACAACACTTACGAGAATTGCGTCACTCAGGACGGAACGGCGTATCCCTCCGTATTCTCCAACAAGCATTTCTCGATGATCCCGAACAACGTTACCGGACACCTGTTCCGCGATCTCCGGGGCGGCTGGTACGACGCGGCGGACTTCGACCGCAGGCCGTATCACTTCGGCTGCGTCCGCGACCTGGTGGAAGCCTACATCCGGTTCCCCCAGAACTTCACCGACGGCCAGCTCGACCTGCCGGAGAGCGGAAACGGGATTCCCGACATCCTCTCTGAAGTAGAATGGGGGCTATCCGTCTGGCGGCGCGGCCAGCATGAGGACGGCGGTGTAGCCGCGTGGATCGAGGCGGACGGACACGAATCCGACTGGCCTTGGTGCTCGGAGAAGAAGTATTACATCGGACTCGCCAACCGGAAGGATTCCCTTGAATACACCCAGTGCGCCGCGAAGTTCGCCCGCGCCCTGCGGATCGCCGGAACGTCCGCCGCGCTGGCGAAAGCCGACGTCTATACGGAGTCCGCGATCCGGGCGTTCCACTTCGGGATCGATCCATCCAATGCCGCGACACTGGAGTTCACCCAGAAGAACAGCGCCAGCGCCGAATTCGATTTCTCCTACGCCGAACCGGATGGCCCGGCCAGACGCCTGATCGCTCCCGCCGCGGCGGCGCTGTTCGCTCTGACCGGGGAGCCGAGGTTCGCAAAAGAGATCACATCGGAGAATTTCGAGGCGCACTATGCGTGGATTCGGGACGACGCCAACGACTTTGCCCAGAACTGCGCCACGGAATTCCTGTTCGATCTCGACGCGCATTTCCCCGAATACGCCTTGCGGATGAAGTCGTTCATCCTCGGCAAGGCCGACCTCTGGCGTTCGTATCAGGAACTGCAGCCCTATTTCGAGATGACGTGGCCGCCGGACCACGCGTTCTACACCTACGTTTCGTGGGGCGTCGGACATCCCGAACGGCGCGGCAAGGCCTACATCTACGCATGGCTTCTGACCGGGGACGCGAAATACCGCGACTCGGCCCTCATCGCGATGGACAACGTCGCCGGGTGCAACGCCATGGGACGCTGCATCACCACCGGCCTCGGCAAGGTCTCTCCGGTTCACCATCTCGACAGCTGGCTGCCGAGAGCAGAACACGAGCTCAATGTTTACGAACCCGTGCCAGGAATCACGCCCTACACCTTCATCGGCGACATCACCGGCAAGGCGACTCCCTACGGATTCTGCCTTTACAAGAGCGCCCGGACCGACATGAACTTCGCCGAGATGACGAGGAACATCCTCCCCGGCGGTCTCGCGTCCTCCGTTCCGAACGCCCGCGCCAATGTCGCTGTATGGCTCCAGCAGCATTGGCCGCTCTGGCGTCACGTATTCGAAATGGAAGGCCAGATCGTCGCCCAGAGCGAGTTCACCGTCTCGGAGACCGTCAGCGGAAAGGCGTTCATGGCCGGATGCCTGATGGGCGCGGGATTCACGCCCGATCCCGCGTGGAGGGAGAGAACGCCGTCAACTGACAAATATGCCGTCGAAGGACTGGTGTATCTGCCGTAACCCGAACCGAAGGAGGTTTATGAACCGTCTCAAGGAAATCAAGGAGCTGAAGCGCCGTGCCGAATCGCTTCAGCTGGAGAACCGCGAAATCATCGGCAAATACACGATGTGCGAACTTGCGTCGATCTGCAACGGCATCGGCCCGGACTCGTTCCCCGAATGGCTGCGCGACTGTATTTCGGCGCTTCACCCGTCGCTCGCGGTCGTCGCGTTCATCCATGACATCGAGTGGCATGAAAGCGACGGCTCGGAGGAGAAGTTCGCCGAATCGAACACCCGGTTCAAACGCAACGGATACAAGGCCGCCAAAGCCGGATACGGGTGGTACAATCCGCTGCGTTACATCGTGATGAATCAGGCGCGCCGTTTCGGCAACCTCTGCCAGATCTTCGGCTGGGATGCCTGGACGAGTCCGTGCCAATGCGCCGTCTGCCGGAAAAAACATAAATCGGAAGGAAAATGAACTCATGAAAAATCTGTTTCTCACCGGAGCGGCTGTCTTTGCCGCCGCCTTTCTTTGCTCGTGCGGGCATAACGTCATCCAGTATGGCGACGGGGTAGGCTTCGACGCCAGCCTCAATCCCGAAAACTACACCGTGGGCTTCAACCTCCGATACGGCAAAATCCTGTCGGCGGTCACCCGCGACAACGTCGAAATCGAACTCACCGGAAAAGCCGACGCAAATGGTGCGTCTGGAACGGAGAAGTCCGGTTCCACGGCAGTCGCCACCGACGGCAGTCTCAAGGTGAAAATCGGACGCCAGATCAACGGAGCCGCCGTCGACCTTGTGGAAGCAGGAGCCGACTCTGGCAAGGTCATCGAGGCCCTGACGAAGGACGATGTAAAAACCGGTCAGGCCGAAACGAAATAACCCGATGCCCGGAAGCGGAGCGAAATGCCCTGTCTCCGGGCTTTTTCGTTTCCATTTTTCAGGACAGCGCAACACTTCGGAATATCCACTCCGGAATGCAAGATTCTTCGATAATAAAGAGGATTATTACGCTCAACCGAACTGGCTATTCCCGCCGTATCATGGCATAGTATGCGTGTGAACGGAATAGAGCGTAAACAGAACAACCGCAAGGAGAAACAGAAAATGAGAATAAAATCGAAAGTCGGAATTCGCAAGGACGCAGCCATCGGAGAGATTTCCGCCGGAAACGGAATAAGCAAAACACCGACTGGGTCGGCATCGCTTCTGTCCAACCATACGGAGAACACCATGAAGACAATCGAATCGCAAAACAAGAAATACGGATTTTACGGAACCACCCGCCGCAACGGAACGCTGAAAATACGCAAGGAATGGCCAGCCGCGTTCGAGTGGATGCGCAAAGCGGCGCCGGGCTGGTCGGCGGAAAACATCCGGGATTTCCTCGACAGCCGATGCGGTCGTCACCTTGCAGACGAGGCCGGCAATGAAAACGGTGTCGCCAACGTGAATCCCGACCGGTGGCAGCGGGAGTTCAGTAACTATGCGGAAGAAGCCGGGATCGCCGAAAGCATGTATGGCGTCCGGGAACAAATCACGGCCGACAAGGAACTGACGGCGGCGAAAGTCCACCTGCGTACCGCGATGACCGCATTGGAGAAAATCCTCGCCGGACTGCCGCCGGAAGGCCGGGAGACCGAACAGCAGGCGGCGATGAAATCGTACGCCGTCGCCCGTCTGGATATGATACACGCCTGCCTTGGCGGCGAATACTGATCTCCGGTGTCGAAAGGCTTCGTATTTATGCAGTGCAACACTTCGGAATATCCACTCCGGAATGCATGATTTCCCGATAATAAAGAAGACTATTACGCTCAAACGCACTGGCTATTCCCGCAGAATCATGGCATTATATGCGCACGGTCGAAAAGAGCGAAAAACAATCCCACGGAGACGATGAAAATGAAGAAGAAAAACGAAGCCCGGATCGCCTACGACGCCAGCGTCGAAGACTGCAAGAACCTTCTCGAAATGCTGAAATACTCCATCGAGAACCACGCTCATGACAGCCGAATGGAGGGCGTCCACTGGGAACACGTCGGCGACATGAACCACCTGCGGGAACAGCTGATGGAGGCGCACATGAGACTGAACCTCGGCGCCGACACCGACGAGGCTGAATACCTGAAAGGTCTCGACGCTGAACTCAAAGCGAAACGCAAAGCATAACCGGAAAGGGACGGAAAATGAAAAAGTTCACTTTCAAGAAAGACGAACCTGCGCGCGGACTCGCCGCCATGGCCGACCATGGCGGAGGCACGATCAAGCTGTGCGGAAAGCCCTGTGGATTTTACCAAGGGAACGCAGACGGCGAATTCAACGTTTTCTTTTCGGTGGTCGATCCGGAATCGAAATGCGGCTGGAAGCACATCCGGCTGCAAAAAAAATTCATGAGCGAGGGAATCTGCCGGACATGGCTTCAGGAGCATACCGCAGAAATCCTCGGAACAGTCAAACTTTACTTCAACGAAAAATAAGGGGATCAGAAAAATGAGCACAAGAGCCGCAATCGGAATGAAAATGCCGGATGGAAAAATCGACTCGATCTATGTTCACAATGACGGACATGTTGCCGGTGTCGGAGTCATCCTCGCCGGATGGTACGACACACGCAAACGGGTGAATGCCCTGCTGAAACTGGGGGCGCTGAGCAGTCTCGGGAAAAAACTCAAGCCGAATCCAAAGAAGCCGCACAGCTTCGCGCACCCCCAGCCAAACGTCACAGTCGCCTATCATCGCGACCGGGGCGAGACTCTCCGTCCGGCAAGGGCATACCGCGACGTGGAGGATTACCGCATCAACGGGAAGGAAGATTTCTGCGCCGACTACGTGTATCTCTACGATAACGGTAAATGGTTCGTTTACGGAGTCTACGGCGAACACGGATTCATCGAAATCAACGTCACGATCGGCAAGGAGGAAAAGTAAATGAGAGACCGATTTTTTGAGGCCCGGAAATGCGACAGATGCGACGGATCACTGGATGGCGGACGCATCCTTTCCATGTATAACCATGACGTTCTCTGCATGAAGTGCAAAGAGGCCGAACACCAGCGTTCCGACTATCGCGACGCGGTCGAAGCCGACGATGCCGCCATCCGCCGGGGCGAGTTCAACTATCGCGGTGGAACAGGTCCCTATTTCAACCCCATGAAAATCAATGGCCGGCGTCAGGAGGGCACGGCTCAGATCCCTTCCGACCGGATTTGCGGCAAGGTGCTGCGATGGTCCATACGGCGCAGCCGTCATCCTTTCCGGACACCGGTCCTGCTGAATTCCTGTGGCTTGCCCGTACGGGATATTCAAGTCAAAGGTAAGATGCTGACCTTCCTGTCCGCAGGATGCGGACATTATCCGCTGGAAATCGGGGTTCCCGCTGAACCGGAAGTCCATGTCAATGGAGTGGAAATCCCATTTGAGTATGATCCGGTGAAAAAAAGGATATGGATCGATCTTCAGTTTCGGTCTGATGACCGGATTGAAATCCGTATTCCGCAAGGACCTAAAGGACGTAAGTAATTTGTCTTTCAAGGTCTTCTTCCCCCACACACGGAGAAAGGTAGCCTCAAAGTTTAAAAAGCGGCCGAGATCGGCACACGGCTGAAAACTGGCGACCGGGTGGTGCTTCAAAACGAAATATGCGTGACCGCCGAGCTGACGCGGCAGCGATTGCAGTTTTCCGCCCGGTGCAGTCGTTCCGATTCCATATCGGAGCGAGCTCGCCGAGCCATTTGTTCAGATGCCAATCCACCATACACCTGCCGGATACAGTCAAGGAGTTGTCCTCTTCTGCGTCAGTAAGCCGGAAAGGACAACGGCTTCATTATGGTCTTCGTCGCGCCCGGCGAAAAGCAATGTCACCGTTCCTTGACGGCCTTTGTCAGCCAAAATGGAAAGCAGATCCGATTTCGTTTTCAATTCCTCCCGGTACCGCTCGACAAATCCCGGCCAGCGTCTGAGATCATGACCGAACCACTTCCGCAACTCCGTCGTGGGAGCGATCTCCTTCAGCCAGAGATCCACCCTGGCTTTTTCCTTGGTCATGCCGCGCGGCCAGAGCCGGTCAACCAAAATCCTGAACCCGTCCGCTTCGGATGGTTCCGCATAGATTCGTTTGATCGTAATCATCGTTTCTGCCCTCTCAATGATTCTTCCAGCATGACCGCCTTGGGGAAGAGCAGATAGTTCTCCGCCGCAATGTGGACATGCAGATCCTGCTCCAAGTCGTGCAATTCTCGAAGGGTCAGACGATACGTGTTGCAGGCGTCGTCCGGGGGACGGTATCCTTCAGACAGGTCGCTGATACGGTCAAAGGTTTCTCCGGCACTTTCATGTTCGCGTTCCAGCATGGCGATCGGCTGCGAAATCCCGCTGAAATCGGCGGACGGCAGACGGCCGGATTCGTCCATCGTTTCGATATAAGGAAAAACGGTCCGTTCTTCTTTCCCGAGGTGCGGTTCCAATTCCTGCCGCAACGCCGTGAAGAGTTGCCGAATCGCGGCCAATTCCGAATGATTGGCTCCATGCACCCGGACAACCGTATCCAGATGGCGGGAGATTTCCGGCAACGCTTTTTTCGTATAAATGTGATGAACGGCAACGATATGCCGGGTGAGTCCGGCCAGGGACATGGCGCTGAGATCCGGACGTTCCGTCGCGGATTTCTCATTCAAGGCAGCCAGTTCGGCTTCAAGCTGTTCAACGGCAATACGGCGTGCCGCACATGCCGCTTCCAGCGTCCGGGCGCCATGACAGCAGAAGTCCATGCCGTGAGCTTCGAACACTTTTGCCGCCGCCAGATTTTCCGCCACGATCAGTCCGATCGGCTTATTTCGCAAATCACTCATTTTTTCCCCTCCGCCGGTTGGTTTCCATAGTTGGCGACCAGAGTTCCGTTCGCCAGAACCTCGTTATCGGCCTCATAGCTCTTGCGCGAACCCTTGTAGAAAATCCCGACGGGAATCTCGTCGCCCCAGCGCAACGCCAGTTCCAGCGCCTTCATTTTATCGCGGCAATCGTGGTCGTCCGGAATCGGCTTCACCCGGTCCTTATACCATTTGAAGGTATTCGTGTGGTTGAAACTGACGCACGGTTGGAGAATATCCACCAGAGCCATCCCCCCGCGATGGGCGAACGCCGCCAGCATCATCTGTTTCAGATGTTCCGGATCGCCGCTGAAGCTCCGCGCGACAAAGGAACACTCTTCGACAATCGCGATCGCCAGCGGATTGAGCGGCTGCAATTTCTGCCCATGAACCTGAATCGGGGTCACAAAACCGAGTTCAGAGGTGGGCGACGCCTGCCCTTTGGTCAGTCCGTAAACCTGATTATTGTGGACAAATACTTTCACGCCGATATTGCGGCGCAGGTTATGAAGAAAATGGTTGCCGCCTTCACCGTACATGTCGCCGTCGCCGGAAAAAATGGCGACTTCAAGCTCATGATTGGCAATTTTGATTCCCGTCGCCGCCGGAAGCGCCCGTCCGTGCAGACCGTTGAACACGCTGACCGGAATATTGTGCGGCAATTTCGCCGCCTGCCCGATGCCGGAAACGAGCACCAGTCTGCCGGTATCGACCGCCCCGGTCGCCAGAACTTCGCGCAGCACTTTCAGGATGGAATAATTTCCGCAGCCCTGGCACCACGAGGGCTGGGTATCCGCTTTCGCAATGGCAATCATGATTTCACCTCGGCGGTTAAGGATTCCACAGTGATCGGCAGACCGTCGTAACGGTTGACGCCGGACATATCCCGGGTGATGCCGGCTTCCCGCAGCAAGGACCGGAACTGGCCGGAGGCGTTGCCTTCCACCACAATCAGGCGTTTCGGCCGCTCCAGCAGGGGTTTCAGTCGATCGCCCGGCAAAGGCCAGACCTGGGAAAAATGGATCATGGCGAATTTGCCGCCGCTATTCATAACATCGACATATTCCCGACAGGCGCCGTACGTCGAACCCCAGCAGACCAGGGCGGTATCGGCATCTTCGGGGCCGTAAATTTCCGGCATGACGAAAGATTCGAGCAGTCCGGTCTTCTTGCGCAGGCGCTTTTCCTGCTGCCGGATCCGCACGGAAAAATCTTCGGTCAAATGTCCCGCTTCATCATGTTCGTCGCTGTCGGAAACCACCGCGACGCCGTGCCCCGGTATCGCCCGGGGCGATACGCCGTCAGGAGTGTCCGCATAACGGACGTAAGTCTCCGGATCGCCATCAACCAGACCGCGGTCGATCGGCCGATAACCGGCGTCCGGCATCGCCATATTCATTTCGGCGTCCTGAAGATACTGGTCAGTGAGCATCAAGGCCGGAACCTGGAAGCGATGAGCGTTTTCCAACGCGATCCGGGTCAGGTCGTAACATTGCCGATGAGTTCCCGGCGCGTATACGACACGAGGGAATTCGCCATGTCCGGCATTGATCATGAATTTCAGATCCTCCTGCGCGGTACGGGTCGGCATGCCGGTGGCGGGCCCCGGACGCTGCGCCACCAGAATGAAAACCGGAAGCTCCATCATGCCCGCCAGCGCCAGACCTTCGGCCATCAGGGCGAAACCGCCGCCGCTGGTCGTCGTCATCGACGGAACACCGGCGTAAACCGCTCCGCAGAGCATATTGACGGCGGCGATTTCATCTTCCGCCTGCTCCACCACAATTCCATAACGGTCGGCGGCCGCCGCCAGCCAGTTCAGGGTGGCGGTGCCGGGCGTCATCGGATACGCCGTGGCAAATTTCACCCCGGAGGTCGCGGCGGAGAGCCCGATCGTCGCCGCGCCGGTGACTACCGTTGCCGGCGCATGAACCGGCTGCGGCGCGGGTAAATTCGCCGGCAGCGTCAGGCCTTTCCGGTATCCGGCTGCGGCGCAGGCAAGATTTTTCCCGATAATTTCATCGCGTCCGGCAAACTCCTTCCGCAGAAAATTCTCCAGAAACTCGAGAGGATATTTCAGCATGCCCCAGATGGTTCCGGCCGCAACCGTATTGCTCATGACGTCTATTCCGCCGCTTTCTCTGGCGAGTCCGGTAAAATCGACCGTCAGGGTTTGCGGACGTTCATCCTTGCCGTCAAACAGGATGACCGCATCGGCGGCAATATGTTCCCGCAGCAGCTCCAGCGCGGTTTCATTGAGCGCCAACAGGAGATCCGGACGTTCTTTCAAGCCGAAGAGTTCGCAGTCGGCAAAACGCAGATCGCACCAGTTCAATCCTCCGCGAATCCGCGACATGTAACTTTTTCCGGAAAAAACGTGAAGCCCGGCGGCGGCCGCCGCGGCGACCAGCATATTGCCGACCACGACCAGCCCCTGCCCGGCTTCTCCGGCAATTCTGATATTGATGTCCATAATTCCTCCCGGTGAATCGCCATGAAACGAACTCCGGACGGGGCGACAATTTAACCGGATCGCGCGGCCGGCCGGAAAACTCATGGATCAAAAATGATGATCCGATGCGGCCTAATACGCCTTGAAGCGTTCTTTTTTGGCTTTGCACACCGGACAGGCGTCCGGCGCATCTCCTTCAAGGGTATACCCGCAAACATCGCAAATCTGTACCGTGCAAAGTTTCACGTCCTGTCCTCCGTCAACCGCCTCTTTGGCTTTCTGAAACAGCTTGAGATGTTCGATTTCGGTCCTGTAGGACCATGTGAAGCTCCGCTCCGCGCCTTTTTCGCCCTGGAAGGTTGCGGTTTGAATGTAAGTCGGATACATTTCTTCGATTTCAAATGTTTCGCCGGCGATGCCCAATCCGAGATTTTTCGCCGTATCGCCCGGCCCGAAGGCCGCCATGCTGTTGGCGACGCGTCCGATGTCAAGGTGTTTCAGTTCCTGATAATGGTCGAACGCATGAATTCTTTCCGCTTCGGCAATCGCTGTGAAGAGCCGGGAGACGTTGGGGAATTTTTCCTTGGCGGCGACTTCGGCAAAACGCAGGTAACGCATGTGAGCCTGGCACTCTCCGCCGAACGCATTGATCATGTTCTGTTCGGTCATCTGTTTCATCATGCTCCTCCTTTACTCCTCTGTATTCAGGTTTGACGGGAATATGAATTCCGTTTATCACTCCGCGAAATACATATATTTCAAGACTCTGTTTGTCGAGTTTCATCAATCGGCCGATGCGGGGAAAGTTTCCGGTTTCAAGCCGTTCTGAGGGGGAATGACCGTGCCGCTCCTCCATATCGGACGATTTATTCCAAGTGACTGCCGCAAAGTTTTCTTCCTTACCATAACTCCATGCCCCAAGATTGCAAGCGCGTAAACCGACTTTATCCGATGTTCCAAGCTTCCTTTGAGGGAAACCCGTTTTGCACGCCGGAAGAATTCTCACCCTGCACGGTTTCCGTGATTCATTCCAGACATCCGGAACATCAGCGATACACCGGAATGACCTGTATTGAGTTGGGTCCGGTCCGATTACAGGACGGATAACGGCATCGGCAATTCCCCGACAAAAAGGTGTGTACACCGTTATGTCAGCGATGTCGGCGCCATGAATCCAGGCGGCGCTCACGCCGTTGATGCGAAGTCATTTTTGAAAGAACCGATTGGAAACGGTGTTTGAATCAATTTTTTCCATCTTGTCCGGCGACTTTGAGTTTTTCAAGGATCCGTTCGGCGACAAGCAGGGATTTTATTGCCTCCGAAACCGGTATTTTCGGGGGGATTCCACGGAGAACGGCGTCGATCATATTGTTATGTTCGCGCACGAATTGATCATCGCGCACATTCTGGAAATTACGGCTTTCGGGTTCATTTTTTTCGCAGTCATACGTGGTGAGAATATCCGTCTGGAAATTGTATTCCAGCGTCTTTCTGTCGCCGTAGATTTCCAGCAACCGGCGCTGCGGGTGCTGGATGTAGTCGAAATGGATGGAGACCACTGCTTCTTCGGGATATTTCATGATGGCCGCAATCAGGGAGGGCGAGGCTTTCAGCGGTTTGCTGCCCGAAGAGTTGCAGAAGCTCTCGATGTTGGAGGGCGATCCGAAGACGGCGTTCAGAATATCCAGTTCATGCACGTAATCAATCACGATGGCGCCGAATTCATTTGCGCGATGGCTCGGATCATGCGCGCAGAGAAGGGTGTTGTAAGTGCCTACCATGGCGCGTCCGCCGACAATTGTGCCGAGGCTGCCGGAAACGGATTCGCGGATCAGGTGATCGACGGCGGAACGGAAACGTTCCGTCAGGCCGACCGCGAGGATTTTTCCGGCTTTCTCGGCGGCGGCCTCCATGATTTTTGCATCGGCGACCGAGCAGGCGATCGGTTTTTCGCACAGGACATGAGCGCCGGACCCGAATGCGCGAAGGGCATGTTCCTTATGCAGGTGGTTGGGGGTTGCGACAATGACGATATCCGTCTTCCATGCTTCGAGTTCCCGGAAGGATGAGAATATCCGGATGGAACTATCCATAGCCCTGACGTACCGGACTGAATTCAGGTCGGCGTCCATTGCGGCGGCCTCCACCTGATCGTTGCGGAGGAGGTTGCGCAAATGTCTGAGTCCGATGGAGCCGCATCCGATGACGGCGATTCTGATTTTTCGCATGATTCCGATTGATTCCTTTATTTGAAGTGAGTAAAACCGCCGTCGACAAAAATATTCTGTCCGGTGATATAGTTTGCGGCGTCGGAAGCGAGAAACGCCACCACGCCTTTCAAATCCATTCCCTGCCGTCCCATCCTGCGGAGCATGGTTTTCTCCGAATAGGCGCTGATGAACGCTTCCGGCTGTCCGCGTTCGAATCCGCCCGGCGAAACGGCGTTCACGCGGATTCCGTGATGGCCGAGCGAAGCCGCTGCGTCATAAGTCAGGCCGACCACACCCGCTTTGGCGGCGGCGTAATGAACCGGCTGGACTTTCATGCCGTCCGGATAGATGCGGCGATCGCGTCCGACGGCTGCGGCGATGGAAGCAATGTTGATGACGCAGCCGCACTGGAGCGGGATCATCAGCCGGGCATATTCGCGGAGCATCAGGAAGGTGCCCGTCAAATTGATTTCCATATAGGTGTTCCACGCTTCCAGAGGTTCCGTTTCCAGAAATCCGGTGGAAAGGGGCGAATGGCCTCCGGCATTGTTGACCAGAATGTCCAGACGCCCGGAGCGGCTGCGGATTTCAGCGAACAGAGCGACGACCGATTCCTCCGAACGGAGATCCATCGACATTGCGCGGATGCGTCCCGGATACGGTCCGGACATTTCCCGCACCCGGGCGGCGGCTTTATCCGGATCGCGAGAGGTGATGATGACCTCCGCTCCGGCTTCCAGCAGTCCGGCGGCGATATCCTCGCCGAAGTTCTGGCATCCGCCGGTAACCATGGCTGTTTTCCCGGTCAGATCAAATAAATCTTTCACCTTGCGAGTCATCTTCTCCATACTCCATTCATTGTCTATAGTTGCACACTGGCGGTCTCAAACGGCAGAGGGTCCCCCCGGAAATCGTGACGGCTCCGTCCTCGGCGAATATGCCGGCATGTCCGCCCCGTTCCGGCATCGTGAAATACTGCATCAGGAGGCGTCCGTTCAAATTGAATTCGATCGACGGTCCGAAGGCGATTGCGCGGAAGGTTCCTCCGTCTTCCATACCCCGCGGAAGGGGAACGCTCTGGAGGACGGTTCTGGAGCGCACCAGCGATTCCTCTCCGAAGGGACGGCAATGTGTCATCCTGACCATCTCGAGGCATTGCCGCGCGGGCGCGCATATCAGGTAGATTCCGGTATCCCCCGTCGCGTCCGCACGCAATAACATGCCGAACTCCAGCGGAGAATTGTTCATTTGACCCGGACGGATTTCCGACTTGATTTCAAAGTCCTCGTATTCGCCGGCGGAAAGAAGCGCCCCGTATCCCCGGCATTCGAGTTTTCCGGACGCGGGAAAAAAGGTTCCGCCGACCGGAGACACGTCTTTCAGCAGGCTGAAACTTTCTCCATCATGAAGTGCGCCCCAATCGAAGCTTTCCAGATGGACGGTTCCAGCGTCGGCATAAATGATTTTCGGACTTCCGACGGCCGCATAGTTTTCAAACAATCCGCCCCAATCCCGTTTTCCGCGGCACCAGTGCATGGCATAATGCGTCCCGTTCCGGTTGAGCGGACGCAGGGAATGACTGCCCGGCGGCAGTATGGTGTTACCGGGAAAGCGCCGGAACGGTCCGTCCGGGGAATCGGCGACAAGCGCAATGGAACGTCCCCGATCCGGGAGAATGGCGAAAATGTAATATCTCTCCCCGAGCCTGACCGCGGAGGGGCATTCCAGATCGAACGCGAAACGGGGTTCGCACGCCGGTTCCGTCAGGGTCCACGCGATGCCGTCCCGGCTGACGGCATGGGCAACGCATCCGCGCCGGTTCAGGGGGCCTTCGTTTGAACGTGCGCAGCAGTACATGTGGAACCGTCCTTCGGCAAAGATCACGTGAGGATCGCGGAAATCAACCCGGAAGCGTCCCGTCTGTTCCGCCTCGTAATACCGTGGATCGGGGGCGATTACAGGGTTTCCGTCATGTTTTTTCCAGAGGATCAGATCGTCGCTGACCGCCAGTCCGATCCGCTGAATCCTGCCGCAGCGTTCATTCCCGGTGTAAAGCATGAACCAGCGGGAACCGTTTTTGAAAATCCCCGGGGTCCAGATCTGATCGCCGTCAAAATCCCCGGGATTGCCGGTCGTGATCGCCGTGGGATATTCCTCCCATTCAATTCCATTGGCGCTGACCAGATGTCCGATCCGGTCGTGCGACGGCAAGGCCAGATAAAAGAGATGGATCTTTCCATTTTCTTCGACGACCTCGAAATCGCCGATCTCATTGGGATTGATTCCCTGATTGAAATACATGGCAAGCCTCCCTGTCAGAGTTCGATTTTGCGTTCCGCCTTGCATTGGGAAAGAGAATCCGTCACGCGCACCGTCCATGTCCCTTTTTCCGCATTGAGCGGGAGAGCGAACGAGCAGTCGAAACAGTTTCCTTTTCCGAAAATCAGAGAGTCATACGCCCGATTGCTTTTTCCGGACGGCTCCAGCAGCTCCAGACGGAAAATATGATCCATCCTGTCGGGGGAGTTCCCCTGAACATTCAGCATTCCGGAAAGTTCAACGCGGTTCCGGTTTCGCCGGAGAGACAGCGACAAGTCCTGCACACGGTAAGGCAGCAGCACGAAGACCGCATGGGTTTCCGGACCGAAAACATACGGAAACGACTTGACTTGCCCGAGATAGCGTTTGCCGAACAGGTCGTATACATGATACTCTTTATCCAGCTCGACCGTGTGGGACAGGGGAGTCCTGTCGAACTTCATCGTGGTGAAAGGATCGCGGACAATGCCGAGAATCCGTACGGGACCGCGGTTCCGCACGGTCAGAGCGCTTGCGAAGATGAGCTCGCCGTCCGGCCGCACAGCACGGAAGACCGGAGCCGCCTTTGCCTCTGCCATGAGCTTCCCCAGGAATGCCTGAAACGACTGGACGGAAGGTTTTCTGGAAGGCGCGAAACGCATCACTCCGGATTCAAAGTATTCGGCGCCCGAAGCGGCGCCCAGATACAGGGCCTTCCCTTTTCCGTAGTTGTGAATCAGGAATGCCGGATGGACTTTGTCGTCGGAAACGGTTTTCCCGAGGACCTTGGCTCCATCCGGGACGATTCCGGAATAAAAAGCCTTCACCTTGGCCTCGTAGCCGCTCAGGGACAATCCGTCGGCGTCCTTGGCCGGATTTCCCTTCGTCAGCGCATCCGCGATCCTGAGAGTGCCGAAGTCTTTCACCCCGAACACCTCGGCGAGCGGGGCTGACGGATATCGTTTTCCGTGTTCGTCATACAGTGCCGGAGGGAGGTCCGCTATGACGGTTCCTCCGTTGGCGACAAAACGTTTCACGGCTTCCGTTTCCGCCTTCGACATCGCCAGGGAACCGGAAAGAATCAAAACCCTTACATGCGGAGGAACTCCGTTCTTTTCCAGTTGTCCATATGCGGAATAGGTGTAATTGCTCCCGCAGTCGGAGAGCAGGCTTCCCCAGCCGCCGACGCTGTTCTTGCGGATCATGTCCAGAGCAAGCATCCAGTCGATCTTGATGGAAGCAGGGGAATAGTGGAGAGCAACCGGAGACGGAACGTAATCCGAACCGATCAGCAGCTCGGCGGGCCCGTTTGAAATCTGCGAGAAAAGTCCCTGAAGCTCCAACGCTTTTTTGGGAAAAGTGTAGTCCGGATTCATGTAAAGACGTCCGTTGTAGACACAGAAGCCGGAGGCTCCGCTCATCAGCGCCGACATGACGGCGCGGCGTAAGGAAAACAGCTCCGTATCATACCCGATCCAAGGCATGCGCAGAAGACGGCCGCGGTCCCGGCCTTTCTCATCCTTCGGCTCCCGGAAGGACTCCTGCATGACGACCTGCTCCCCGCCATAGCTTTCGAGCGCGTCGAAATGACGCATCAGCAGATACCAGTCATACGCATTGAACGCATTGGTGTTCTGGGTCCCGGAAAGACTGTATCTGAGCTGCGGATTGGCTTTGCGGCTTCCGTCCGCGATCCGGCCGATGGCGTCCGCCCGGTTCCAGTCGTTGAAGGTCATGTGGTCCAGCCAGGGGGCGAAGGAGGTGTGTTTTTTTGCTTCTTCGGCGGTCATGGCGATCACTTCATCCCAGGACCTGTAATGCGTATCCCAGGATTGATTCAGAGCCTCCAGAGACGGATACTGTTTTTTCAGCCAGTTCCGGAATTCCGTCAGACATGCCGGACTGAAGCATCCGTCGAAGAAATTGATGCTGGACGCCTCGTCGGGACCGCCCCTGAAAATGGAACCGTATTCCTCCAGCTTGGCGGGAAGCGAATTGCGCTTTTCCAGTTCGTCCTTGAAACCGGGCGCGCTGATGCAGGGAGTCCGCACGATATCCAGTTTGCCGGCGATCTTTTTCGCGCTCTTGTGGGGATACCTGGAATCGCACGTCATCGGTGCGCGGCTGTAAATGAACGGCAGGTTCAAAGACCGCCCCAGCAACAGCCCCTCCAGCGTGTCCGTTCCATGGGGACGCAGCACATTCGCCCCGAGTTCTTTCAGCCTGCCGTAATAATACCGGTAATACTGCGGCTGGATCCCGATCTGTTCCAGATTCGGCCATCCGAACGCAAGGTTCAGCCGCCGGGAGTCCGGAACCGCATAAAGCTGAAACTCCTCTTCGCGACGGTCCATTTCGACGCCTTTGGAGTCCAGCGCGCTTGTCACCAGTTTGAACGAACATGTCCGGCAGTCCGAAAGCGGCATCTTGAATGAAAGCGTTCCGCCTCCCTTGACGGTTTGAGCGGCAAACACATTTCCGAAGCTGTCAAGCATTTCGACTCGCACGCGATCCGCGGCGCCGTTGCGCAGACGGACCGTGAAAGCGAAATCGTCGTCTGTCGAATGAATCCGTTTGCGGTCCGCGTCCACCCCGGCGATGCTGTCCGCTGCGCGGTTCCGGAAAACGGCGCTTCCCCAGCATTCGGTTCCGCTGCTTCCGGCAACAGTCAGGTCGGCAAAGTGAATCCCATCCATGCCGCATTGCGGGAAATCAAGCCGGATATTCTGGAGGCCGGCATGCAGGGGCTGTTCCGATTTCACCACATGGGCCATCCTGGAGAATGAATCGCGGATGGTCAGCGTCAACAGCACCTTCTGTTCCTTTTCGGCATTCAGCGCAATTTCGCAATGTCCGTCCGCCGCCGCGGTAATTCCGTCAAGGACGACGTTGGATTTTTTTCCGGAAGCCCAGACGATCACTTTCCCAAGCAGGGACTGCTGATATTCCCAGAAATCCCATGTCGGTTTTCCACGCGTGACAGGCAGAACCGCCTGATCCGACTTCGAATGGTTCGCGACATTCCAGTTGACCAGAGCAACCCGCCGGGCGGGCTCGTTCGAGAGCTGGATCAAAGGAACATTCCCGGCCCCGGCCGTTTCCAGCGAATCCGGCAGACGGTTGTCCTTCACAAGTGTCGGCGGCATCGCTTCCCATGGGATTCCGGCACACACCGGATGCTTTTCTCCCGCCTTCCATTGAACCTCCTTCGGGTTCTGCCGTTCTTTTTTTCCGGCGTTCCTTACAATGCCGAACGACTGGGGTTCTCCCTCGGGGGAAATCATGACCAGTCCCGTTCCGGTTCTGTTCTTTTCCAGAATCGCGGACACCAGATTGCGCGGCAGCGTCTGCCAGACATTCCCTGCGGTGACAATCACGTCGTAATCTTTCTGCAATGCCTTCGACAGTTCATTATGGCATTCGTTCCGGTTCAGGGCGGCATACAGCCCGCTGATGGAGTAGACCCCGCCGATATAATTGACGGTCAGGTCCATGTCCACCCGCTGACGCAATTCCACCATGTCGCGGATCGCGCCGGAGCCGTTCGCCACCAGCAGGACACGCGGTTTGCCCCCGCTGAAAGGCCGGGCCCACGGAATCGCGGGAGTCTGAAACGACGGGGATTGAAAATTCAAGTCGATCTTCACGGCGGATTCAACGGACTCCGCCTTTTTCACACCGTCAGCGGCAAAATGCCAGGGTTCACCGGCTTTCCGGCAACTGCATGAGGCATCCGCCGAGAACACTCGCCGCCCGCTCCCCGCAAGCGATGCGTTCACCCGGAAAACATAGGTCCCCGGAGCCGTAAATCCGCCCGGAAACCGGGTTTTCCAGAGGCTTTTCTCCAGACGGACATTTCCGGTGAACAGCGTTTTGAAATCCACTTTTTTCCCGCGCAGGAGTCCCCCCTCGATGCTGATGCTGTAATCTCCGGCGCAGACCGGATACAGCAGCAGTTCCGGCGACCCGCCGTCCGCGGAGGGAAAGCTGAACTTTGAACAGAGAAACTCATTCACCCGGTCCGGAATCTCAAGGCCGTGAAAAGGAATCAGATACGCAGTGGTTTCCATGGATTCATTCGCCGGAATCTCATATACGCCCAGCTTCGCCTCCAGCGTGGTTTCCCGCGGGTCCGCTCCCCAGAAGATAAACTGTTTCAGACGGGAGAAGTCCGTGAGCAGCGCTAGCCCGTTTCCGGATTTCGTCAGAATCGCCGACCAGCCCTGCACCGAGGAATTCGCAAACGGTTCGACGCGGGTGGAGATTTTTTTCACGGCGCCCGATTCCCCCCGATACACCATGTCAAAAGGCTCCTCCGAACAGACTCCGCCGGAAATCCATAATCCGTAGTTGATGGGGATCACGTTGGCCTGCCCGTTCTCGACCGCGTAATCGCAGCGCAGCGCAATGCTGTCCTTGCTCAGCGTGTAGGTTTTGTTGCAGGTGACTTCATCGAACATTCCTCCATTCCCCTTGGCTTTCACTGTCACGCGAATTTCATTGCTGCCGTTTCCGGCAACCTCCGCGCTGTAGGCCTGATTGCGAAACGCGTTGCGCGCTTCGTTCGACGGATGGAAACGATCCACGAACATTCCCCCGAACGCATCGCGTCCCGCCGGTTTCACAAAATTCACCTTGCGTTCCCGGTCATACGCGTAATTCACCACGCCACCGTTCACCGGATCGATCACATAAATCGCGCGGTCATTCTCCAATACAATCGCTTTTGACCCCTGGGCCGCATCTCCGATCTCATAATACCTCAGTCCGTTTCCCGCTTTCAACGGAAGATCCGCAAAACGGGTTGATTTCTCCGGCTTTGCCTCCGCCGTTTTCGCTTTCTCCGGAGTTCCGGAAAATTCCATCTCTGTCAGGGCGAGATTGCTCAGAAAATTGACGGTGACACGAGCCCGCGAAACCGGTATTTTCGGATCCAGCGGAACGGTAAACGAGTCGAATCCCTGCTTGTCGGCGGTGTTCTGCTGGTTCGGGAAAATCTGCCCGAGCGGCGTCTGTTCGTCGTTCTTTCCGATTGCGGTTACGGCAACCTCAAGGATGGGGTATCCCTTCAGGGCCCGGAAATAAAAGAGTTTCAGCGATTCCAGCCTGACCGGTTCCGGAAAATTGACGTCGATGTTGACCGGTCTGCCCGACTGCTTCCGGTTCCAGAGGCAGCGGTTTTCCGGTTTATCCGTAATTCCGTCCGTCAGTTTTTTGAATTCCGGATCTCCGAACATCCGATCTTTACCGAGTCCCTGCGTAGACTGCCTGAATCCGTAGCTTTCCGGAATGATCTTTTCCGCCCCGCAAAGGAGCCCGGCGGCAAACAACAGCAGAACAAGCATTTTCATGGTGGTTTTTCTCTCTTTAATTCTCAAGGAACATAACGGTTATAAAAAACATTCGCCGAGGCGCGTCCGTACTGCACAACTCCGGAACTGTCCACATGTCCGTCGACAAAGAGTATATTTCCTTTCCGGTTATGGCGCATGCCGTCTGTGAACTTTGCCACACGGTTGGGATAAACCTGCGAGGCGTCCTGGACTTCGCTGAAAAATTCCGTTGCTGTTTTCGCGGTCGTATCCACCACTCGTGAACCCAACTCGGCCATCAGCGCCGTCTTGGAAGGACTCTGATGAAATCTCATGCGGTTGCCGAGGTTGAAATACTGTGAAGTCACGGCGGATCCGGCATTGCCGACGTAGCCGATGTACAGATTGTAGCCGTAATTCAGCAAATGGAATTTCCTGGCGCCCGGACAAACCGGTTCGCCGTCGGAGGCCGGACAGCGGTACAGCGAAGTCCTCGGGTTGGGCGCCAGATTGTACCCATACGAAATATATCCTCCGCGGATGAACGGCATCGGGGAGCCGGACGCCTCATACGCATACCCCTTCTCCACAGTGGTGTCTGCCCCGCAGAACGGAAAATATTCCCTGTTGTCCGATAAGTAATTGTGGAACAGAATCCCCCATTGCTTCAGCTGCGAAGCGCAGCTCGAGGCATACGCCATGCGCCTTGCAAGCCCCAATGCCGGAAGCAGAAGCGATACCAGGATTGCGATGATCGCTATAACGATCAGAAGTTCTATCAGCGTAAATCTTGCCGGACGCGATTTCCACGAAATCTCCGCCGGGAAACATTTTTTCAGACGAGCTTCACATTTATCCGCGCAAACCATTCGTGCATTTCTCGCAAAAATACCTTTTCGGATGGACATGGCAACCTCTCTCTCATGGAGTTAATATGCTCAACACTTTCCGCTGATCCTCAGGAATAGAGCTCCGCCATCCAGATTCCGGACCGATAGGAATCGAAGGCACGTTCCTCGCCGCATGTAATCAACGCACGGTCCCGACGGAAATTCACCGGATGAAAGTTCCCGAACAGCGGCGCATTGAATTTCTCCGTAACATCCTCCGGCATCATCGGAAGGACCACCCGTTCGCCTTCCCGTTCCAGACACAGTTTTTCCGTATCGACCGGAGCCGCCAGAAGAGGCGCGCGCCAGCGCATCAGATGACCGTTATACGACAGTCTCCGGTTATAAACCAGATACAGTTTTCCCTCCAGTTCCAGAAAATGCTGCTGCGTTTCCTTCATTTCCAGTTCCACGCCGTCCTCGAACCGCCAGCGGACAGGCTCGCTCCATCTCAACCCGTCGACGGATTCCGAGACATATCCGAATCCGTCCGTGGTTCGCAAGGTAACGAAAAACCGTCCTTTGAAAAAGGCGAGCGAAGGCTCCAGCCACCCGCCCGTTCCGGGATGTTCAAGCCATTGTCCGACTTCCCCGACCCTCAAACTCCGTCCGTCGAAAGACGCCCGGAGGACTGCAAAACTCCGGTCTTTCCGATCCCATGCCGCACAGGAAACCGGCAGATACAGCTCCCCTCGGACAAAGATCATCTGTGAGCAGCCGCAGCAGCACATGCACAAATCCGCCGAGCCGGGAAATTCCAGACGCTGCCGCACAGCCGTCCATCTGCCCTCCGGATCCCTGACCGACCATACGCTGTAAATCGGCAGACGATCCGCCCGGTTCCGCGCCCAGTATTTGACTCTGTCATTCCAGTACCGACCGTCCCGGCTGTAGACCGTCATCCCGAACGCCATTACCGAATGCGTCTCAGCATGATATACGGGAACGCTGTCGCAGATATCCTCGCTGATGCCGTCGCCGATGTCACGCCCCTCCAACCCCGCGATCGGGACGGGTTCGCTCCAGCTTCTCCCGCCGTCCGGAGAAACCGATTCGGCGACCGGTCCATAGCTGTCGCTGCCGCGCACTTCCTGCAGAAGCATCAGCAGACTCCCGTCCGCCGCCTCGGATATCTTCGGATGGAACCAGGATTTTTCCGAATTTCCGCCGGAGTCGAAAAGCTTGTGACGGATAATTTTCATCGCTTATCCCCTGTATGTGCTCAAATGTCTTTTCACGATCCCGCGAGCCATATCCAGATTTCCCGATTCCAGCGCGTCCACCAGCATTATATGGGAACGTTCCGCCTCTTCCATGATTTCCTTTGTACTGTCGGGACAAATACGCGCGAAAAAGATATTCAGAAGAAGGGAATAGTTGTTCACGATCACATTCCCGCAGGCATTCAGCAGGGCAACATGAAACCGCATGTCCAGTTCATGTGTCCGGCGGACTTCCTCCGGCGTCTCCTCCAGCATGGAACAGCGCGCAAGGTTCCGCATCTCCTGAATCTGCTTCTTCTTCAATTTTCCGCAGAGCATTTCCACCGCTCCAAGTTCCATCAGAAGGCGGGCCTGAAGCAGGTCGGCATAAGAAATGTCGCTCAGCGCCAGATGAAAATTCAATCCGCGGCACAGCATGGAAAAATCGATCCCGCGCAAGACCGTTCCGCGTTTCGTGTGGGATTTCAGCATCCCCAGGAATTTCAACCCCTGCAACGCCTCGCGCAAAGCCACCCGGCTGACATTGAAACGCTCCGTCAGCACTTCTTCGGAATCGATCTTGTCTCCGGGCTTCAGCCGGTCTTCCATGATATAATTGAAAAAGAGATCAATCGCCTCTTTGTTTTTCGATGTTTTTGTGTTTCCCATGCTTCCGCCTTTTTTTATAGTATTAATAATCTGTATCACTCTTTTTTATTTTCAACCCTTTTTTCAAAAAAAAGTGAATTTTTTTATAAAAACAGATGGATCCGAATCTCAGAAAAACTATTTAAAGCGTCAATATTGAACTCATTTTTATCCGGAATTTTCCATTCATCAAAAAAAGACGATGTTTCAAGTTTGATTTCATTTCGGAGAAATGCTACATTAATCAGACAATGAAAGATGATGCCGAAATATGGAATTCATTATAATTAATAATACAAATTAATCTTGCCGGGAGCAAGTGATGCGGAGTGTCGCCGTGAGTTTGAAACAGTGTTGGATTCAGGCCGTGTTCCTGTTATGGCTGACGGGAATGGGAAGCGGGGCGGGCTGTCAGAATGTTGAAATGAAAAAACTGAAAGGGGAAGACACCATGCGGATCATCAGGGATATCCCGTATTACAGGCAGGAAGACCGCATCGGCGGAGATCAGGAATACGCCCGGGAGCGTTGTCTTCTTGACATGGCGGTTCCTGTCGGAAAAAAAGATTTCCCTACACTCATTCTTTTCCACGGAGGCGGCCTGTCCAACGGTTCAAAAGCAATTCCAGAAACACTCCTGACAGGCGATTTCGCCATTGTTGCGCCGAATTACAGACTCTCCTCCGCCCGTGCGAAATGTCCGGACTATCTGGAAGATGCCGCCGCCGCGACCGCGTGGGTCCTCCGGAATATCCGGCAATCCGGAGGCGATTCCCACGGCGTTTATGTCGGAGGAGTCTCCGGCGGAGGGTATCTCGCCGCGATGGTCGGAATGAATGGAAAATATCTTCAGAGACACGGGTTTACCATCTCCGATCTGGCTGGAATCATCACAATTTCCGCCCAGCTTTCAACCCATTTTCAGATTCTGAACGAGCGGGAAGGCGTCACCGGGATGCGGACCTTCCACATCGTGGTGGATGAATTCGCACCGTTGTTTCATCTCTCCTCGGAAACCCCGCCAGTGATATTGTACACCGGAGATTGCTCGGTGGATGTTCCCGGACGGGCCGAGGAAAATGCCTATATGGCCGCTGTCCTCAAACGTTCCCTCCGCAAAAAACATGCCGAGCATATTTCGCTTTCCGAATTCGGGCACTACGACCTTGGAGTCGCCGCATTTCCCCTTGTCGCACAGAAAATCGCGGTTCTTGAGTCGGAGAGACGTCTCAGGGACACGCGTACGCCCGTCCTCTGCGCCGGTTCAGCCGGAAATCCCGGCGATGAAGCCGCCTTGAAAACGTCCTTCGGACTTCCTTACTCCCCAAAATCGCTGATTTCTGCAGAAGTATCTGGCGGGAAACTGTTTTTGCGAATTTTTTGTGAAGAACCGCGCATGAATCTGCTGAAACTGGAAAAATCCATCTGGAAAGGCGATTGCGCTGAAATCTTCGTCGAACTGCCACAGGCGGAAAGCGATTCCGCCGTGCTGCAATGGTGCGTCGCCCCGGACGGAAAAAATATTTTTGCGGTGCATTTTTCTTCCCGAGACAGGAAAATTTACGCGAAGGATGTGAAAATCAATTGTTCGGAAAAAAAGAATGGCTGGTCCGTTGAACTCGAAATCCCGCTCCGCAATCTGGCCGTCACCCGGAATACGGGAGAACTCCGGGTCAATTTCATTCGCAGACGCGCAACCGGAGGAGAACACTCTTTTGCCTGCTTCTCCCCCAATGGTAAAGAATTCGGCATCGATGTGGAAAACTTCGGAATCCTGCGTCTGCCCGCGCCCGGTACCGAATGAGAAACGGGTTCCGGAGAGATCGGGGTGAGCGGGAGGGGGCCGGGATTTCGTGCTTTGCACGACCAGGCCCGCGGCAATACGGAAAGTATTGCATGACACTCCTTGCTGAAATGGAAAAGGTTCACTGACACAATA
>CAZORN010000025.1:0-24591 GCA_964581935.1 uncultured Victivallales bacterium
TGGATTCCGTGACCCTGAAAGCGCGTTCCTTTACCCTGACGACCCTGCCGGTGGAAATCGGAGAACTCTCCGAGGAAGCCGCGCTCTCCGGCAAACGCCGTCTCCACCATTCGGAGAACGGCTCCGAACTGACGCTGGAGCTGACCAACACCATTCCCTTCGGGGCGGAGCCTGAAATCGTGCGGAAGATCCATTTTTCCCGCGGGCTGATGAGCGTGTCGATGGACATGGTCATGCGCAATTCGTGCGCGCTTTCCAACGTCTCCGGCGGAGGTGTGCGGATTTCCGGCGACATCCGCCGGATCGGCTGGATTCTTCCTCCGAAGAAAGGTTCGAGCATCGCGCGTCCGACATATTCCGATTTTGCCGCGGCTCCTGAAAACGAAACGCTGTATGATGAATCCTATCCGCCGCTCGGCATGCTTCTGGAGTCCGAAACCGACCGCTTCGACTGGATGGTCGGCGACGATTTCTGGCGCTGGACCAATGCCGGACGCCTGGGCGGAACCGTCCGTTTCACGGTCGTAAAGGAGAACGGCGGAATCCTCTTCCGCTGGAAGGTTTTCGGGTTGAAGCCGGATATGGAGGCTTTGCCGGGACGGAACTGGCGTCTGACCTGGGCGGCCGCTTGGAAGCCCCTGAAAATGCCGCGCCGCAAGGCTTCCGCGAAAAGCTACGACCTGACCGTCTGCAACTGGCCGACTCCGACGCTGGCCGTTTCCACGATGAAAAAAAACCGCGACGAAGCCGCCGAACGGGGATGCCTCTGCGCGGCCGCGACGCTCAATATCCTGAAGAAATGGGTCCGCTCGAATCTGGATTCCGTGAAGGAAGGCGAAGTATTCGCCCTGAAAAATGTTCTGCCGGTGTATTGCGTGAACGCGGGACACCTGGATCGAGCCCGGATGGAGTCGCTGCCTCACTGGGACATGATGTCGATTCTGGAATTCAGCCGCTGGGCGAACCGTCTTTTATCCAAAAAAGGCGCTTCCCTGGAGGTTCTGGCTCCGGAGAAGTCGCCTCTGCGCGGATTCATGATTCTCGGCTGAGCCGGAAATCTGCCAAAGATTCAGGTGTCATGCCTGAGTCTTTTTCTGTTCCGCCATTTTGCTTTTTTTTGCCCGGTAACGGACTACAAGGTCTTTGACGAACCAGTAAGTGATGGGGGTCATGACTGCCGTGAGAATCGCGCCTCCGACGAAAAAGGAGACGACGAGTTCCCAGCCGATTCCGAGAAGCGCTTCGTAGCTCTGTTCATGAAGCACATCCCGGAAGGCCTCCTCGACCACCATATAAGAGATATTTCCCCCGATCAGCTTGTCGCCGACATAGCACTGGACCGGATAGATGATGAAAATCGTGAAATGGTTCGTCAGCAGAGTTCCGAAAATCGCTCCGATCTTGCTTCCTTTCAGGAGGAAGGCGGTCGGAATGGAGCAGGCCAGCTGGAGCCCGAACGGGATCAGGCATCCGAAGAACATGCCGATGGCCCACCCCCGCGCGATGTATTCAGGAGTCGCTTTTTCCTTGACGACTTTGGAATAAATGGAAATCCATTTCTTTCGCATCCATTGTCTTGTTGTCATATTACATCCTTTCAGGCTACCAGCTTTTCAAGCGTTTCAGACCGTTCGGCGATGTTGGCGACATGACGTGAGACCTTCTGGAACTCAGCCAGCATTTCGATGAAGAAAATCCCGCTTACCGGGTTGCATTCTCCTTGCGCAAGACGCTTGAGATGATTATCCTCATACTTTACGACAAGCGATTTGACCTGTTGTTCCAGGTCTCTGGCGAGAGCCCGGTCTGCGGGTGAATTCTTTTCCAGCAGGAGCAGGGTGCTTTCCACCTGTCTGTGGAGAATTTGGTGGAGTCCGTCAAGTTCGCGACGGGCCGATTCGCTCAGCTTTGCGACATCGGTTTTCAGATGCCGGATGAGTTCCAGAATCGTTTCCGTGTGGTCGCCGATTCGTTCCGCGTCGTTGGTGCAATGAATCAGGACGGGAATGGCGGCGGCCTGTTCCGGGGAAAGTTCCTTCTGCATGAGCATGGAAAGGTAGTCGGTGATTTCCTGCTGGAGTTCATCCACCCGCTGCTCCCTGCGTTCCAGTTTCTGAGTCTCCTCGAGAGTCTTTTCGTCATCTTTGTCGTAGGTATCCCAGGCCCGGTCGACCATTTTCCAGGCCTTCTTGAGCATTTTCCTCAAAGTGGCGGTGGTCTGGGAGAGCGCGATGGCCGGAGCTGCCAGAAGGTTGGGCTCCAGACGCTGGAACTTGACCTTTTTTTCGGTTTGCGGGATGATTTTTTCGCAGAGTTTTGCCAGAAGCGGAATGAACGGGATCAGGACGAGGGTCGTGCATACGTTGAAGACGGTGTGGGCGTTGGCGATATGGCGCGGCAGATCGCTGCCTCCGCTGAGGTAGTTGATCAGACTGAAGAATACGGGTGCATCGGTGTCGCCGATTTTGATCCAGAAAGTGGAAACGGCCAGCAGGACGCCGAGCACGTTGAAGAGCGTGTGGGCCATGGCCGCCTGCTTTGCGATCCGGTTGGCGGGAATCGCCGCCAGCTGCGCGGTGACCGTCGTTCCGATATTGGTGCCCAGCACCAGCGCGACCGCCGTATAGAAGTTCAGGAGGCCGCCCGCGCCCATCGCAATGATGATGCCGGTACAGGCGGAGCTGCTCTGGATGATCAAGGTCGCAATAAGCCCGATTCCGATGGCGCCGAGGAGGGCGCCCGGGGGAATCCATCCGTTGACGGGGGCGCAGTCGAACGTCCGGAATGCGTTCATGAAGGCTTCGTTCTGGGAAAGGATTTTGAGCTCGTTGCTCATGAAGCTCATTCCCAGGAAAAGAAACCCGAAACCGGTGACGGTGTCGCCCCAGCCTTGCAAGGTCTGGTTGTCGAGGAAGATCAGGACCAGTCCGATGATGATCGAGGGCATGATGATCCAGCCGATGTCGAAGGCGACGAGCTGGGCGGTGATGGTGGTTCCGATGTTGGCGCCGAAAATGATGCCGATGGCCTGAAGTAGGTTCAGCAGGCCGGCGTTGACGAATCCGACGACCATGACCGTCGTCGCGCTGGAAGACTGGATGATGGAAGTCACGACCGTTCCGGAGAGAACCCCCATGAAGCGGTTTGCGGAGAAGAAGCGCAGGATCGTGCGCATCCTTTCCCCCGCGGCCTTATGCAGTCCGTCGCTCATCAGTTTCATCCCGAAGATGAAGATGGCCAGGCCGCCGAACACATTGATCAAAAGCGATGTCATGGAAAATTCCTTTCCGGGCCGTTCCGGGGAAAAACGGCGTTGTTGAATTCGTCCGGGCGCAAGCCCCAGACGCCGGACGGCAGATTATGCCGGGTAGCTTGCTGCTTCCCGGCATACGTCAATCCGGCGAATCCGGACGGGAATATGGATCTCCAGCGGAATCAGGGACCTTTCGGGGGTGTTTCTTTTTCCTTTTCGATTTCTTCGAAGATGGCGGCGTCGGCGGCGGAAACGTTCCCCACCACGCGTCCGTCGTCCAGTACGTTTTCATGTTCCGAAGCCAGTCTCCGGAACATTTTCATCAGGTCGACGGTTCCTCCGATGGTAAACCAGATGGTGGACACGACCGCAAGGATCACGGCGACCAGAATGTTCTTGATGAAGAAGTAATGTCCCCACCATTCAATCGGCCAGGGCGTGAAGAGGTTCCAGACGACCACCGCCAGGAAGCAGAGCACGAAACCGTATCCGAAACTGTAGATGAATACGGACCATGCGAGAATCTTGTCGCCTTTCGTATAATGGGAGTCGATTCCCAGAATTTTTTCGTTGCAGAAGCGTTTGAGAGTCATGGCCGGTTTCTCCTGCGCCTTGCCGGGCTCATCGCTGTAAATCCCGCGGTGAAGCAGACGTTCCATATTGAAGGGCTTCTTGCAGGTGAGGAGGGATATGACTACATAAAGTCCAACGGTCACGATGTTTGCAATGAAGGAGACTTCCATCGAGTTGATCGGGAACTTGTTCGGAGTCATTTCCCAGATGACATACGGGTGGAACGGCGTTGAAACCGTCCGGAGGAATCCGTCAAGGGCCGTGACCCATCCCATGGCCTGAATGAAGGGATAGGCGTGGGAGACCCATATCTGCTGAAGGATGATTCCTGCAACCGCGATCAGTGCGCCGGTGATAAGGGCGACGAACGCGCCGGCGGTCGTTCCTCGGTTCCAGTATAGACCGAGGGTGATGACTACGCCGGCGCCCGCCCAGATCGCCCCGGTGATGGCGAAGAACATCAGGATGAAGTCCACCTGCGCAAAATAGTAACTGAACATTATGGCGAAGATGCAGACTCCGGTAATCGACCAGCGCAACGCCCGGATTTGTTCATGAGGTGTAAACGGTTTTTTGCGGAGCGGAACCACGAAGTCCTGAATCAGGATGGTTCCCCAGCTGTGCATGTAGGTGGTGTCCGTGCTGACCATCAGGAAGATCATCATCGCGCAGAAAATGCCGGTGATTCCGATCGGGAAAATATCGCGGAGCGCCAGCGAGACGCTCATCTGGTTGTAGATCGTCTCGAACGTCTGCGCGCTCTTTTTCCCGCCGGGAACGTCCGCCAGTTCCTTCCGGGTCGCCGCCACATAGGGATCCACGGCGGTTTTGTCCTTGACTTTCAGCTGGGCCAGATCCTTCTTCTGTTCCGGAATATTTTTATATTCTTCCTGAAGTTTTGCCCGGACGCTTGCGTATTCCTTTTCCGGAAGAATGTCCGAAATCGTTTTCTGGGCCAGTTCGGTGCGCACCCGGCGCGCGTCTCCGGAGAACTGAGGCGCGTTCAGATAAGCGATCGCCACAATTGCCAGCAGGATGAAGGTCATCGATCCGAATCCGCCGCGCCATGTGCCGAGCAGTCCGCCCATTTTGGCTTCATGCGCGTTCAGGGCGGCTCCGTTGTAGCCGCTGTTTCCTCCCCAGGACATGCGGCTCAGGAACATGCCGACGATGCCGCAGAACACGTAGAACAGGTTGAAATCGCGGAGGTTTTCCACATCATACGGATTGAGGAAACTTTCGCCCGGAGGACGCGCCGAAAGAACCGGCAGCAGATCTGCTCCCCAGGAAAAACGGAAAAGAAGATAGACCACGATGAACCCATACATAGGATAGCTCAGAAGTCCCTGCACGCAGTCCGTCGTCATGATAGTGACCTGGCCGCCCATCAGTGCGATGAACAAGGCAAAACCGAGAAAGGCCAGCATGGTGAGGATGAAGGTGGGGAACTGGAATCCCAGGATGGACACGTGGATGGGAAGATCCAGAAAATAGATCAGAAAACGTGCTCCCACCGCGGGAAAGATCGCATAGTTGATGATTCCGGAGATCGACTGGATCACCGCCGCAACGACTCGGAACGACTTGTTATAGCGGAGTTCGAAGAACTGTCCCATCGTCATGGCTTTGGTTTCCCGGAAACGGTAGATGCAGAATCCTGTCAATCCCATGATCAGACTGAGAGGAGCCATGATGCTCGACCAGAACGACACCGCGAAACCGCAGTTGTAATACATTTCCATGATGGCAACGACGCTGATCAGTCCCATCCCGGCTTCTCCGCTGGCTACGGACACAACGTAGCGTCCGCCCACACGTCCGGCCGTCAGGAAGTCGGCGACTCCTCTGACGTATTTCTGCGATTTCATTCCGATGAGCAGCACCACTCCCAGCGGTATTGCCACTAATACCCAGTCAATCCAATGCATTACATTCTCCCTGTTATTTTTTAGATTTGCAATTTCTTGTCGCTTTTGCTCTTACCCGACGGAATGGATTTGCTGTCCAAATCCGAATCCATCTGTAATCATGATCCGGAGAGTCCGTCTTTTCTTCTGACGAACCTCTTTTATTCCCGTAAACCGGTCAGACGGCAGGGCTTCCCCGGACCGGCTGCGTTGCCGATAGTAGCGTTTGAAACGACAGAATCTGCTCGCGGGAGCATCTTTTGAAAAAGGATTGCAGGCATTTTTTCCGGACGGTTCCGGACGGTGTTTCACTGCAAATGAATTCGCGGTAATGGATCTCGTGGGAATTCTGTTTGCTTCCCAGTCTCAGAAAGTCCCCTGTTTCATAGCGGACGACTTCCTCTTCCGGAATGTTCTTTTCGGAAAACGCCGACCTGGAACAGTTTTTCCATGTAGGCGCCTGGGAAAAATAATGGATGGCATCGGAAGGGCGGACCAGGCTTCCGGCAGTGTCCGGAAAGATTCCCTGAAAAACCGCCAGGACAAAACAGAACAGGATCAATGTCAGACATCGGTTTCCGGCTGTTTCTGAATTTGTGGATGCGGGGCGGCCCACTCTTTTTCGTTTCATTTTTATTTCATTCCTTGCAATAGATAAACCGTAATATAGTATGTCCTTTTTCCAATTTCAAGAAGGAACTCCTTCATTTGCATGAGGATGTTCAGAAATTTCTTCCCGGAGGATTTTTTCCTGTACAGGAAGGAGGCTGTCGAATGGTTCCGTTTTTTTTTCGGAAGAACTTCCGGAATTGTCAGGTCGCCGCACGGAGGATGCCGCTGATGGAGCCGACGGAAACGCGGTACTGTTTCGGGGACATTCCCATGACCGCCTTGAAACGGCGGGAAAAATGGTATTGATCGGTATAGCCGAACCTTTCGGCCACCTCCGCGATGCCGCGGGTGTTGCCCACCAGGTATTCCGCCGCCAGGTTCAGCTTGAACCGGTCCACATACAGCTTCGGCGTGACGCCCGTCCGCTGGAAGAAGACCCGACGCATCTGGTCGCTGCTCAGGTTGCACATCTCCGACATTTCGCGCACGGTCCACCATTTTTCCGGATGCTCCCGGATTTCTTCGAGAAGCTCGTCCAGGAGAGGATATTCGCTGCGCACCGAGCTGACCCGTTCCAGATAAATGTCCGTCAGCAGTTTCTGCAATTCAAAGTTGGCGCGGATCTGCGCGTCGACCGCCGGGTCCGAGCTGTATTTCTGGATCGACAGCAGACGCCGCACCTTTCCCATCGGGAAGGCTCCATTGGAAATGACTCCGCTGCGCATCAGCATGTCCGCCACCGGACCGCAGAAATTCAGCGAGTCCTCATAATAGGACTTCCCTCCGTAACCTCCGTAGCGGTTGACGGCCCGCGGCGTGATGATGATGCAGTCGCCCGCCCGGACATCCTGTTCCGTGTCCGGTTCCAGCCACAGCCGCCCCTGTCCGTCATACATGTGCGAGATCGAATAAAACTGGAAATAGCGCTTCCCGCATTGAAAAAAAGAATCCGGCGGCGTCCGGCCCGAAGCGCCTCCACGAATGATCCACAGACCATACTGTCTATGGATTTCACGCATCCCCGTGGATGGCAGAATATGCACATCCACTGTTTTTTTGTCATCATTCATGCCGGATTTATCCATTTTATATTTTTGTTTTCAGTGTAAATTTAGTCTTGAAAGCGATGGATTTCAAATTGAAATTTCCAAAACACCCAAAAAAAGGAATGATCATGAAGATTGGAGCATTGGCTTCTTCGCTTCGCAAACCCCTTCCCGAAACGTTGAAACGCTACGCAAAAATGGGACTTCAGGGCGTCCAGATCCTGACCAGCCCCGAATATCTGGTGTTCACGGATGCGCGCCTCCGCGAAATCAAATCTCTCGCCGCCGATGCCGGACTGGAAATCTCCGCCGTCTGCGGGGACATCGCGCACACCCATTTCGGCGTGACCGATGAATGGAAGGACCGCGTGGAGCTCCACAAACGCGTGGTCGACGTTGCCGTCAAGCTCGGAACCAAAGTGGTCACCACCCATATCGGCGTGGTCCCCGGCGACAAGAACGATCCCGTCTATCCGATCCTTGTCAAGGCCATCCGAGAAGCCGCCGAGTATTCCCGCGAGAAGGGCGCCTTCTTCGCTATCGAGACCGGACCCGAAACCGCCGATATTCTCCATGATTTCATTGTCGATGTCGATTCCAAAGGCCTCGGCGTGAACCTCGACCCCGCCAACCTCCGCATGGTCTCCTGCGACGATCCCGTCCACGCCGTCGAAGTCCTCGGCAAATATATCGTTCACACGCACGCCAAGGACGGTGTCAATCTCTATCCCGGTCTTGCCGCCGCAACCTACGGAATGCGCAATCCCGACGGCTCCCTCCGCATCTTCCAGGAACGCCGCGCCGAATTCAAGGAAGTTCCCCTCGGAGAAGGACAGGTCCCATGGGATGGTTACCTGGCCGCCCTCAAACGCGTCGGCTTCAATGGCTTCCTGACGATCGAACGCGAATGCGGCGACGATCCCGAAGGCGACATCTCCAAGGCCTCCGCTTTCCTTAAATCCAAAATCTCCTGAGGCGCTGACATGAGTGAAAAAATCAAGGTCGCCCTCATCGGTTTCGGCGGAATGGGACACTTCCACGCGTCCTGTTACAAAAACCAGAAACATGCGGAACTCGTCGCCCTCTGCGACATCGACAAGAGCCAGTTCGAGAAAATCGAAGCGGAAATCAACGTCGGCGCCAGCGGCAAGGCCGATCTCTCCAAAGTCAAGACTTTCCTCTCCTACGAAGAGCTTGTCCGGAACGCCGATTTCGACATGCTCGACATCTGTCTCCCCGGGCATCTCCATGCCGAATATGCCATCCGCGCCATGAAGGACGGCTATCACGTGCTGTGTGAAAAGCCCATGGCCCGCACTCCCGTTCTCGCCGACCGCATGATCCGCGCCGCACGCGAAAACAACCGTCTCCTCATGATCGCACAGTGCCTCCGCTTCGGTCCCGGCTTCAATTTCCTCAAGGAAGCCTACGATTCGAAGAAATACGGCAAGCTCCTCCGTCTCGACATGCGTCGCAACGGATGCCTCCCGAAACAGAAATGGTACCGCGATCCCGCCAAGAGCGGCGGCGCCCTGCTCGACCTTCATCTTCATGACACCGATTTCATTAATTACATGCTCGGAATGCCTGATGCGGTCATGACTTTCGGCATCGCACGCGATACCGGCGGCATCGACGATCTCCTCACCAACTATATCTATAAGAACGGCCCCTGCGTCAGTTCCGAAGGCAGCTGGTGCAAGATCGGATGGTACTGCTCCATCGTAGCCGTCTTCAAGAAGGCGACCGTCGAACTCGCCGGAAACACCATCAAGATCGCGGCCCTCGATCAGCCCGTCGAAGAAATCAAGCTGGAAAAGGACATTGATTACTATTCCAACGAAATCGCTTATTTCATCGATTGCGTCCGCAAGAATAAACAGCCGGAACAGTGTCTCCCCGAAAGCACCCGCGACTCCATCCGGATCGCCGCCGCCGAGGAACGTTCCGCGCGTGCCGGAGGACGGAAGGTCGTCCTCAAGAAGTAATCGGAACGGTCCGTTTTTCGCTCGAACCGACGGGACTCCATCCCGTCGGTTCTTTGCTGTAATTGCGTTGCGAAAGGAGCGGCGACAGAGAATTGCAATCCATTCCTATTCAAGCTATTGCCCAAACGGAGAATTTCGCCTGCTTCATTGCACACGGCCGATCATGTTTCCACGATGTTAAATTTCGGTTTTTCACCGGATCAGCTTGCCCGGAACTCATAAACTCTTGCGCAGGGATCGCCGTTGGTTGCCGTGACCAGAAGCCTGAGCCTTTCCGTACAAATGGGGGCGAACGAATGAATGCGTCGGCGCTGGTGGTTTCCGGTGATTTTCCGCAGGGTTTCCCACTGTCCGTTTTGCCATGCCTGAAGTTCATAATCCCGCACGCATTCCGGAGGGACGCCCGCGGTGCAGGGCTTGTCGAGATTCGTGTCGAATATGAGTTCCGCGCGGCGCACGGTCCGGGAGATGCCGAAATTCAGTTCCAGCCATTGCGGCATGGCCGGTTCGGAAATCCACATGTTCGACGAATTTTCAGCGACCCGCGACAGTCCGTTGAGGGCGTTTTCCGCCGGGTAGAGCCGGAGCGGAGGAACCGTTTCGAAGCACCAGTTGTCGTTATTCGGATAACATCCGTCCAATTTTCTGCTCAGGCCCGGCAGATAACGCCTATGCAGGCAGACGGCGACGCCTTTCACGGAAGGAAGCCGGAGGGAGTAGCGTCGGCCGGGTTCCGTTGCGGCGGAAAAATGAAAATCGGCGATGCCGTCAAGGATGGCGGCGCGCGAAGAAGCGACGGGGGTGTCGTTCTCATCCAGAAGTTCCGCTTCCAGAATGGCCGGCGAGTCGGTTTCAAAGCGGATTCTGACGGATTCCAGCCGTTGTTCGGAGGCAATGAAATGCTGCATGCGGCGACGGTCTTCCGGGGGGATGTTGCAAGGGTCATTCGAGGTTTGTTTTTGCGCGGCGATAGGTTCCGCGGAGGTCGTTTCCGGAAGCCGGAGGACAAGTTCGCCGGAGGCGGAAGCCGTTGCCTGGAGTCCCCTGGAGGGGATCGGAAGCATCGGCAGCGCGGAATCGTCTTCCGCAAGCATGACCTGAAGTTCGCGGATATGATTTTTCCCGACTTCCCGCGGGGCGACGCCGTATTTGAGAACGAGGGCCGCGGCCGTGCCGATCGCCTGTCCGCAGAGAGCGCAAGTCGCCATGACTCGGGTCGTTCCGAGCGCGACATGGGTCACGCTGATATTGCGTCCGCCCATCATCAGATTGTCGATATTGCGTGAATAGAGACACCTGAAGGGGATCGGATACACTCCGGGGAAGGTCATCGGCGGGGTGCTGCCGGGATGGCTTTTTCCGAAGATTCCTTCCGGCGGATGCAGATCGATCGGCCAGCCGCCGTAGGCGACGGTATCCGGGAAATCCGGATGGCCGACGACATCGTTCTGGGTCAGGATATGATCTCCGATCAGCCTCCGCGACTCGCGTTTTGCGGGGATGGCGGAAATCCAGTTGATGGCATAGTTGTCTGCCCCGTGCGGAGGGCCGTTTTTCACATGGTTCCAGACGCCGAAGAGAGCGCTGAGGAGTTTGGCGTATATTTTTTCATTGTCGGCGATGGTGTCGAGTTCGCCGCCGTATTCGAGCCACCAGTATCCCTGTTTCGGATTGTTGTGAAAACGGTAAGGCAGGTCCTCGTCACCGTTGATTTTCATGGCCCATTCCGGGGCAGTGAACGGGACGGGGCGTCCGAGGTCGATTGCACGGAAGGCGATCGAGGAACCCATTGTTTTCCTGTCGGCCTGATCGAGTGCAAGAGACTCACCGAATTCGGAGCGGGCCTCTCTTCCGATTCTGAATTCGGCGCCGGCGGCCGCGCCGAGGAAGGAATCTCCGCTGCAGTCGATGAAAACCGGCGCGCGGATGATGTGGGTGGTTTCGCTGCAGAGGGTCCGTGCGGTGACCGACCTGATGCGGCGTCCGTCCATTTCGACCGCGTATGCTTCGGTGTTGAGCAGGAGCGTCAGGCACGGTTCCTTTTCAGCCCATTCGCGCATGACAAGGCTCCAATGCTGTTCCCAGCCGTTGGCGCGGCGGAAATAGGCTTCGAGCTTCATTTCCTCGATGATTCCGCATTCCCGGGCATTTCGGTTCATGTATTCCTGAGCGCCGTTGATGCACGCGCCGTCTGCGTTGCAGGAGCATTCGGAACTGGAAGGACCGCCCAGAACGGGGCGGTTCTGGACCAGGACTGTTTTCAATCCGCGCCTTGCGGCGGCGATGGCGGCGACCGTGCCGGAGACACCTCCGCCGACCACGAGCAGATCCACATCATGGAAAACTTCTTTCATAAAAACTCCTCATAAAAGTACAGATGATGAAAAAAACAGCCTTCGGATGCCGGGGCGGCGTCAGTCGACCCAATGTTTCACCTCAAAAGAGCCGAGCAGTCCTTTATAGAAAGGGACCGTTCCGTCTCTGGAGCGTTCTCCTCTTCCGCCGAAAACCGCCGACTGAATGAATATTCCGGTTCCGCGCATGGGGAAACTCTGCGTTTTGCCGTTTGCGCCGAGGGTGATGCGGGTGCCGTCGTAAGTGAATTTGACGGTCTGCCATTTCCCCGGGAAGAGGGGGATGTCCGTGTCGAACTTATCCTGCCCGAACCATTTTCCGTCCGGACTGTTCCAGTTTCTGTGGTCGTAGGCGATCTGGAACTTTCCGCTTTTCACGCCGAGTATCAGGCCGCTCTTCTGGATGGACTGATGTGCCAGCAGGACGTGGTATTTTTCGACGTCATCGGGTTTGATGTCGAACGTGACGGTGTATCCGGCGCGCTGGGGGATGACAAGGTTCGGAAACATGATGAAGTTGCCGTTTTCACCGTCGAAACGGAGCGCATGGCGTCCGCCGTCCCGCACCCATTCCGGGGAAGGTTTGCTTGCCTCCTTGAAGATGCCTCTGTTTAAGAACTGGAAAGGCGTGTAAGAGCCTTCCAGCCCGATGAAGCCCGTGGCGACGGACTGGTAACTGCCGATCATCGCATAGAACATGCGTCCGGCGGAAGTCTTCAGGACATTTCCGGCGGCCGGGTTGAAGTCATAGACGACATCCGGGACGCGATTGTCGGGGAGCGCGAGTTTGATCACGTCATTTTTCGAGTTGGAGAAAACAGAAACGGGTCGGAGCCCGGCGCTTTTCCCGGAGGCGAGGACGTGCGGCGCGCTCCAGAAGACTTTGCCGCCTTCGCTGATGACCCTCAGTGCGACGACCGCGCCCGGCTGGGAGAATTTCATCGTGCGTTTGAAATCGATCTGATCGGTGTCGAGGGGGAGGGGAATGGAAACCGGGCGTCCGTCGACCGACAGTCCGAGTGTCACGCCGTCCTCAAAGACTTTCGCAACGACCTGCTGTTTTTCGAGGTCCTTCAGGGGGACTTCCCAGACAAACTTTTCCCCTTTGTGCGGGCCGCTGGCGCGGGTGCCTCTTACCTGGACTTTCGCCTTCGGAATGTCGTCCGTCGAAACGGAAAACAGGCTGGACCGTTCCCACCGGTTGAGGGAACCGGCATACGGTGGGATGCTGTTCTGGCGTCCGGCTGTTTTCAGGGGATTTTCCGGAGGATTGAACGCGATCAGCGAGGGAGCGTCCTTCACCTGGAATCCGAGTCTGGCTTTCACCTTCGGCGGACTGGGATTGTTCAGATATTGATACGTCAGTTCAAAGAATCTTCTGGACGGATCGTTCCGGAGATATTCGTCCGCGGCGTCGATGGCAAAGAACTCGAGTTGGTTCTGCATGATTTCCGCCGAGACCAGTTTTTCGGGGGATTTCAGGAAACAGTTCACTTCCGCATCGCCGATTTCGATTTTATCGGAAAGCGGCGTCAGCACATTGCGGAGGGGGGTGGAATAGTATTGCAGATCGTCTGTGACCGTTGTTCGCATGATGGTGAAGGGGAGTCCGGTGTAAAAGGTGCGGGTTTTTCCGCGGAATTCGACCCGGAGGCGTGTGCGGAGCACCTGCTGCAAGGCGAACTGTTCTCCGGGCGGAGTGAAGGTGAATTCCTTGAGCTCTGAGGTGTTGAAGGACACGGTATGGGGACCGTAGACGACCCCGCCGTCTTCATCCGTCAGTTCGAGGGTCACGCGGCACTCGGTTCCGGAAGGGGAATCCGGGACGTTGAGGAGTTCCAGTTTCATGATTTCTCCGGGCAGGAGCTGGCGGCGCTGGCTGAGGATCAGGTTCGGGACGGAGAGGTCGTCTCCGGGATTGGGGGAGGGGGGGATACCTTTGAAGAGGCTCATATAGTAGCGGATGATCCGCTGGCTGGACATCGGTTTCGCGGCCAGGGGCTGAAATCCGGTGTCCTCATTCAGTTCATCCCATTCCGTGCCGATGATCATGTCGGGATGGAACCGGCGTGCGCTTTCCAGAAAATTGCGGAGGGTCCGCGTGCCGTCCCGGGAGAGGCTTTGCGCGCCGTAGTAGGAGGTGTAGCCGGTTTTGACCATGATGCCGAAGAGTTTTCTGCCGTTGTATTTCGGTTCGGACAAAACGCTGTTGATGATCGGCAGGAGGATCTCATTGGAAAAGCCTTCGTCGAGTGAATCGTCCGTGCGGGAGGAAAAATGCCCCAGATAGATGCCGTCGCAGACGTCCAGATAGGATCGCAGGTATTCCTCCATACGCTGGATCAGGGAGAGGGGAATGGTTTTTTTCGTGCGGTAGATCTGGTAGAGGTCGTGTCCGTTCAGCCGTTCTCCGTCGGAATCCGTGAGATTGACGAATATCATCTGGGGTAGGAACAGGATTTTCTGTCCGCTTTTTTCCCGGAGGGGGTCCAGCTGATCGCGGAGCTCTTCCGTGGAAAGTCGGTCGATCGTATAACTGCTGAGAACGCTTTTGGAGCCGATGCGGAAAGAATACGGATTGTCCGTGATCAGCCTCATGGTGTCGGGAACCATTTTCGAATACGGATTTCTGGGATTATCCGGAGCGATTTCCAGCAGGATGCTGAATGCGGCGGGGGGCAGGTTGAGTTCTTTGGCCGCGTCATAGAGGACCTTCAGCACTTGATCGTATTCCAGCTGCGAGGGGGGAGCGAACGCCGCGAAGCCGTCGAGGTCGTAGAGACGGAAAATTTCAAAGGTTTTCCTGAAACTGGCGCGGGTGTGGTCGGAACCGCCGTCCTCCCAGAGCCTCCGGTTGAGAAACAGGGGGCGGTCGTCGTGCGTGTAGTTGTATTGATAGAGTCGGCCCGAGTATTTGGTCTGGCTGCGGATGAAAAAATAAGGACGCGGGAGAAGGGATTGTCGTTTAGCCTGACGCATTTCTTCCAGACGCCGTTCCCCCTGTTTGAAGTCTTCCGGACTCCCCGCATCGAGTGAAAAGATCCGGAGGGCGAGAAGGAAAAAGAGGGAGGTGCAGCATATTTTCATAAATCGTTCTTTCATCTTTTAGAAATCCCGGGGAGTGCCTGTTCTGTTCCAGAAATTGTTGGCGACATACATCTGAAACCGGACTGTCGCATTCTGTTCCAGGCTTCCGTGTCCGTCGATCCACAGAATGTTGGCGGCATTGTTGTGAACCGTATGGATGCGGTTGGTCGAGGTGAGGGAGGAGACGTTCGGATTCAGCGCATTGGTCCCCGCCTGGGTCGGTTCCGCCTTGCGCGCCTCGCCGGACATGATTTTCCGGGAGGGAAATTTGAACATGCCGAGTCTGGCGGGACTCATTTTCCAGTCGGGATCCGGAAGGTTTCCGTAATCTCCGCCGCAGTGATAGTAGTTGTATCCGTAGGTAATACTGCTGTATTTGCTGGAGACGTCCGGGTTTGCGATCGCATTGTCCTTTCCGCTGGTGGAGGGCGCGGTCAGGACCCTCATGGCGGAGAGGCAGTAGTACAGCTTCGGGGATTTCACATATCCGCTGTCTTTGAGCCGCCATGCCCAGGAGGTTTCCGTCGCATCCAGATAGGGGATATAGTAGTCGGAGAAATCCTGCGAATACAGCAGCATGGACAATCCGATCTGTTTCAGGTTGCCGGAACAATTCGTCGCATTCGCCCTTTCCCTGGCGTTGTTGAGGGCCGGGAGCAGCATGGCTGCCAGAATCGCGATGATTGCAATAACGATCAGAAGCTCGATAAGCGTAAAACGTTCTCTCTTCATTTTATCCTCCGTTGCTTTTCTTTATAAGATTGTATGGACCTGTTGATTGTCTGATTACAAGAGAAGTCGGCAGAAGGCGGTTCAAGGTGTTCACCGGCTGATTCAGTCGCCGGGATTCCGCAATCATTTTCACGGCTTCCTTGCCTGCCTGACGGCGCGGGTTGCGGATTGACGTCCACGCCGGTTCGCTGACTCTTGCCCGGTTGCTGTCATCATAGCTGATCAGGGATATGTCTTCCGGGATTCTCAGCCCGAGTTCCCGTATGACCGGGAGGCAATGATGAGTCAGTTCATCGCTGCTGAAGACCAGTGCGGACGGACGTTTTTCCGCCGTAAGGAGCGCCTTGAGACTGTCGCGCAGGCGGTCATCCGGAGAGCAGTCGCGAAGGATCCGGTTTTCAGGCATCTCGAAACACTTTCTCAGGGCATTGATCATGCAGGAGGATCGGTCGATCGTTTGCAGCTGAAACAGATCCCTGTGCGGGACCCATGCCCCGACGGCCGCCACGTCCCGGTGTCCGAGTTCCGCCAGATATTCGGCGGCGGCGTTGAACCCGATGTTCATATCCACCATCACCGTCCCCAGATGCGGACGGAACGCCTTGCCTCCGATGAATACATGAGGGAGGGTTTCTTCGGACAGCAAAAGTTCGAAGGCGCGGTCATGGTGTTTGCCGCTGCTTTCCCCGAGATAGATCAGTCCGTTGAGTTTTGAGACCATTTCCTTGAGCCATTGGTTGAGACGTTCGAACTGGTCGCTCTGCTCCGGCAGGGGCACGATCATGGAGGCGAACCCGAACTGGGTGGACATATCCATGATTCCGCCCACGATCTCCAGCGCGGAGATCGACTGGAGCCGGAGAAGATCTCCCATGCTGTCCGGGAGTATGATTCCGAGAGCGGGAAGAAAACGGTTGCAGTAAGCGTCGGCGAATTCCGGAGTCACATGGAGAATGCGTCCGCTCGGTTCGCGGCGGAGAACGCCGTCCGCTTCCAGCGTGGCATAGGCGCGCCGAACTGTGTCGCGGTTCAGTTTCAGGTCCTCTGCCAGCGTCAGCATCGAGGGCAGGGGGGTCCCCTGCGGGATGCGCCGACGCTCCAGACTGCTCCGGATGTTCTCCGCCAGCTGATGATGCAGCGGTATCGGAGACGTGTGTTCCAGATGGATCTCCGGGTAGAAACGTGCCGCTGATTGTATTTTATTCGCCATGATAATGATTCGTTTAGTTTTTTATTGTATGGTATATTATACAACAAATGCCTGCCATGTCAATATGTAAAATCGCAAATAATTGAAAAAAAACAAGATTTTTGTTTTGTGCCGGAGGATTTTCCGCACGGAACTGTTTTCATCGGCTCCGTATTTTTTCGGATTGTGTCAGTCGAAATTTCTCAAAGACGGCAAACCCGTTTGCCGAAGTGCAGGTGATTTCACCTGCCGCGGAATGGGAGGGCGCGAAGCCCTCCTGTTCTTTGTCTTTGCGGCGGCGGGAGCCGCCGCTCCCCTGAGGCTGTCTTCCGGGAACGCCCGAAGCTCTCGGACTTGACGAATCAAGTTCTCTTCCTTGAGCGTTGGAAACGCTCCGGGCGGGATTCCGTGCTTTGTACGGTCAGCCTTCGCGGCTGGACTGCGGCAATTTGCATGGCACTCCTTTCAGAAATGGAAAGGGTTCTCTGACGCAATACATTTTTTCAGATGTTTTTACTTTTTTTTGAAAATTCCGTTTGCAATCGCGGAAAGCAACATTATATTTGAAATTAATAACTCGAGTTATTATAATATGGGGTTGATATGATGTCGAATCGTAAAGCCATAACAATGAAAGAGATAGCATCGCTTGCCGGAGTAAGTCGTCCGGCGGTCTCTGTAGTCCTGAACGGAAGAAACGATTCCAGCATCAAAGTTTCCAAGGAGAAGCGGGAGAAGATTCTTGATCTTGCGCGGAACCTGAAGTATCGACCCAACTTTGCGGCGCTCCAGCTGACCGGCAAACGCGACCGGAGCATCGGTGTGATTACCGGATCTTATCAGTTCGGAGTGAGTTCGGAATTCAATCGGCAGCTTTCGATCATTCTGCGGCTGGAGAACTACCAGACGTATTTCGTCGGGATCACCGATCCGAAACACGAGCTGGATACGGTCAATGACTTCATTTCGCGCGGGATGTCAGGCATTATTTCCACCTATACTCTGAATGAAATGAACCAGAACGACTATCCCCTTCCGATCGTCGGCGTTTCGGAAATGCTGAAGGATCGCGATGTCGCCGTGGATTTGGCGCTGGGGACATACACCCTGACGCGTCATCTGATTGCCCACGGACACCGGAAAATTGTTTTTCTATGCAACAGTCTCCGTTACAATACCGCCAAATATGACGGATTCCGCCGGGCGTGTCGCGAAATGGATCTGCCGGTTCTGGCGAAAGACTGCCTGATGCTCTGCTGGGACGAGGATTTCGCCGACAAGATCCACCGCATGATCCGTAAAGACGGAGTGACCGCTTTTTTCACGAGCAGCGATATGCTGGCCGGAGAACTCATCGTCTGGCTTCAGGACCAGGGATACCGGGTGCCGGAGGATGTCGCGGTCGTCGGATGCGACGGTCTGGAAGTCGCCAATATCACCCGTGTTCCGCTGACGACGGTCATCCAGCCGGTCCGGGAGCTTGCGGAGGAGACGGTGAAAATCCTGCTGGAGAAGATCGACACCCAGCATTGCGGCGTTCTCCCAGAACCGGTGCTGGTTCCGCCGAAAATCCGCCTGAGCCGGAGCTGCGGATGTCCGGGACGGAAGAAGGAATACATATTGTGGGAATGGCTTCCGATCAGTCTGGAAAGCAGCGGGCACAATATCCGGCCGTTTCCGCCGCAGTTCAACGCCGGGGAAAAGCATTATACGGTTCATGAATTAAATAATTACAACACATTGGAAGGGATCGAAAAATGAATGTAAAAAGAGAATTTACGTTGATTGAGCTCCTGGTTGTTCTGGCGATTGTGGCGATTCTGGCCTCATTGCTGCTGCCCGCGCTGAACAACGCGCGGATGAAAGCGAAAGAGCTGAGCTGTCTGAGCAACCTCAAACAGACGAGCATGTCCATGTTCCTTTACGGGGGTGACTACAACGAAATTCTTCCTTACCGTCCGGAGAAAGGCAAAGACGTTCTCCACTCGACATGGGCGTCCTGCCTTGTGGATAACGGATATATGAAGCTCGGTAATTTTTTAGTTTGTCCGGCGCGCCGTCCGTTTGTATACAATTCGGACATTTATGAAACCTACGGGGTCCTGAACCCTGATTTCGGGCGGAGTCCCGAGTCGGACAATCCGGCGATATGGACGGACTACAAGGGAAGCCGTGTCGCGACCCTCATGAATGCGAGGGAAATTCCTTCCTGGATGAAACGGCGCGGAATTGGCGAAGGAAGCCATCTGAACATTTGCGGGGGGCACATTCCCTGCGGGATGAGTCTTTCGGAATCGGTCCGTACGAGTTCGGACACCTATGGAAAATGGACGCCGAATACATTGCGTCAGAGTTTGCGCCGTTCCTGGCTCGGCTATCTCCAGCAGCCGGATCCCGACGCCATGAATTTCCGGCTCTGCCGAAAGACATGGGATGAAACAGCGATGGGGCGGCTCCCTCTCGGGAATCTGACTCCGGCGGAATGCCGCACCGTGGCTGTCACATCATTTGTCACGGGTTCCATGGTTGCGATGGGAGATCCCATGACGGAGCTTCCGGAAGAGCGCCTGATCCAGCTGTCCAAAGTCATTCCGGGCGTTGATACACCGTCCGTCCAGGCGAATCCGTTTCATTCGGAGGGCGAGGCGGAATGTTTCATTACGCCCGTTAGCGGGAAAAACGGGCAGTGGAATATTCTGTCCGCGGTAAATCTGGAAGATCACGAGGTTTCTTTGGATTTTCCCCTGAACGGAGAATATACCGCCGGGCTTGGACAGGGGGAAAAATTTCTGATTTTCGACCTTGCGGACTGGCAAGGTGTCGGATGTTTTGGAAAAGACGAGATTGTAAAACGTCCGCTGCTGGCGCCCCATTCGTCGGAGGTCCTGAAGGTTCTGTCCCTTCCGCCGGAGAGAATACCGTTTTTTGTCGCATGCGATATTCACTACAGCTCAGGAAACAAAGAGGTTGCAGTCGAAACGGAGGAAGCCGACCGGATCGTTTTCTCCATTGCTTCCCGCTGGCATGTTCCTGTGCGCATCGCGGCCGGCATCCGGAGAGGGAACGAATGCCTGATCCGGGAAAAAAGCTGTGTTTTGGAAGGTTCCCTGCAAAAGATCGAATTCGATTTCAAAGACATTTCATCATAGAAAAGGAGGACGTCAAATGAGTAATTCAAAAAAAGAGAGAAGCTGGGCACGGTTCACTTTGGTGGAACTCCTCGTTGTAATTGCCGTGATCGCAATTATTGCTTCGCTGCTCCTGCCAGCGTTGAACAAGGCGAGAGAGAGGGCGCAAATCATTACCTGTGCCGGAAATCTCAAACAGATTGGACTGGGAGCGCTCGGATACAGCAATGACAATAACGATTGCGTATTGATCGCAGCCCACTCCAACACGGGCAGCGGCGGGTATGACACGGTTTGGAATTGGGCGTCGGGGTTGTGTTTTGGCCGGTATATCGGCAAACAATCGTTGTTTTGCCCGGCGGTTCCGTCTCATACGCAATATTCTTTATCCCTGCCGGGAATCGAGAAATCCATGCGTGAAAATGTTCCCGGCGACGCCTATAAATTCAGATACCGCGGGTATGGTCTCAATCAGGCGCTCTGCTTCTATAATGCGAGTTCAACGACTCCGCCGATGCAATATAAGATCAGCCGATTGACCGGGACAAGCACTCTGCTTCTGGCCGGGGAAGCTTTTGACCGTACGAACCAGCGCCCGGATTTTTACATCAGTTATAAGAACGATGTGAGTAAAAGCCTTCATCATGAACGGCATTCCACCAGGTTTGTTCCCGATGAAACCGCCAGTTTCAACGGGAAAACCGGACAAAGCAATGTGCTCTGGATGGACGGCCATGTTTCAACCCATTCGGAAAGGGAAACCATCGGCGGCGCGAACCCCTTTGTCTTTACCGGCGGTACCTCGACCTCCAAATACATGTCGCCGCGTCAACACGGATATTGACAAAAAGGACCATTTTTATGAAGACAGCTCTTCTCCTGTTTTCCCTGCTCTCCGCATCATCGCTTTCGGCAGCCATTCCACTCACACGGACCAGCGACTTTACTTCGGTGACGGTCGGGGAAAGAAACCGGAACGCAAAGGAAACCCTGTATTTTTCCGAAGCCCAACTGAAGTACGGCATGTTCCAAAATTTTCTGCACTACTGGGTCGACCGTCCGCTCTTCTGGGACCGCGCTACGCGTCATCCGGAACGCAAGTTTGCCTACATGACCCGGCCGAGTTTCATGATCGACGTCGATCAGCTCCGGAAATATGAAATGGACGGACTCGGCGCATTCGGCGTGCCCGGAAACAAGTTTCGCCTGTTGAAACTTGCCGATGAATACCTGAAAAAAGGCCAAATTGGCGATGTCACGATGCTGCCGCAGATCACTTATGGGGAAGCCATCGTGCGTTCCGGCAGCAAACCGGATGAGATTGTTGAAATGCTCAAGTTCTGCCTGAAATCACCCCGTATGCCGCACATCAACGGAAAACTGCTGGTCGGGACTTACAACTACCGCCTTCTGTCCGCCGCGCAGCACCGGGAGCTGATGAAACAGATTACGGATGCCCTCGGACGCGATGATTTTCTGATTATCGGCGATATGGACCTCCGGAATTTGCGTACGCTTCAGGCAGATTTCCGGAAAAATGGATCGCTCACATCCGCCCAGACGGCCGAACTGGAAAAACTGATTACGGATGTTCTCGATACCGCGGGAGGAATTCAACTGGGGATAACTGAACTCGATCGGCCTTCGGATGGAGAATACACCTCGCGGTATGACACCTCGTTTTTCGACAGCTGCACCTCGAAGGCGCTGGATAAAATCATGGCGCGGCCCGAATACAAGGATAAAATTCTCGGGTTTATGGTCAACCAGGGATACATCAACCATCTCTCGGGCATGAATCACGGCGAGTACGGCACCTTTACTCTGCGGAACATCATGTTGAGGGTCTTGAAACACAACCCGGATTATGTTCTCTTTTTCGAATGGAACGAGGCCAATGAAAACACCAGTTTCCAGCCCACCGTTTACAGTGGGCAGACGATCGGCCGGCTTGTCAAATACTACTCGCGGTTAAGCAAGGGAAAACCTTTCGCCCCCTATGCAGGGGACGATGTTTCCATTCCCGATCTGTCTTTGAGCCACCGCGCCACCATCAAACCCGGAGAAATTCTCCGTTTTGAATTGCTCAATATCCCGGACGGTTCGCCGCGGTGGACAATTACCGCACAACTGAAGCTTACCGACGGGAACGGCAGGATTCTTCTCGCATTTCCTGAAGAGAAAATCGATTCGGCGGCTCTCGGGTCCATTGATTACAGTGTTCCGGGGGAAGCCTTTGCCGCGGGAAGCGTGGTCCGCCCGCTTCTGACCGTGGACGGGAAAACTTATACGGACTTTCAAACAATCCGAATTGATCCGAGCATGAGCTGGAACTACAAAGCGGTCCGGCAGAATCTGCGTGATATGCTGAAAATCAATGAATGCAAGTTCGGTGTCATGAAACTGGATCGCGGCAAATACGCTTTTTCCGTCGACCTCTCTGCCGCCGAACCGCTGGCTTCGGTCGAACTCATGAATCAGGAGGATGAAATCGCGGCCGCGGGGGCGGAAAAAGAATATGATTCGGAAAAAAATCTGATCGTTCGTCTGGCCTTGACCGCTCCGCCCCATTTCGCAGCACGGGAAATCGGTAAAATCCGGCTCCGGAACGTCTCGAACTTCAAACTGGCCGCCTGTTATCTTGCCAATGTCGAGCCCGGTGCGTGGAAAGAACTTCCGGACGGCTCCGGAATTCTCAATGATTTCAGTCTCTGGACACAGGAGACGGTTTACTTCATCCAGATCCCGAAAAAGGAAGCCGGCAAGGCCGTGATTGAACTTGACTTTAAGAACCAAGACATCGGAATCAAGGACATTCCTGTCAACATCGTCGAAAAGAACGGCATCTATGCGGTTGTCCTGAACCCGAAAACATCCCTGCGCGCCGAAGCACTCAAGGTAATGAACCTGCCGGACCTGCCGCCTCAACTCAATCGGAACAAGGTGGAATGGCGCGGGACGGTTGAGGTGGAAACACCCTGGCCGGTCTTTACAATCCGCGCCATCGGCCAATCTGGACGGATTTACCGTTCCCGGCCGGTAATGCCGGAAAAACTTCCGGCGGACAACCCTGTCAGTGTCGGATATTTCAATGAAACAACGAAAAAACCGGAAAAAACAACAATCCCCAAGGCTCTGCTGCCGGATATCCATTACCTCTTCGATCCCGCTTCCGGAGCGGTCCTGCGCAGTGATTCAGGCCGTTATTTCGACGGCAAACTCGGCGGCGGTTTTCATTATATGGAAGCCTTCTGCCATCCCCTGACCAAAGTTGCCCCGGGCAGTCGTGCCCCGCAATGGGTGAGGGACGGCAAAAACTGGATTCTCCGCTTTGATGGAATCAATGACTACATCAATTTCACCCGTGAAACCTTTCCGCAGGGCGCGTTTACGCTGCGGATGGAAATACGCCCCGAATTTTCCGGAAAAACCATGGTGCTTTTCCGTCACTTCAATTATTTTCTCGGTTCCCTGTCGCTTTTCATCCGCAATGGTAAGCTCTACGCCGTCTGGGGAGAAAAAAATTTGGAGAGCTATAAGTTTGCAACCGGCCTTGCGGTCACAAACGGCGCATGGAACGATATCGAAGTCAAATATGATTTCCGGCAGCTCACTTTCACCGTGAACGGCAAATCGGAAAGTTTTCCTTTCAGCGGACGCGCCTTTGCTTTCAAATCCGCTGTTTTCGGCGGACACGATAAAGTCGAATACGCTCCGGATGAACCACTTATCTTCTTCAAGGGCGACCTCCGAAACCTTGCCATCAGTCATTATTGATCAGAATAAACGCGACATTTTGAAATGCGAGTGGAATTGTCCTCATTGCGGAGGTATAAGTGTTGTTGTACTAATTTGCAATCTTAAGGTTATTAACTATCCAATTGAAAGCACTAAAGGAACGAATGGAATCAGAATGTTCATTCATGTATGAAAGAGCTTCAAAGAGTTGATCTTCCACCGCATTCATATCTCGAAAGACCCGATTGGAAAAATAGTTCTGCCGAACCTCTTTCCAGAGATGTTCCACCGGATTGAGCTGCGGACTGTATGGAGGCAGAAAGCATAAGGTGATATTTTTCGGAAGAGGTAATTTTCCAGTCGTATGCCACGCGGCCTTATCCATGATCATGATCACATTTTCATCCGGGAAACGATTCGATACTTGCCGCAAGAAGATTTCCATTACTTCGGTCGTTGCCACCGGCGCGATTAAGGATTCTATCATTCCGTCAACGGGTGAAATCGCCGAATACGCATAGGTATATTCTCGAATAATCTGTGTATGGCATACGGGATGCATTCCCAGAGGAGCCCATGAACGGCGAGGCAAACTCACTCGTCCGAAACGCCCTTCATCTTGAAACATGATTCTGATTTTGCGCTCGTTTTCAAAGTCCCTGACTTTTGAAAAGAGGATGTCTTTGAAGTTTTTTTAAAAGATTCCTGTGCTTCTTTATCGGATTTGGGGTGACTTGGACGCGGAACAAGTTTGCGCCATCCATGCCGCCCCAGGGCACGATAGACGGTCGAGGAAGGAACTGCCCGCCCGAGTTTCTCTTCGTAAGCACCTTGAACCGAAGACACGGTGATGATTCCACTGTTTTCGGCCTTTTTCAAGAAGGGTTTCAATACACTTTCTTCTTCCGCAATACTCAAGTTGAAATGACGACGGCCTCCATGCGGTCCGCTTACGAAAATTTCAGCTCCATCCTTGAAGAAATT
>CAZORN010000026.1:0-22589 GCA_964581935.1 uncultured Victivallales bacterium
ATTTTTCAAATTCTTGATCCATTTTTAACCCGACGAAAGGATCGAACATCATGAACTTGTCCGGAAAAAAAGTGTCCGTGACGGGAGGCGCACGGCGGATCGGAAACGCCCTCGTCCGCGCTTTCGCCGCAAAAGGCGCACGCGTTGCAATCCATTTCAACCGTTCGGAAAAGGACGCCCTTTCGCTTCTGGAAGAAATCGGGGGAACCCGCGCCGGACACGCCCTCTTCCAGTTCGATCTGACGGACCCGGCCGCTCTCCGCCACTCCGCGGAAGACTTCCTCCAGGGAGCCTCCGTCCTTCTCAACAACGCCTCCGTTTTCATCCGCAGAAAAATCGGAGAAGAGACTTTCGGGGAGTCCGAGAAACAGTTCGCGATCAACTTCGCCGCCCCGGTCGAACTCATGAAACTCTTTGCCGAATCCTGTGGAGAATCCCCTGTCGTCGTCAATATGCTGGATCAGGGAATCTGCCGTCCGGACTCCGCCTCCTTCAGCTATGCGCTCTCCAAAAAGGCGCTGGCGGAAGCCACCCGCGCAGCGGCTCTTCAGCTGGCGCCGCGCATCCGTGTCAACGGAATCGCCCCGGGGCCGGTCCTTCCGCCTCCAGGCCTGCCTCATTCCACTATGGAAAAGACCCTCCGGAGCGTTCCTCTGGGAAAACCGGTTTCACTGGAGGACCTCTGCGCCGGAGCCGTTTTCCTGGCTGAAAATGAATCCGTGACCGGGACGATCCTCTATATCGACGGCGGACAGAGCCTTCTCATGCCGTCCGGTTCCTGAAACCTCCGGCGTCCCGGAAAACATTCCTTGCACACGACGGTTCTCGAAGAAACGGATACTTGTATTTCTTTCCGGGAAGATGTATATTAAGGCTTTGAATGATGACTTCTGAATTTCTTAATTTTCTATGAGGGAATCGCCATGGACAGATCGCGGTATTTCGGGGCCGGAACAGCCTTTCTTTTTTCCATCGCGGCTGTATTTGCACCAGGCTGCGCCACACGGGACGGGGCAGAGACGGCCGGCCAGACCGCCAAAGCCTCCGCCCTTGCCGAGGAGCAGGCGATCGGCGACAAAATGATCAAGGCGCTCCGCGACAATGACTCGTCCGTGTTTCTTTCGTTCCTCCACAAGGACACCCGGGTCCGCTTCGGAAAAAAGGAATTCGAGGCAAACCGCGAAGACATGAAGAAGCTCTTCGGAGAGATCGTTTCCGCACAATATGTGACGACGCTGGAAATGCCGACCCTCCGCCCGATGATCTGGAAGATCCGTTTCAGCAGACCTTCCCAGCAGAAAGGCGCTCCGCCCGTCATTCATGAAAATCTCTTCCAGATCGTTTTCGGACAGCTCGACGGGAAACCCTGCGTTCTGAGCTTCGTATTCCTCTGATTTCCTTTCGCGCGTATATTTTTGAACGTCCGTACTTTTTCACAAGACGAATATTGCTCCATCTTCACAAAAAGCCTAAAATTCTGATGTTACATTCACATATGACAAATGTTTCAGGGATGCGAGGGGCATACCCGTTGATTTTCCGTCCGGATTTCATGCAAAAAAATGGCTGATTTTTATATGGACAATCTTGACAAAATCCTTTTGAAAATGTATACTTATGCTCCTGTTGCAATTATGCTCTTCTTTATTTGCAGACCGTATTCTGTTTTCTTGGGTTGCTGGGAGTTGACTTGACATGCTGCTTTTCATACAACATTATTCTGTATTGTTCATCTACCCGCTGGTGGCACTGACTCTTTCCGCCGTTTTCACATGGGGCGCCATCCGGATTCTTCCCCGTTTCGGATTCGTCCACACCCCCGGCGGCCGGCATATCCACAAGACGCCCGTCCCGCGCGGAGGAGGAATCGCGGTAATCCTGTCTTTTTTCATCGCGCTTGCCATGTATACGGTGGATGCCCGGAACGCGGCGGATGCCAATCTGTTTTTCTGGAAGCTGTTTTGCCCCGCCGCCATCCTGACTGTAATGGGTCTCTTCGATGACCGATACGAACTGCGTTCCTGGACAAAGCTTCTTGTCCAGATTCTGGTCGCCGTCATCATTTTCAAGATGGACGGCTGTCAGTATACGGTCTGCGGCTGGAAAATGCCGCTGTATTTTTCCCTGCCGCTCACTATCGCATGGATCATCATCGTCGTCAACGCCTTCAATCTCATCGACGGCCTGGACGGCCTCGCTTCCGGTCTGGCCGTCATCTCGGCCAGCTGCATGACCATCTGGTTTCTTCTGGTCGGCAACCACATGAAGGAAGCCGTAACCTTTCTGATTCTTGCCGGAAGCGCTCTCGGATTCCTGCGCTATAATTTCCATCCTGCGAAAATTTTCCTCGGAGACACCGGAAGCATGTTCCTCGGATTCGTTTTCGCGGTTCTTTCCCTTTCCGCCGTGGACAAGGCCGTGACCATGACCTCCCTTCTCCTTCCGCTTCTCGCCATCGGGGTCCCCCTCTTTGACGTCATTCTGGCCGTCTGGCGCAGAAGCGCGCGGAAACTCAGCAACCCGGATTCGGGCGGCATCATGGAAGGCGATCAGGACCATCTCCACCACCGCCTTCTCCGCCAGACCAACAAGCAGACGACCACCGCCATCTATCTTTATCTCCTTGCCTGCGCCTTCGCCGGAATCGCCCTGCTCTTCGTCCTGATCTTCCGCTCCGAACCTCTTCTTGCGTATCTGGTCCTCATTCTCGCCGTCATCAGCGGCGTCAGACATCTGGCCGGAGTGGAGATCTTCCATTCGGCATGCCTCATACAGAAAGGCCTTGAAAAACCGAAACGGGGGCTGCTCGTCAATGTCGCCCATCCGTTCATCGACTTCGCCGTCATCAACTTTTCCTTCCTCCTTGTGATGGCTCTCCTGATGCCGGGCCAGACGAATCTGAGAATTCTTGTAATCGCAATCGTGCCGGCGGCGCTCCTGCTCTGGCTCTCCGGCATCTACAAGGTCTACTGGCTCCGGGCGGGCATCGACGATTACTATTATCTGGCTTCGGTCATCATCTCCGGGTCCATCCTTTCCGCCGTCTGCCTCTATTCCGCGGGCACGTCGAACATGATCAGCATCGATGTTCAGGATTTCCGGTTTTTCCTCGCGGCAATCCTCCTCTTCACTCTCCTCAACCTCACATTGATCTGTTCGGAACGTTTCCTCCTCCATTACGCGGAAAGTTTCTGGTTCAGAAAACTCTCCAACACCTGCGGAAACGTTCCCACCGCCAAACTGGTCATCTACGGCGGCGGCATGAACTGCCGTCTTTTCGTCAATTATCTTTACAATGTGAACAGCACATGGTCCAGAGGGGAAATCATCGGAATTCTGGACGACGACCTCGCGCTCCACAGAAAGAGGGTTTTCGGTTTTGAAGTCCTCGGCGGAATCGATGACATCAAGCAGATCTTTGAAAAAACCCCTTTTGAAAAACTTGTCGTAACAACCGTTTCCATACGAGGCAAAGAGTTGAAAACGATGGTCCAATTCGCAAAAGAAAACAATATTCACCTTACAATGTTCAGGGCGGATGAGACTCCTTTGGGAAATTACATTCCGATCTCCGACGACTTCAACGAAGAGGAAGGCCGAGGATGAAAGATTTACATTGCCACCTGCCGTCCGGAATCAGCGACGGACCATCTGAAATCTCAGAAAGCATGGAAATGCTCCGTATCGCGGCCGACAATGGGATCACTTACATCAACGCGGTTGCGCATTTCGCCCCCGGAACCCGCGATGCACTGACCCGTTCCGTCGATTCCCTCCGGGAAGCGGCGGACAAGCTCGGAATCTCGCTCAACGCCGGATTCGAATATACCTTCATGGATACTCTCGAATCCAATGAACAGTTCCTCTCCATCGGAGACAAAAGCAGTTTCATTCTCGTTGACTTCAGCACGGAGAGCATCCCCGCCTTCGCTCCCATGCGTTTCTATGAGCTCATGAGCAAGGGGACCCGGCTCATCCTGGTCCATCCGGAAATCCTCTTCACGCGTCATTCCATTTCCATGCTGACGAAACTGGCCGACATGAAAATTGCTTTCATGCTCAACGCCACCAGTTTCCTTCCGGAAACACAGGTTTCCATCCGGATGATGGCTCACCGGCTTCTCCGCTCCGGAATCGCAAAAATGGTTGCATCCGATGCCCATACCGCAGTCGGAGCTCGCCGCATCGTCCTTCAGGAAGCCCGGAAAATCATTACCGGACGCTATGGAGAAAATAACGCGCGAATTCTTTTCGACGTCAACCCGGACCGCATTCTTGAAAATCTTCTTCCCTACGATCTCGCCCTTCCTCCGGAGCCCTTCTGGAGCAAATGGCTGCCCCTGTGATCCCGCATATCTGAAAAAATCCGCGAATTTCCAGCGGATGAATTCCGGCGGCAGTTGAATACACGGTAGGTTGATGACCGAAATCGGACTGGCAAAAAACGGTCAGAGAGGTTATATTATCCGGATAACTCAGCGCCGGAGACAATCTCTCCACACAGCGCATGGCGGCTCTATTCAGCGCAAGGGGAAGAATCCCCAAAAGGAAGTTTTCAGAATGACAACCGGTATCCTTTACGGACTGGCGGCGGCTTTCCTCCAATCCTGTTCGTATGTGTTCTCCCGCAATTTCGTGGTCAAGCATGCCAATCCGATCCATCTGATCGTCTATTCACAGGTCATCATGGGAGTTTTCGCGGCGGCGCTGCTTCCGTCCGTGTCGCCTCCCGGATTATTCAAACACCATGACTATGTGGCGCCGGTGCTTCTGTGCGCGGTTTTCTATGTGGTCGGACAATGCAGTTTCTTCATGACGCTCCGGGAACTGGAGGCGTCGCGCGCTTCGTCTCTGCTGGGAATCAAGCTGGTAGTGCTGGCGCTGATCAACTTTCTGGTGTTCGGAGGAGCCATCAGCGCGATCCAGTGGGGTGCGGTCATCCTCTGCATGTTCGCGGCGGTGATGATGAACTTCAGCGGGGGAAACCTGAGCTGGAAAAGCATCGTCTGGCTTCTCATTACCTGCATCGGATATTCATTCTCGGACATTTACGGAAAAGAAGCGGTATTCAAGATCGCGGGCGACGCCTCCCTTGCGAGCGCGATGACCAGCACGGCATTAAGCTATCTGGTGCTGGGAATGGCAGCCGCGCCATGCCTCTTTTTCATCCGGAGATCCTATCCGGCGATGCTTGCCGCATTGCCTTTCGCGGTCTGCTGGTTCGGGGCGATGCTGGTGTTGTTCGGGAGTTTCGCCGTGCTCGGCGTGGTGTTCGGAAACATCATCCAATCCCTCCGCGGCCTGATGTCGATCGGGCTGGGAGTTCTGCTTGCGCACGGCGGTTTCAGCCACATCGAGGCAAAAACCTGCCCGTCCGTTTTCCGGCGGCGTCTGATTGCGGCCATCCTGATGATCGCGGCCATTGCCATCTACAGCGTCAGCAAGCTCCGCTGAAGAGTGTTGCCCCAACAATTCCGGCTTTCAGCTTCTCGGCAATCAAAGAACGCCCCTCTTCAGATTCCTGACCGAAAAAAATGAAAATTTTTTGTTTTTCGGCATTTTTGTTGCTTGACATTCCGTCAGGTCAATATTATATTGCCCTCGGTGATACAAGTAACAGTGACAAAGAACAGGATATAAAAATCATGATTTCCATGGATGATGTCGCGCAGAAAGCCGGAGTTTCGAAAATGACGGTATCGCGGGTGCTGAACGGGAATCAGCCTGTATCGGAAGTAACGCGCGAAAGGGTCCTGAGCGTCTGCGAGGAGTTGAATTACAAGATCAACCACAGCATTCAGGACCTGGTGCTGAAAAGCCGTAACGGAGCGACCCGCAACATCGCGTTCGTGCTGGTCGGGCGCGAGTTCGCCGACCCTGCCTACTCCTATCTGATCGACCCTATTTCCGTCAGTGCGAACAGCCGTCACTATCAGCTTCTGCTGGTGAAGCTGTCGGGAACCGAACGGAGCATCTATGATCTGCCGCCGGTCTTGCGCGATGAACGCGTGGACGGAATCCTTCTCACCGGCGTGCTGACGGAAAATATCATTTCCACCACCAAAAAGATCGGGGCGCAATGCGTCGTCATCGGCGATTATCGGGACAAGCTCCTGAATGGTCTCCCGCGAGTGCGGATGGATATGGACACCATGGTCTTCGAAGCCGTGAAAAAGCTGTATGAAAAAGGATGCCGCAGGATCGCACTGGCGGAAGAAAACCCGAAAAATTTCGCGGCACAGCGACTGCGTCAATGTTTTCTCCAGACCCTTTCCGAATTCGGCTTGAACTGCGATGGAAAGTTCTGCTACGGAGGCAACGGCCCCATGACTGGCCTGTTTGAAGTCCTGAAACCGGTCTTCCGTCAGCCCAAGCTGCCTTTCGATTCTATGTTCTGTTATGACTTCCGTCTGGCACAGGAAATCAGCCATCTGGCACTGGCGCACTTCGGTCTGGACCGCCCGGTGGACTTTACGCTGGCAGTGTTTCGCCATTTTGATTACTATACCTTGCCGACGCCAGTCATTTTCATCGATGATCCGAGCAGAAAAATCGTGGATGAGGCAATGGAAAAACTGATTGCCGGATTCGGAGAAGATAAAAAGCAGTCTGAACTGTTCCGGGAATTCGCCTGAACCATTTGTCCCTGACCGCTCCCCGGAATACAGTGTGAATGCGTTTTGACGGAATTGCGAGACATCGATGATAAGTAGAGAGACAGGATGAAAAAAATGAAAAGACCAACAAAAAGAATTTTGGAGGCTGGCATGAAAAGGAACGGCTACAATAACGGGTTATGTCCATCCCATGCAATGTGTGGGAAACACAGATTCACATTAATAGAACTTCTTGTTGTAATCGCAATCATTGCCATTCTGGCGTCTCTCCTGCTGCCGGCGCTCAGAAGAGCCATCGAACAGTCAAAAACAGTTTCATGCAAGGGACGTCAAAAACAGTTTCTGGTCTGGATCATGAATTATTACGATGACAACAAAAGCTGGTGGCCGGCCCTCAGCACCTCGAACCCATCGACCACATTTGCGGACCAGATGGCCCCCTATATGGGCACCAGAGCCATCGACGGCAATTCCTGGAAGAAAACCTATTCCGATAATATCTTTCTCTGTCCGGCGAATCCTTACTCTCCGCCGAATCAAACCGCGGGGGACGCCACTCTGGCCCGGAAGACCTGCATCATCCTGACTGGCTGGCGGGTGGTGAACTATGCCATGAATCCATATTTCGGAAGCAACGACCAGGAGAAGGCGGAAGCGGAAAATGACAACCGGTTCCGTTTCCGGAAGAACACTCCGAAAAATCCGAGCCGTCTGATGATGATGCCGGAGAACAGCGGGAACGGATCGGCCAATGCCGGAGTCGCTTTTACTTCAAGCGGACAATTACAGTATAACGCCATGTTCCATCCACAGCTGCGGACGAATATACTCTTCGTTGATGGTCACATCGATTCCTTCGCTTTTCCGTTCAAGCCGACGATGTTTGACTGGAAGACAGGTTTCTGAATGTAAATAACACGGGAGTAGAATAATGAGGAAGATGTTCGGACAAATCGGGCGCCGCCGTTTTTCGGCAGTCATGGGAGTCCTTGCGGTATCGGCGCTGGCGGACAGCGGGATGCTGCATGCCGACGAAATGGAACTGGTGAAGAGCGGAGTCCCCAAAGCCGTAATTGTCCTGCCTGAAAATCCTGAAAAGAACGAAACCCTCGCGGCAAAGGAACTCACGGACTATATCAGGAAGATTTCCGGCGCCGAACTGAAAACCCTGAAAGGGGATTCCCCGATTCCCTCCGGAATGGTTCCCGTCAGAATCGGACTTGTCCTTTCACCGGACGCGGAGAAGGCGATCCGGGCGAAAACGAATGATCCCGCAGCCTTCCGCATCCAATCCTCGAAAGAAGGAATCTCGCTTGCGGGACTCACTCCGGAAGCAACCCTGTTCGCCGCCTACGAGTTCCTCAACCTGCTGGGAGTGGACTGGTTCGTCCCCGGGGAGATCGGAGAGGAAATCAAAGTCTCTCCGAACCTCGCGGTCAAACAGCAGGACGCAGTCCATTTTCCGACTTTCACGGGACGCCACCTTCAGGCTGTCGGCGACATGAAATGGGCCAAGCGCATGAAGCTGGGCGGACTGGACGCCGGAGCCCATGGACTCCCCTTCAAGGCGGATAGGAAAAAGGAACCGGAACTCTTCTGCGTGGAAAACGGAAACATCACCCATCAGCTCGATGTGAGCAATCCGGAAGTGCTGAAAAGAACGGTCGCGGGCTCTCTGGAATATCTGAAGAAGACCCCCGGGAAGAAATATGTTCCCATGTCACCCGAGGACGGTCCCGGATTCGGAGTTTCCAAATGGGACGTGGACGACATGGATCCGCTGCACGGGAAAATATCCGTCACGGACCGCTACATCAAATTTTTCAATTTGGTTCTGGCCGAGATCAAAAAAGAATATCCGGATGCCGGAATCGCCTTTTACTGCTATGGACAGCTGATGCGTCCGCCCGTCCGGGAAAAACCGGACAAGGATCTTCTTGTGATCTTCGCGCCGATCGACCTCTGCCGATTCCATTCCATAGACAATCCGATCTGTCCGGAACGCGCCTACATGAAAGAGCTGATTCAGGGCTGGCAGAAATTCGGATGCAAAATCTTTTACCGCGGCTACTATTTCAATCTCGCCGACCAGGGATTTCCGTTCACCATGCAGCGCCAGATCACGGATGAAATCGCACTCTTCCGCGATGCTGGATTCGTCGGATGCCGCGTGGAATGCATGCCGCTCTGGGGGTCTCATGCGCCCTCGCTCTATCTGGCGGCGCGCCTGATGTGGGACGCCAATTCCGATCCCAAGGCGATTCAGGAAAAGTTCTTCACCGGCTTTTACGGTCCTGCCGCCATCCCGATGCGCAAATACTTTGAAGTCCTCGAAGATGCTTATGAAAAAGCGGATTACCACACGGGAAACGTCTTTGACATTCCGCACATTCTCACTCCCGCACTGATGAAAGAACTCGATACGATTCTCGGTCAGGCGGAAAAGTGCGTCCCGAAAGGTTCTTCCTATGCCGAACGGATCGGAATCGTGCGAATGGCTCAGGAATACGGCAAAGTCAACCTCGCCATGATCGCGGCATTCAACGAATGCGATCTGCTGAAAGCAAGGGAAGAGTATCTCAAGGCAAAAGCGATCCTGAAAGAAGGAAACAAACGGAATCCGCCGCTTGTGAGCCAGACGCCCACCCGTTACCTGGAACGTTTCTGGGGCAACGCGATCACCGCGGCCGCTGAAAAAATGGACAGGGGCAATCAAATCGTCGCCCGGCTTCCCGATGAGTGGCTGTTCATCATCGACCCCCTCAACGGAGGCGAAAGTCTCGGTTTCTTCAAGCCGGGAATGGGACAGGGAAACTGGACGAAGATCAAAACCTGCTCGAGCTCATGGAGCAATCAGGGGCTCCGTTACTACAAGGGGGAATGCTGGTACAGAACCACGGTCAAAGTGGACGAAAAGTTCAAAGGCCGGAAGATCAATCTATGGCTGGGCGGCGTGGACGATCTCGCCGATGCGTGGATCAACGGAACGAAACTGCCGCTGATCGTGAAAGGCGCCCCGCCCTGCGGGAAGGCCTGGGAGTTCGATGCGTCTGACGCACTCAAATTCGGCACGGACAACGTGGTGGTCGTCAAAGTGACAAACAGGGAAGTCAATGAGCTGGGAACGGGAGGGCTGACCGGACCCGCCATGCTCTGGACGGACGCTTCCCGTTCGGAAGACGTGAAAAAATGAAAAAAATCATTCTTCTCTTCCCACTGCTGTTCTGTCTCCTCCCGGCGAATGACGCTTTCTGCGACGTCTCCGGAAAGCTCCCGGTAAAAGAAATGGACGTGAAAATAGCTTCCGGCGGGAAGGCCCTTCTCCCGGTTGTCATTTCAACGAAAGCCTCGGGAACGATGAGAAAAAATGCGGAGGTTCTTGCCTCGGTTCTCTCGAAAATGACCGGTGGTGAGTTCAAAGTTGAGCAAGGCGACGCCTCCTCGCGCGGAATCATCTTCGGAAAACAGGAAGACTTCACCGCCCTGCCCTCAAAAGCGGACTTCGCTCCGCAGAACCCGGAAAGAACGGAGGAATATTTCATCCTGACGGACAAGGGATCGCTTTTCCTGGTCGGCGCAACCGACCTTGCGGTGCAGAACGCCATGTGGGATTTCCTCGGACGCCAGGGATACCGTCAATATTTTCCGGGGCGGATATGGGAAGTCATCCCGAAAAAAACGGAGATTTCCGCAACAATCAACGAGGTTCAGAAACCGAGCTATCTGATGCGTTCGGTCTGGTTCTCGGGAGGCGCCTATCCGGAAGACAGACGCAAGTATGACGACTGGCAGGCGAAAAACCGTCAGGCGAGTTCCTTCCACATCAGCGCCGGACACTCTTACGAAGGCTTCATCAACTCAAAGAAGAAAGACTTCGCCGAACATCCGGAATATTTTGCGCTGGTCGACGGCAAGCGCAGAGGTCCGAAGCTGAACATCGCCAATCCGGACTTGCGGAAACTGTTTGTCGACCACGCGTTGTCTCACCTCAAGAAGAACCCGCAGGCGCTCAGCGTTTCAGCCGATCCGAGCGACGGCGGCGGATGGGATGAAAGCGAGGAGGCCAAGGCCATCGGAACCCCTTCCGACCAGGCGCTTTTTCTGGCTAATGAAGTCGCTCGCGCCCTGCAGAAGGATTTCCCCGGAAAATATGTCGGAATGTATGCGTATAACTTCCACAGCGCCCCGCCTTCGATCCGCGCCGAGAAAAATGTTTTCGTTCTCGTCACGACCGCTTTCCGCGGAACCAGACTCGGAATAAAGGAACAGATGGAAGGCTGGCACGCGCAAGGAGCCAAAGTCGGAATCCGTGACTATTTCTCATACGCCGCGGCAAATTACGACATCCCGGCGCGCTGTCTGCGGTTCGAGTCGACGCCGGACGTCCTCGCCAAAATCAAAAAATATCATGACTGGGGCGCGCGCGTCTACAGTTCCGAATCGGGCAATAACTGGGTCATCAACGGACTCGTGTATTATTCGGCCGCACGCGCTCTCTGGGATGTCGGAAATACAGCCTTTGCCGAGAAACTCATGGAAGAATTCCTGAACAACTGTTTCGGCTCGTGCGCGGATGACATCAGGACCTATTATCAGGCGCTGTCATCCGCTGGAAATCCTGTCCTTGAACCCGGATTCTTCCACACGCTTTATGCCGCGCTGGAAGCGGCGCGTGCCAGAAAGCCCGGAGAGGAAATCGAAGCACGCCTCGACGCTCTCACGCTGTATGCCCGCTATCTCGAACTGTACCGAGCCTACTCCTGCGCACCCGGAAACGAGGCTAGGATCAAGGCCGCAAAAGAAATGATCAACCATCTTTACCGATCCCGCTTCCAGGGCGGAAACGCCGGATACGCCATCATCAGGGATTTTTCCGGAAGAGACCAGATCCTGTCCAGGGCATGGACCCCGGAAGAACGAAAGAAGCTCAGGGCCGGAGACTCTCCGTGGGCGTCCGCAAATGAAAAGGCGATTCCGCGCGAAGAGATTCTGGCCATGTCCGCGGACGGGCTCAGAAACAATCCGCCGCTTCCATTCAGGATCATCTCTTTCAGCAGGGATCTTGTGCCCGCTGAAAGCATCCTCAAAGCCGAGAAGAACCTGCCGAAAGGAAAGATCGGAGGACAGGGAGTCCACAGTCTCATGTTCTATACTTACGCGGAAAATCCCGGAACAGAGTGGCGGATCAAAATCTCCTGCTCCACTAAATCCGGAAAAAATGCCGCTGTCTCCATCTCGCCCTCCATTTCGCTCTGGTCGGACAAGGAGCCCGAAGGACTGGCTGTCGATAAGGCTGAAGTGGAAATCCAGCCCGGAACGACGGGCGAACTGGTCGTCAAAACCCGTTTTCCGGGCCTTCACCGGATCATTCTGGAAGGCGCGCGCTGGCAGAAACTCGAATTGGATCCTGAACGTCCGTGGACCCTGACATCGGATTCCGACACTCCCGCGCCGTCCCAGGGCGCTTCGGAAACGGGCGACCTCTATTTCTATGTCCCGAAAGGCACCCGCGTCCTCGGCGCTCATATTCCCGGGCGCGGAGTCCTCATCAATCCCCTCGGAAAACCCGTCATGTCCTTCGACAAAAACGGGTATGTGAAAATCGATATTCCCGAAGGGCAATCCGGACGCCTCTGGAGAATCAAGGATATTCGCGGGGGGAATTTCAATCTGCTGACAGTGCCGCCTTATTTCGCGCCCTCGGCGAAGGATCTGCTTTTGCCGAAGGAAGTCGTCGAAAAAGACGCCGGAAAAAATTGAAGAGAGGCCGGGACACCGTCGCAAGGAGTGAACCTCCCCGCGGCGGCGAAAAATTCTCCCGCTCGTTCTCAGGTCGGACACCGCATCGGAAGGGACGTCCGGCCTGTTTTCATTTACGCGGCTTTCCGGCTGATTTCTCCGCAAACGCATATTTTTTCCAGTGGGCGAACGCCGCGCTGGAGGAGAATCCCAGCTCCCATGCAATGGCTTTCACCGGCATGGTGTCCCTGATCCGTTCATACTTCTCGGAACGGACAAGGTTGATATATTCCTTGATCCGGTATCCGGTGTGTTCCCGGAAAAGACGCATGAGGTGCTGTCGGCTGTATCCCGCAAGATGGGCAAGGCTGCTGATGTCGGAATCCTTTCCCGGATTGTCCCTCAGATAATTTTTAATGACATTCACGATTTCATGGGCATGAGGCTCTTTGAAATCATTCCCTTCCAGTTTTTCCGGATTGGAAAATGCGCGAAAACACTGGACGAAGACAAGATTGAGCAGGGCATTCAATTCCGCAAGATGCAAAGCGGGCAACTCGGCTTTCGCCGCCTCGTCCCAGGTGTTCTCTATGCGCCGGATCATCGTTTCATCCCGGAAAAAATACTGGCGTGTGAACGTGAAATTTCCGCTCCCGCACTCGAGAAGGTTGCAGATATACAGCTCGGGGAGCATGAAAATCCACAAGTGAAGACCTCTCGAACGGGGAGAATACCCGTTGTCGTGTTTTTCATAATGGTCGTATAAAAAAACCGTATTCCGCGTTCCCTTGCAACAGCGTCCGTTCAGCGCCTGAACCGCCTCCCCCGAAAGGATCAGCATGACCTCGCGCTTGACATGGCTGTTCTGATGTTCCCTGTGCCATTCAAGTTCTTTTCCGTCAACATTCATTTCTCTGCAATCCGTATGAAAGGAAGAGATGAATTTTCTTTTTTCCAGTGAAAGAAGAACATTTAAACCATCATTCCGCATAATATCCCTTTATTCATTTCCATCAACAGAATGAGACTTTTCATCAACATTTCCACGCACTAATTTACTTGCAAAAAGAATAATTTCAAGTAATCTATCAGCAACGGACACTGAAAGGTCCCTGACGATAAAAAGAGGAGGAAATGAAAATGGGTAAACTCGCAATCAACGGAGGAACGCCTAGCGCCGAAAAAGACTTCAAAACCTGCCCATGGCCCCCGGTCAGCGAAAGCACCGCGGACAAGATCAGGGAAATCTATCTCTCACGCGAATGGTCCTTCAACAGCCGCAAGGAACAGGAATTTGAAAACGCCTACGCCGAATATCACGGAGCAAAATACGGCGTATTCATGGCAAACGGAACCGTCACGCTGGAATGCGCTCTGGAGGCTCTCGGCATCGGAAAAGGCGACGAAGTGATCGTCCCCGGCCTGACATGGATCGCCACTGCCGCGGCGGTGAGCTATGTGGGCGCAAAAACGGTTTTTGCGGACATCGATCCGGCGACCGCCGCGCTCGATCCGGACGCATTCGAGGCCTGTATCACCTCGAAGACGAAAGCCGTGATTCCCGTGCATCTCTACGGCGGAATGGCCGACTTGGAGCGCATCACCGGAATCGCGAAGAAACACAACATCGCGGTCCTCGAGGACTGCGCCCACATGCAGGGCGGAAAATGGAACGGACGCGGTGTCGGCTCCTGGGGCGACATCGGCTCGTTCAGCTTCCAGCAGAGCAAAACACTGAGCAGCGGCGAAGGCGGAATCTGCCTCACCAACGATGCCAAACTCGCCGAACGCCTCTATCGTGCAAAACACATCGGCTATTCCCGCTACGACAAGCAGGGACAGGCCGGAACGCCTCCGCCGCCGGGACTGGTCTGTCACAATTACCGCGGACTCGCCATTTCCGCCCAGATACTGCTGGACCAGCTGGCCGGGCTGCCCGATGTGATCCGACGCTACAACGCTTTCGCCGACCGTTTCCGTGAGTTGACAAAAGACATCGAAGGCCTCCGCATCCAGTCCCCCGGACGTCTCGCCTCGCCGCAGGGCTATTACGCTCTCGGACTGATCTTCGATGGCCCCGGCTGGAAAGGGATTTCAAAGGAAAAGATCAAAGCCGCACTGGATGCCGAAGGCCTTGTCGCGGACGGCTCCCCCCTGCCCGTCACGGGAATGAACTACGGACCCGTCTATAAACATCTGCTGTTCAACATGAACCCGGAGGAATACCGCATGGACGGCTGTCCGGTCACGGAACATATTTGCGACCGGATGATTGTATTGCTGCACTGGAACATGTATTATATCGAAAACGCCGAAGTCGTCGCGGCGGCGATCCGCAAAGTTTCTGACAACAGAAAAGAACTGGAGTGAGTCATGAAAGCAGGTTTCGGCAGATTCGACATTACGCCCCGCACGGGCGTAGGTCTCTATGGCTTCGGCCCTTTCCTGAACCGCAATTCCATCGCGGTCCGGGATAAAATCGAGGCACGGGCCGCGGCATTTGAACTTGAGGGAAAAAGAGCCGTCGTCATCGGCTGCGATCTCTGCACCCTTCAGGAAGAAACCTGCTCAAAAATCCGGGAGATCATCATGGCGGCCGTCGGGGGGCTTGAGAAGTCGGACATCCTGATTTCCGCAAGCCACACCCATTCCGCCCCGGCCACGGTCGACTCCGACCGGGGATGGGGAGTCCCCGATCCGCCTTACATGGAAATTCTGCCTTACAAGATCGCACAGGCGGCCGTCGACGCCTTTGCGAAACGGGAGGAAATGAGCGTGGCCGCCGCGCTGGTCCCCTGCCGTCACATTGGTCTGAACCGCGTCTACGACAAGGATGCGCCGCCGCTCGCCGACGTGATGAACGAAGAATGGGAACCCGAAAAACCGGAGCTGACCGATACGCAATGCCGCGTCATCCGTTTTACCGGCGCCGATGGAAAACTGAAAGGGTTCATGGCATATTTCGGATGCCATCCCGTCGTCTGCTGTCAATCCAGCCGCTACCTTCACGGCGATTATCCCGCGATCGCGATTCACTCCCTGATGAGGGAATTCCCGGGCTCGACCGGAATCTTCCTCCAGGGAGCGGAGGGAGACGTCAATACCGGATGCGTCCACAAGGGCGAAAATGAATCGCTCCTTGCGCTGGACGTCTTCGCCGGACGCTTCGCCAATGCCATCCGGAACGGTCTTGCCGCCGCCCTGCCCCTGACGGTCGACACGCTCCGTACTTTCTCCCGCGTTTTCGAGTTTTCCACACGGGTGGACTTCACGATTGATCATCTCAGACAGCTCCAGAAGGAGTATGAGGGGTTCCTGCATTCCGCTTCCGCGGACGATGCCTCGCACGAGGCCAGAATCAAGACCGTCTATCTGCTCGGGGTCAAAAAAATGGCGGCGTTTCTGGAATCCGGGAAAAAACCGGTCGTCGAAGCGGAAATTCAGGCAATACGTCTGGGACCGCTCGAATTTCTCGCGGCCCCGTTCGAAATCATGCAGGCGATCAAAAACGACACCGTTTCCAGAGTCCGTTCCGAGATGCCGATGGTGATGAGTCTCGGCAACGGCGCCTGCGGTTACGCACCGGACCAGACTTCGATCAATGCCACGCTGGAAAAGGCGAACAAAGGCGGATATGAAGCGGCGATGGTTCCCCTCATGATGGGACGACTTCCCTACGCCAACATCCACAAGGAACTGGTCAACGCCTTCTGCGAAGCGGACAAAATCCTTCACTCATGATTCCCTTTTCTCCCGTAGCGAGGAGGGAATGAGGCAAAAAAAAGGGAGCGGCGAACCGCTCCCTTTTTTAGAGTCATTTTTCGTTCCGGTTATTTTTTGTCCATCTTCATACACTGGCACGGACATCCGAGAACCTTCTTTTCGATTCCGATCTCCTTGCCCGGATAACCGGTCACTTTGCATTCGACTTTCTTGAACACGAAGTAATCGTTCACAGTCACGACATATTTCGTGGCCAGAAGCACGTCGCATTTCGCGGCGTCGCACGCATTGTAGACGGCGGCGTCCTTGGCGACGTCAACCGCGCTCTTGCAGAAGGAACCTTCGCCAAGAGCCGAACGGTCGGCGAAATGATTTGCGCCCCACATGAAGACCCCGAACAGACAGTTCAGATTCGCGGTTCCGTCCACCTTCTTGGCTTCCGGCTTTACGATCGCTTCATAGACGGTCGGAGCCATTTTATACTTGGCTTCCTGGGCGCCGTCATTCGTGTTCACAGTGGTGCAGGCGTTCCCCACAACAGCGATTGAGATTGCGACGACGGACGAGAAAATCAACCTTCTCATAGTCTTCCTCCTTATTGTGTTGTTCTGTATTTCAGGGAACCACAGGCTCCCCCAGCCTCTGCATGAATATAATCCCGTCTTTTCAAAGTTTCAATAAAAAAAACAGAAATAAATCAAAATGCGGTCTCTCACCGCACAAAAAGATTCTTCAGAGACTCCTCGGAAACCGGTCCAGGGCGAAGAATCCTCCACGTAGAATCCTCCTGGACAAGAATCACTGTGGATGCCTTGGAATCCGCCGGAAGCCCCCCGCCGTCCACCGCAATTTCCGGTTCGCCGTCGATGCTTTTCAACGCCTCGTCCACAGACAGCGCCGCGGGCGTTCCCGAGAGATTCGCGCTGGTGGAGGCCAATGCGCCGCCGTATTCCCGCAGGAGTTTCAGGATGAACGGATGGTCCGGTATCCGGAATCCGAAGGTAGAACCGAACTTGTCGGGAATGACCAGCGTCACGGGACCTGGACAGAAGGCCTCGCAGATTTTCCGGGCGGCTTCCGGGATCGCATCCACTTCCGGCGGAAGGGATTCGATATTCGGGACAAAGGCCGCGAAGGGCTTGTTTTCCGCCCGGTGCTTGAGTTCATAGATCCGGTTCCGGGCGGTCTTGTCGTTCCAGTCGCAGACGAGTCCGTAGACGGTTTCGGTCGGAACCAGCGCCACCGCGCCGGGACTACGCAGGGCCGCCACGGTTTCCGACAACGCGCTTTCGCTATTCAGGATGATCACTTTCAGTCTTTCCTTATCTTATCGCCGATTTACTGCTTCGAGGCCCAGAGAGCCGTTTCCTCGATGGCCTCTTCCGGGCTGCAATGCGGTTTGTAGCCGAGATCGCGGACCGCCTTGTCGATGCTGAAGCACATATGCGTGGCAAGGAAACGCAGCCCGATGTCATGGATTTTCCCCTCATATTTCCGGAGCATCTCCTCCAGCGGGATGAAATTGAGACGGGCCTGCTTTCCGAACGCGGCGGCGGTAATTTCATGATAGCGTTTGAGCGTGACGGCATGGCTCAGGCAGATGTTGTAATGTTCGCCGATGCTGCGGGTATTTTCCACGGCCAGACGGAAGGAAACCGCGAGATCGAGGATATGGACCGGCTGAAGGAGGGCAAGTCCATTGTCGGGGACGTCCAGCGTCTTTTCAGCGATGACGTCGGCAATGTAGTCGGCGCGGCGGCCGCCCTGGTTGTCGAGGGGAAGCATGCCGGGGCCGGTGATGTAACAGGGGCGGATCACCGTGGCGGGGAAACCGTTCTCGTAAAAGAGACGCATGACGGCGGCATCGACGACGGCCTTCTGTCTCCAGCCGCTGGACTGGTCGAAACCGACATAGGGAGCCGTTTCGTCGCAGGGGATGAACGGAAGCGGGGCATAGCCGCCGGTCGAACTGCAATGGATATAATGTTTGAGACCAACGGCATATTTGTGAATCAGTCCGATCGATTCGAGCGTAGGGACGGTGTCGATCACGACATCGTAACGGGCAGAGAGAATTTCCTTCATGGCGACCTCGTCCTTCTTGTCCGCCATAACGGTCTTCACCCCCGACACATTTTCCAGGAACAGGGTCTTTTTGCCGCGACAGCAGATGGTCACTTCCTGTCCGGCTTCGATCAACTGCAATACGATGTTGTGACCAAGCCACCCGGTTCCGCCGAAAACGATGCACTTCATTTTCACTTCTCCTCAATTATCTGGAATCGACATGAAAATATACTCCGCAATCGTGTTTTTTGAAAACGCGTTTCGGAAAAAAGACGTTTTTTCATTCCCCCCGAGCCGGAAGAGTTTCCGGTTTTTCGCGCTCATGCGGTTGACAGGAAAGACCTTGCGGCGTATATTGTGCATTTGGATCGGATCACAACAAAGGAGAAATCCATAATGGAATACGATTTTACTCAAATCGAAAAGAAGTGGCAGGACTACTGGGCGAAACATAAAACCTTCAAGACGCCGGACGTCTCCGAGAAGCAGAAGCTCTACGTGCTGGACATGTTCCCGTATCCGAGCGGAGCGGGACTCCACGTCGGCCACCCGGAAGGCTACACCGCCACCGACATCTACTGCCGTTATAAGAGGATGGCCGGATTCAACGTCCTGCATCCGATGGGATGGGACGCCTTCGGTCTGCCCGCGGAACAGTACGCCATCGAGACGGGCACCCACCCGTCCGTAACCACGAAAAAAAACGTGGAGACCTTCAAGCGCCAGATCCAGTCGCTCGGATTCAGCTATGACTGGGATCGCGAAATCAACACCACCGATCCCGACTATTACCGCTGGACCCAGTGGATTTTCATTCAGCTGTACAAAAAAGGACTGGCCTACATCGACGAAGTCCCCGTGAACTGGTGTCCGGCCCTCGGCACCGTGCTGGCGAATGAGGAAGTCATCGACGGCCGGAGTGAACGCGGCAACCATCCCGTGATCCGCAAGCCCATGCGCCAGTGGGTGCTCAAGATCACCGAATACGCGGAACGCCTGCTGGAAGACCTCGAGGAACTCGACTGGTCCGAAGGGATCAAGGAAATGCAGCGCAACTGGATCGGCAAATCCGAAGGAGCCGAGGTCACTTTCAAAATCAACGGAAGCGATAAGACGGTCACGGTCTTCACGACGCGGCCCGACACCCTCTTCGGTGCCACTTACATGGTGCTCGCGCCGGAAAATCCGCTGGTCGAAACAATTACGGCTCCGGAATGCAGGGAAGCTGTCGAGACCTACAAGAAGTTCGCGGCCTCCAAAAGCGACCTCGACCGCACGGGGCTGAACAACGACAAGACCGGCTGTTTCACCGGCGCGTATGCGATCAATCCGGTCAACAGCGAAAAGATTCCCATCTGGATCGCCGACTATGTGCTCATTTCCTACGGGACGGGGGCCATCATGGCGGTGCCCGCGCACGACACCCGCGACTTTGATTTCGCGGTCAAGTTCGAGATTCCCATCCGCTGCATCATCGAACCCGATGCGGCCGAAGCCGCCTCGCTCAAGATCGACCCGGCGGACGTCTTCACGGGGAATGTGTGCTGGACCGGCGACGGCAAGTCCGTCAACAGCGCCAACGATCAGGGACTGGACATCAACGGTCTCCGCGTGACCGAGGCCAAGGCGAAAACCATCCAGTGGCTCGCCGAACGCGGCATCGGCAAAAAAACCACCAACTACAAGCTCCGCGACTGGCTGTTCAGTCGTCAGCGCTACTGGGGTGAGCCCTTCCCCGTGATCCTCATGGAGGACGGCTCCATCCGTCTGGCGGATGAATCCAAACTGCCCGTCGCCCTGCCCGAACTGGCGGACTTCAAGCCCGCCGGAACTGGCGAATCGCCGCTGGCCAAGGCCGGGGCGTGGCTCGACTACACCGATCCGGTCACCGGCATGAAGGGGCGTCGCGAAACCAACACCATGCCGCAGTGGGCGGGTTCCTGCTGGTATTACCTGCGCTACATCGATCCCCACAATCCGAATGCGTTCGTCGATCCGGAAAAAGAGAAATACTGGATGCCTGTCGACCTCTACGTCGGCGGCGCCGAACACGCCGTGCTGCATCTGCTCTACGCCCGGTTCTGGCACAAGGTGCTCTATGACATCGGCGCGGTTTCCACGAAGGAACCCTTCCGGAGACTCGTCAACCAGGGCATGATCCTCGGCACGTCCTACAAGAACTCGCGCGGCGTCATCCTGCCGAACGACAAGGTGGAACTCCGGGACGGCAATCCCTTCGACAAGGAAACCGGGGAAGCCCTGACCGCCTTCCCGGCCAAGATGTCCAAATCCCTCCGCAACGTGGTCAACCCGGACGAGGTGATCCGCCAGTACGGAGCCGACAGCATGAGGCTGTATGAGATGTTCATGGGCCCGCTGGAAGCCGTCAAACCCTGGAGCACCCAGGGGGTGGAAGGCGTCTTCCGGTTCCTGAAGCGCATCTGGAAAATGATCGCTGAAACACCGGTCGTGGACAAGGAACTGGACAAGGCGCAGCTCAAGGTGCTCCACGCCACGATCAAGAAGGTCACGGAGGACACCGACACGCTGAACTTCAACACGGCGATCAGCCAGATGATGATCTTCGTGAACGAATTCTCCAAATTGCCGGAAATGCCCCGCTCAGCGGCGGAACCGTTCGTGAAACTGCTGGCGCCCTACGCGCCGCACATCGCCGAAGAACTCTGGGAAGTCCTCGGCAGACAGGCGCCGGTCTCCCTCGCGGACTGGCCGTCCTACGATGAAAAACTTCTGGTCGAAGACGAACTGGAAATTCTGATTCAGGTCAACGGCAAGCCGCGTGTCCGCATGATGATGCCCGCCGAAGCCGCCGTGCCTGAAATGGAAAAGCTCGCGCTGGCGAATGCCGACGTCAGGAAACAGCTCGACGGCAAGACGGTGGTCAAGATCATCTGCGTTCCCAAACGCGTGGTCAACATCGTGGTGAAGTAAACCCGGTCCGGCTGAAACGCCCTGCGCTCCGACGGTCCCGTCCGCCGGAGCGTTTCCTTTTTCCGGGAGGGGACACGCATACCTGAAAACCGCCGTTCAGGGCGGAGGCATCCGAGAACATTACCGAAAATAAATGCAAAAAAGCTGAAACCCCTGCTGAATTTTCAGATTTTGAAGTTATATTATCTCACCGTATGGCGACATTGAGAAAGGATTGCGATGAACCCTGCGACCATCAACAACATGGATCTGACCCTGCAGCAGTTCCCTGAAGCCCTGCAGCAGTTCTGGATTTCCTATATCAATCCCCCGATTGAATTCTGTCTTATTCTGCTGATCATCTATTCGATTCTCTACTTTTTCCGCGGGACGCGCGCGGTAAGCGCGCTGGTGGGAATCGTCGTGACGCTGGTTCTGCTGATGCTTCTGACCTTCTCGCTCCGGATGGAGGTGTTCGGGTGGGTGCTCCAAAACCTGTGGACGGTGTTCGCAATGGCGATGATCGTGATTTTCCAGCCGGAACTCCGGCGCGCGTTCGCACAGCTGGGGAGCCACCTGTCCCGACACAAACGCACCCAGCAGAAGGAGGCGATCGAGGAGATCGCCGGTGCGGTGACGCAGATGTCCTTCCGCCGCTGCGGGGCGCTGATCGTGTTTGAAGGCAAGATCGGCATGGCGGCGATCATCAACAACGCGGTGCAGATGGAAGCCCGGATCAACTCGCTTCTGGTGCAGTCGATCTTCTATCCGAACTCGCCGCTCCACGACGGAGCGATCATCATCCGGGAAAATACGATTGTCGCGGCGCATGCGATTCTGCCGCTCTCGCAGGAAACCAGCTCGAAGAACATCGGAACGAGACACCGCGCGGCGCTCGGAGTCACGGAGGAAACGGATGCGGTGGCGGTGATCGTCTCGGAGGAAACCGGCATCATCAGCGCGGCGTACCGCGGAAAGCTTTCGCGGGATCTTTCGGAAGCCGAACTCATTCTTTATCTGAAAGAGAACCTGATCGACAAGAAAGACGACAAGTCCGAAAACCTCAACAACGATACGGGACGTCAGACGCTTCCCCTGAACGAACAGGACGGCGCCGACATGGAGGATCAGAATGAAATCAGGTAAGGACCACGGAAGCGGAGGAGCCTCAAGATTCCTGCCCTCGTTCCTCCGCGAAAACCTCGGATTGAAAATCGCGGCGTTCCTTCTGGCGCTGCTGGTCTATCTGTCCATCCGTGCGCAGATCGATTCCACGACCGATGTCCGGAACGTGACGGTCAACATCAAAACCCCGAACAACCGGATTCTCATGGACGACAAGCCCTGTCTGGTGACGGTCGGACTCAAAGGCAGCAAGAGCCTGATCAACAAGGTCACCAATTCGGACATCACGATCAATGCGGACGCGAAGGAAGTCATTCCGACACAGGACAAGAAATTCTACAAGCTGAAACTGGATCTGCGCTGGATTCAGACGCCCTTCGGAACCCG